>CAIPTO010000088.1 GCA_903867985.1 uncultured Elusimicrobia bacterium | reverse complement strand
CATCACCACAAAGCCTATAGCCAGCAGCCCCAGCCCCCATACGAACTTTATCGGGCTTGGCGGCTCTTTCTGCGCCTCGCCCAGCCTCACCCACAACTTAGAGAAGAACGGCGCAAGTATCAGTATGAACAGCGGGTTCACCGACTGGAAAAAGCTAGCCGGCATCTCCCAATGAAATGGTCGGGGAAAACTGGACCGATTTTTAGGCTGACTTAAGGTGTATTTTAAAAGTTAAAATACATTAGCAGGAGGTCAGCAAAATGCGTAAAAAAATAGAGGCAGGGATAAAGTTGCGAGCGGCGCTGGAAGCCTATAAAGGCGAAAAGACGATGGCCGAGATTGGCTCCAAATACGGGGTGCACCCGAATATGGTGACCCGCTGGAAACATGAGCTTCTGGAAAAAGGTGTCAGTATTTTTGATTCCAAGAAGGATTATAAAGAAGCCGAGACGCGGGAAAAGATAGACGACCTGCATAAGAATATCGGCGAATTGACTATAGAACGGGACTGGCTTAAAAAAAAATTGGAAATTTTGGAGTAAAGGTCAGGATAGCGCTCTTTGACAAGAAGGACACGCAATACAGTCAGACCCGGCAATGCGCATTGCTTGGGATAAACAAGTCCACGCTATACTATGAGCCGGTGCCGGTAAGCCAGACGGATCTGGATATAATGACGCTGCTGGATAAGAAGTATACGGCCAGGCCATATTACGGCGTACGGCGGATGACGGCGTATCTGCAAAAGGATGAGAAATACGAGGTCGGCAAAGATCATGTCCGCACATTGCTGCGCCGTATGGGGATAATGGCTCTATTCCCCATAAGGAACCTGTCCAAGCCGAATCCGGCGCACAAGATATATCCGTACCTGCTGAGCGGGGTGGAGATAGTCCGTGTAAACCAGGTTTGGAGCGTCGACATCACTTATGTCCGGCTGGCGCACGGGTTCGCCTACCTGGTGGCGGTTATAGACTGGTACAGCCGGCGGGTGTTGAGTTGGCGGCTGTCTAACACACTGGAGAGCGGGTTCTGCGTGGAAGCCCTTGAGGAGAGCCTAAGGCTATATGGACTGCCGGAAATCTTCAACAGCGATCAGGGCAGCCAGTTTACGAGTGAAAGTTTTACAAGCAGACTGCTTGAAAATAATGTTAAAATCAGTATGGACGGGCGCGGCCGGGCTTACGATAATATTTTTATAGAACGGCTGTGGCGGTCAGTGAAGTACGAGGATATATATCTGCGTCAGTACCAGAATATTCCGGAGTGCAAAACCGGCTTAGGTAAGTACTTCGGATTTTATGACACGGAGCGGCGGCATCAGTCTCTGGATTATAAAACCCCGCAGGAAGTATATTCGGAAGGGATGGCAAATTGTTACGAAGGTGGCAGGAGCAGAGTGATGCAATCCACCTTAGGAAGAGCCTAATACCGGTCTAGACTCTCCCGACCACCTCACTTTGCTGCACGTCACGCTACGGTTCTTGCCCCAATGTCCCAAACGACTGAGGATGCGCTGGCTACACGGTTTGCGGTTGACCGGGGCCGATGTGTAGTTATTCCGAACCCACTCGCTTCCACCTATGTGCCTGCAAGCAACGAAGCCGTGAACGCCTTCAGGCGAGCGTACTCGCTGCCAACAGAT
>CAIPTO010000087.1 GCA_903867985.1 uncultured Elusimicrobia bacterium | reverse complement strand
TGCAGGACGCAAAGGCTAAATTGTTCAGGGAAGTGCTGCCGAAAGGCGCACAAACATTCAGAAATGGAGGCTTGGTTAAAAAGTTTGCGACGGAGCACCGACGAGAGATCTCATGCTCATCCTTGGATTGGAAAATGCTGCGGATTGAACGAATCCGCTCCCGTCGCGGGCCTGTTACTGATAATGTTCAACAGCATTTATGTCGGTGGCCCCGGTTGATAAAAGCCCCACCCCGGCGCATTCGCGCCACGGTGGGCCTTCCTGCTATTGTTTTGTCGCCACCGGCGAAGAGGCGGAAACTGCAAACAGCAATAAGGTAGGCAAATGCCGGTACAGCCCGGCCAAGCCGGTCAGCCCCGGCATTCGCCGCCTTAATTGTCCCCGCCCTCTCATGGTGTAGCGTATTAACCCGCCCATAAATTAGGTAAAAGCCCCAAAAATCCCCGGTATTAAATTATCCGCCGTTCCGTGGCGCAGTACCGCAAAGACCTGTCGCGGCATTGGTAACCGGAGTAGTCCCCCAAGAGTCTTAAAATTACTTAAAAAAACGCATGAGATATGTAATAGTCCCAAAACGGGCCGATTCGGGCTTGTGTTTTTCATAGGGAAAATTCCCGTTTTGAGAAAATGCGGTCCAAATCGGGCCTTTTTGTACCGCTTTTCATTCAGCCTCCAAATAACTAAAAATTCATGTTTCCCTATGAGAAAAGGAGAAATCTGCCGGTTTCCCCGGTTTGGCATAAAAATTGCTCTGTACGGGGTGTAGGTGGTGAAATAGCCATGTTGCCAGGCAGCAAGCGCAAAACGCAATCAGGGGAGGAAATAGTAAAATGAATAATGAAAGCATAATAAAGTCGTTAAACCTTACGGAGGGTGATGTTTTAACCCTGGAGAAAGCCAAGGACCGTATGGAGTTCGAGGCGCTGCCTGTAATGGGGATGCATAAGGGGTCGCCCTGCACCGGCTATCTTTGCGGCATCAACACCTGTATTACGGATTGGTGTGTCTTTGATACTATAATGCCCTGTGACTGTAATGGCCCCGTGGCGTATATTTCACCTGACATCTGCCACCCGTATACAGACTGCAATGCGAATCTTTGCAGGCCCGTGGGTCAGTAGGATAGTGTCCGTAAAAAATTAAGGAGGAATTAAAATGAAACTGTTATTTACCCTGATGTTCGCCGTTCTACCTGCCGCCGCCAACGACGGCAAGGCTGTTGCACAAAATGTGCCCGTCCCTGTAGAAATCGAGGTCGGAAATTTCGAAGCCGATGTCGAAGATACATGGGGGATACTGCGCAAATTAATGGGTCAGTCGCGGGCCAAGACTTATATCGGAAAAGTTACCGAGGACTTAAGAAAGAGGGATCTAAAATCCGCCCAGACTAACCTGGATACGATGGTAAAAGAATTCCCCGAACTCAAGGAAACCCAGGGTCATGTAATCCAGGTGTACCAGGGACAGATATCTTTCTGGAACCGGGATTATAAATCTGCCTATAAAAGTTTCAACGGGGTCGTTCTGTATATAGAGCGGCTTTTCCCTAAAGGCGTTAAACCTGAGGACCTTGATGATGGAGATCGTGACTTTGTGGCCGGCACATACTTCGGCCGCGGGGCGACCGAGATCCAGCTCAGGAAATATGAATGGGCTGTGGCGGATATTGATAAAGCGTTCGCGCTTATTCCTAAAGCGTATATGCAGCTAAATAAATGCCGGGCACTTCTACAGTTGAAAAGGTTCGGGGATGCGGCGGCGGCGTATGAACTGACCTATAAAATGGACCCCAAGACCACCGAAAGCGAAGATAAGAACCGTATCTGTGAGAAGTTCGCAAAGAACGGCCTGCAACCCAAACCGTGCGAAAAAAGCGAAAAGGTGGTTTTGTAATGATCGAATATCGCGCCAGCCAATATCTGAATGTTATTGGCCTGGGGAAAACGTCCCTGCTGTTTAACGGGATGAATGGCTGCCTGGACGAGGTCCCCGTGAAACTGGCGGAAATGCTTAAGGCCGGGGGCAGGGTGAGTTTGGCGGCGTTAAATCCGGAAGACACCCAGGTTCTGCTGAAGCGCGGATGTCCTGTCCAGTTTAATCTGAGATGTTTTACTGCTTAGATCTGTTGACAATTCTAGCATCTTCCGGGACTTCTTCCCACTCCTCCATTAACGTCCACTTCAATAATACCTGCCGTACTGCCTTCCGGTGGATTCGCCGGTTTACTGTCCAGCCGTTCCACCCCAGCTGACACTTTACATCCTCCAGGTTAAGGGCCAGCCACTCCCGGTCCATTCCTTCAGTCACACTATCGCCATTTAAGTAAACCGCCGCAGATTTACGATAACCAAGGACAGCGCGCGGTTTTACATAGTTCAGCATCAGCATCCCTTCGTTTACTTCCCGCCGCAACTCCTCACGGCTTACCTCTTGGCCCTCCAGCGTCAGCAACCAGTTCTCGATTTCCTGGTTATCACGCTCGGTCCGCCCGTTTACCCAAGGCGCACGGGGCGGGATCGGATACGGGATTATCTTGTGCTTTGCCAGAAAGTCCTGGAACAGTTGGCTCTTAAACGCGCCGCCATTATCAAACTTCCAGACCAACGGTGCCCGCCCCATGGATCCCACTATTCCTTCCGCGTGCTTTACCAGTTCTTCTGCGCTCTCCGAATCCACTATATCCCACCCCAGTTTATATATCGACATCTCGTCGAGCGTTTTCAGGAGTTTCCCGCCGGGAATCGCAAGAAAATCCGAGGACCACATTACATCCCGGTAATTGATATGCGTCCGGCCATTATGCGGGCGTTCGGTCTTCTTCGGCCTCGGCCCGCGCGCCTCACGCACAATTTTCGCCACGCTATTATGGCCGATGCCTATCACATGCGCGATGGAACGCACGTCCCAGGTGGACCGGTACCGACGGTCCAGGTCTATAACGCGCTGTTTTACTGCCTCGGATATCCTCATAACCGTCTTCCTGTTATCGCTGCATTTCCCGCTTACCCACCGCCAATGTGTCCCGGTACTTATTCCCCAGCATGCTGCGAAAACACCGGCCCGGACCCCATGCGCTTTCTCTTTTAACCATTCGGCAAAGTATAGCCCGCGGGTTTCCTTGGACGCATATCTTTTTTTTTAACATCCGCCTTCGGGAACGGCCCCCAGGCGTTACGCCGGATTATGCGCTGCGCTGTTTTCACCACCAGCTTCAGGTAATTGCGCTCCTTGCGTAACTTCACCAGCTCCGCTCCCTGCCGGTTCAACTGTTCCTGGAGCTTCTGTAACTGTTTCTCCGGGGACGCGGACAGGTTCTTCGGCCCCGGCAACTTGGCTTCCAGCACCTGCAGCGCCGCTGTCTGTACCAGCTTCATCCATCGGTAAAACAGTTCCCGCGACACTCCCGCCTGGCTGCATAGGTTCTCCACCGTCTGCTGACGGCCTATCCCCAGCAGGATCAGCTCCAGCCGTTCCTGCGGACTCGATAATTTTGTCTGCTTCCCCATTGCCTTTTTCCTCCGTTGTGCCGACCGGCGCGCTTAGCGTAACTTGCGCATCTTTTGCAACCAGCCGCAATTCTCTCCCGCCTATATTCCCTACAATGTATGTCGGTGGCGTATAACCGGCCGCCGTCGGCATGGCTTCCTGCACCGCCGCCGTATTCCCGGCGATTATCTGCTTCACCTGCCCTGCCACCCCGTAGTACCGATCAGAGGGGATCAGATTTCCTATACCCTGATGCGGACGCTTGAAGTTGTAATACTCTATATATTCTCCTATTTTCGCCTCGGCTTCTTCAAACGTAGCCAGCGGAACTTTTGTCAGGCATTCCTGGTACAGATTGCGCCAGAATGACTCTATCTTGCCGCACGTCTGCGGATGATACGGCCGGCTGCGAATATGCCGGATCCCCAGTTTCGTCAGCATCGTGGTGAATTTACTCTTACCGCGCCAGGTGTGATACTGCCGCCCGTTATCGCTCAGCACTTCCTTCGGCATCCCGCGTTTCTCTATGGCGGCGCGGAACACTTCCTGCACATTGTCGCCCTTCTGGAACCGGTAGAGGCCCCAGCCCACCATGAACCGGCTATTATCATCCATAAACCCGATCAGGTAGACCCGGTACTGACCCTTCAGCATGAATGTCATTATGTCCGTCTGCCAAAGGTCGTTGGGGCAGGCACGCTCGAAGCTTTTTACCTTAACCGGCTTGTTACGGCGTTTCAACTTCACTTCCTGCGGGCCCACGCCGTTGCGGCGTAGCAACTTACGCACCGTTTCCCGGGCCATACTTAGAAATCCCTGACGGTACAATACGCCCTGAACCTTACTTATCCCTGCATCGGGCTCGGCCTTCACTACATCCTGTATTATCTGTTCCGCTGCCATTACCTTGGGGCTGAATTGTCGCGCCCGGCCCTTCGACCCTGATTCCAGCCCGGCAATCCCGTTGCGTTCATAAGAACATGTCCACTTGGACACCATGGTCGGATGTACGCCATACATTGTCCCGACATCACTCAGGGAAAGACCCTGCTGCCGGGTCTGGACTATTTCCAGTTTCTCGGCTACACCTAATGTACCCTTTTTCGTTTTCATTCTTCTTCCTCCAGGTTTAATTTCCGGAGGCCAGAATGTCAACAGATCTCGGCTACAGAATATCTCTTAATTATACAGGACGGGATAATTTGCGCGCGTAAGGGCCTTAAAGGAAGTGGTAATGTACGATAGTGTGTGTAATTTTTAACTTGCATAAGTAAAAGGGATTATCCTCCAATGTAGTTGCTTAGAAAACAATAGGAGGATAACCCTTATGAATAGTATACAGGAACTTCATTTCACAGGCAAGGATATTGG
>CAIPTO010000086.1 GCA_903867985.1 uncultured Elusimicrobia bacterium | reverse complement strand
GGTCCCCGCAAACCTTTCCAGACGTTGCAGGAACTGCTCATCCCTAGAAATCACGCCGAACTGAGGCTTAAGCATTATTGCCGAAGAAGCCTGAACTATTCGGACCGGCAAATCCGGAATATGTGGCGCAAGCGAAGATATTTCTAACAGCGAGACATCCTTGAATGATATCCTCTCTGTATTCCAGGGGGCATCCTGGCTGGCACAGGCGGGCAAAAGACTATTTATCAGAAAATCTTTGGCTTCCTCTTTTTGGGCCATCCAGAAATGCCAACGCGGATTACCGGGAACACACCGGAGTTCCCAAGGTTCCGGAGCAAGATTCCCGCAAAAGACGGCAACAGCGGTCCTTAAGCACTCGATAATCGCATGTACAGCGGCATCGGCTAACTTCTTTTCACAACCGAAACCGCTCACTATCCCTTTAACCCGGTGGCTCCGCTCGCTCCAAATGAACGCGGCCACGACAGAAGCGTCAAGAACCGGCTGCAATTCGCAAAGTTCCAGATGAAGTCCCTGCTTTGATAAAACGCTTTTCAGACTATTTGGCGAGATCCCGCTATTCAAGATTTTAATATCCACCGGCTTAAATCGCTTTTTACAAAAATGGTGGCATAACACTCTGTCGATACAAACAAGTTCTCTGTAAGCCCTTTCGGATGCGCCGGGATAGTCCGGATATGCGGCTGTCGCCCATGGCGACGGTACGTTAGATACGGTGGCGCGCTCAAGCGCCTCCGCCAGAGCTTTATCGCAAGCGGTATCCTCTTTCGCGTCTATCCCCCGGCCGGTATAAACATCCTTCCCTATTCTGAATTTCGCCCTGTAATCAAAAAAACCGGGGAGCCACTCATTTATCCATGAAAGCTTTGTAATGGAGATATCGAACCCGGAGGTATTTTTTAGCGCCCAGGCCGTTACTTTTGAGAAATCCGCCATATAGGGTCATTCGCGTGTAATTTTGACATATTAAATACCCATGGTTTTCTGGCCAGTGCGGTGTACGGGGTTTTTGCCAACGGAATAACCGCAGCCCTGGATAGTGTATCGAAATGCAGATCCCTGACCATCTGCAGGCGTTCTTTTTTATCCTGTGTGGATATATATTTGCGGAGCCACTGTTTTGATGTATCTTTTTCAAGAGCAAAGAAATCTATGCCTAGGTAATAAGAAAGCAGATTTATGTCTTCCTGAAATCCCATATCCGTCCGCATAAGATAATAATCTGGCTCGCTCAGCTTCTCGGCGGAGTAATCCACGCGGCCCGGTATCTTCCGGATGCTCAGGAACTCGATCCCGGGAAATAGGCTTTTATATTCCGCTTCCGTAGATTCAAAATTGTTGGTGAAATTTATATTCCACACTTTTATCTTTCTTGCCTTGATATCGGATGTGCTGGCGGAGGCCATTTTTGCGCCTATCCCAGAAAGTTGCTCCATGGTCAATCCGCCGCCGCCGAAAGCGGGGAATATCTGCTCCGCGGCTTCATAGCCCGGCTTCTTTAGATAACGCTCTAGAAAGATCTCTCTGAACTTCTTCCCAATGGCAAACCGTTCGCGCTCGGAGAAAGTGTGTAGCCCCTTGCCGGTAAAGATCAGGAGAAAAGTATCTAAGGCGTGGGTTGAATGCAGTGTTGCATCTTTTTTATGCTTCTCCGCATAATCAATCATAATATCCGGGGGAATGGAGTCGATGGTTGTAATAAAATCAACTTTATTTTCTGAAAACAGATCAAGGGATTGCAACGGTTCTGTCTTTCCGGACGGCACAAAGACAACTTCTTGGGGAATATTCTTTGAATAGTGAAAATGGCGGGAATTAGCTGAAAGTTCAATTTGTCCCGTGGCTGAATCTTTGGAAACAAAATAAGGCCCGGAGGTGTTCCTATAGTCTTTTATCTTAAATGTGACCTTATCTACGGAATCTCTGGGAATAATAGCGAAATCTATGGATGCCAGCATCGGGAAAAGAAAGACCTTTTTTTCTTTTAATTTGAAAACAAAAGTCCGGCCCGCGTCCCTCACTTCCATGCCGGGGCATTTATCGGAGAAGTTTTTAAGCTCCATATTGGGGCAGACAACATCTTTCAAGTCCCCATGAGTGTTTCCTCCGAGGATAAACAACCGTTTAAAAGACTGCTCCACATCATAGGCGTCAATGCGTTTCCCGTCTATAGTGAATAGGTCCTGCCGTATTTTAAAGTGCGCTTCGGAACCAACCCACTCAAAACTTTCTGCGACAGAACCGGCTAATTCACCTTCGGGGGAGTATTCCACCAGTGTGCTGTAAATATTCTCCAGGAAATCATATTCGGGGGCAAAGCTTATGTTTACCGGGTCATAATAATCCGCCGCTTTGTTATATTTGAAAGCGACTCGAATTTTTTCTGTTTTCATATCCGGATCCTTTGGGGCACAGCCAGTACAAAATTGTAGAAAAAGAAGCAGGGAAAGCGCGACGCTTTCCCTGCATACATCCACTTTGAAAGTATTTGTTTTTTCGTGTGCCGTAAGCAGCCCCGCCATTAACCTAGCGCGCTTTTCGCAGGTGGGGTTTTAGAGTCATCAGCAAACAGAGCATTCTCGATATTTATACTTTTCCCAAGCTTTTCCTGAAAACCTGTAACCCCCAGGCGTTTTGTGGTAAGCCCGAAGAATAACGCCACTATTCCAGAAAGCACTACGAATATTTTTAAGTTTTTCATTTTATTCCCCTTAACTCTCTATATTCTGCCACTTTTAGGGCTGGTTTTCAAGTAACCTGTCAGCCATTTTGATTCTCTGCCTGCTCTGGCATAAATCCGGGTGCACTACGCTTATAGTCTACCCGAAACACGCTTATACCGTAAGGGCCTTTTGACCTACCTAGAACCTGGGCCCAGCTTTATATGGTTTTCGGTATCCGCCTTTTGCTGCGATTTTACAACTCGGGCAAAAAGGCGAAATTGCACAATTTGAGCCGCATTTCCCCAAAACGGGAATCCTTTCAGTCTTTTGAACAAAAAATATGTGTTATTTTGTGCGATGTTTTTCTATAAACTTAGCTATATAGTTAGCTAATCGCAAAGCACCCAAAACACCAATCACGTTTATAAGAACACGGTATACTAATTTTAGATTTGAAAAACCTTCAATATTGTCTACCAATATCAGACATGCCACTACCAGAAACAGACTAATAATAGTTAGAATTTTTGTAGATTTTGTCATGTTGTTTTTTTCCTTATTATCCACGCGACACTAAAACTCAATTTGCACATTTCCCAATTGGGCGTTCCCGAAGAAGATTAACTAAATATTTAACGAGCGATGTTCAACTCTACTGGACGTTTTAGTTTATACTTCCTCATTGCGTAAGTTACTGTTGGCATTTAGCCTCCGCCCGCCTAATGCCCTGAACAACCATAAAACATCCCGGGGTGGCTGCTTGCTATAAGAGTTCCCATCATCCCGCGCCGCCAGGATATTTTTTTTACATCTTTACCGGCACTTGCGGGAGTTCTATTGATCGAAAGCGTGGAAACTGCTGCGGCGTTGGAAATAGAGCATGTCTCAGGAACCGCTATCTTCCCCGATACATTGCCAAGAGCCAGCTTTAAAGCATTGCATTCAGTTATTTTCATGTCTATATGGGCGACACCGCCGCTTATTTTCACGTTTCCGGAAGACATCACTGTCATTTCATCTATAACAATATTTCCGCCGTTAATATGCAAGTCTGATGCGGTTATACTACCTTTAAACTCAGCCTGGTCAGCACTGATGTCCACCTTGAGTTTCTTCGGCAGCAAAAGCTCATAACTTACCGTTGTCGGGTCCGGCCTGAACCATGACTTGTGTCCGCTTTTTTGTACGAGCTTTATGGTGTCTCCCGCCTGCTCAACAGTTACCGGGTTGGTTTTCGTCCCCGAGTATTTCAGGTTTATGATTCCGAACACATTGTCCGTTTCCACGAAAACAATACTGGTATTACCCTGAAGTTCCAGCTGAATGTTTGTCGTTTTTCCAGTGACCGTGATTTTTTCCACAATCTTATCCTTATTGGTATCTTTTTCGGCTGCAACTGCCATACCGGCAAGCATAAACATCGCCGCCAGTGCATTAATACTGACCAAGTATCCCTTTTTCTTTTGCATACTTCTCAGCCTCCTTGAATATTATACTTCCCAAAATCAGGTATGCCGCACTTTGCGCGAACAAATACGCCAGCCATCCCCAGCCAATCGGCTGATGCAGCACGATGACACTGTGTAGTATCGCGGCCTGAGGAGATATCGGCAACAATGAGTAGCCACTGAATGGATAAGACGGCATGACCATTAGCGTAAGAATAAGAAACTGGATCAAATTGCTGAAATTCTGGGTTTTTTTATATACCAAGGATGCTGCACCAAGAACAAAACCGACTCCGCAACTGGCGAGCCACAACGGTACTGTAAGCAATACTAACTGTAGCATGTTTAGTTTGAAAAAATGCCCGCATAAAAACATCGTAATCGGCAGAAGCAAAAGATACAAAACAAGCGCCGTTGCAAATTGGGTTACCGCACCGAAAAACAGGGTCCATTCTATTCCAAGCGGACCAAGCATGGTCTGTTCTAATATTCCGGTCGCAGTATTATCGCTGATCCTGGATGTAATTGAAGTTATCCCCACTCCAATGATAGAAAAAGAGAAGAAACCTACGATCAACGTCCCCATCTTCCCCGCTAAAAACTCCGTCGAAACCCCGCCGCCGAAAGAGCGTATCCCGAATTGAATGAAAATCAGGAATAAAAACATGTTTACAGTTCCAGCCGCCAGATTGAGCCAATAACGTTTCATCAGTATAAGCTCGGATATTAATTGTCCCTTAAATACGTTTATGCCCGCAATAAGAATGCTCATTTTAGTCCTGATAAAAGCTGTAAATAGGCTGTTGAGAATCTGTTGTCCCCATTTCCGTACTTCGCTATAATTTTGTTGGGGGAGGAAAGCGGGGTCACCTGGCCTTTCCGGAATAAAACCACCTCGTCGGTAGCAAACTCAATAAATTCCGCATCGTGCGTACTGACTATTATAGTGCGTTGTCTGGCCCTTTCGTGGTTGATGACTTCCATTATTGTCCTACCGATTTCTATATCCAACCCCAGGGTCGGTTCATCCAGTAACAGTATTTCAGCGTTCAGCGATAAGGTACAGGCAAGTGCCGCTTTCTGCTGATTACCCCTGGATAAGTAGCGACATTCTGTATCTTTATACTGCTCCAGCAAAAGCATGCGCATATATTTTTCCGCCCGGTCAGAGTATTTCGCCAAACCATGCAGTCTGCAGAAATAATCAATATTCTCGCGTACTGTAAGGCGCCAGTGAATGTTCCTGGCGCCTTCCAGTACCGCCCCTAATTTCTGCCGTAGAAACCGACCGTTCTCAACCGAATCTTTGCCGTCATAAGTTATCGTTCCTGTTGTCGGCGAGACCAAGCCGCACAACATTTTGATTGTTGTAGTCTTGCCCGCCCCGTTAGGCCCCAGAAAACAATAGACTTTGCCCGGCACGATATCCATACTGAATGGCTGCACCGCTTCTGTGCGCTGCCCGTTCACCAGATACATTTTGGAAAGATTTTGTATTGAGAGCATTGGGTTTTCTCCGGACAGTTTAGCTATTATCCTTGCAGCATGCGCCGCTGAGACAACACGCGCCGGAATAACTGCTGCATTCCACCGCATCCATATTCACCATCGGCTTCTGATACCATGTAAACATTATGTTCTCCTCCTATTCCAGTTCCTTACGACACCTCTCACATCACTAACATGTCAGGATCATTAACAGTTGTCTTTACAACAGCATCCCGACAAGCAACAGGCCCCGACAAAACTACTGCATTCCACCGCTTCCAGATCCCCCATAGCCTTCTGATACCATGTAAACATTCTTTTCTCCTTCTGCCGATATTTTTACTCCATTATCCCCGCGCGCACCGTCATTATCTTGCGCCGTGCCGCCCGGACAAATTTTCCGCACCACTTCAATCTTAATGTCCAGATGATGAGCCACTGTTATCTTTACAGCAGCATCCGGACAGACAGCAGGCCCCGGCGAAACTCCCGCATTCTACCGCTTCCATATTTACCATCGGATTCTGATACCATGTAAACATATGATCTCCTTCCCTCTATTTGGCGAGGCTGGCCGACTGTTTTACATTGAAAGCATGGGTTTTCAACAAAGCCGTTTTGATATGCGCCTCATTAAGATAACAGACCATTCTGCCCTCTTTGCGCAGTCTTGGGCAGCCGCCCTGACATAACGGTAATATTTTACAGGTCAGGCATTTTGTATTTTTTTCGTCCTCGTAAATGTTTTTGTTCCAGTTATACGCACCAGGCAACGGTTCCACATCCCCATTTTCTGCGAGCCGCGCGACCGCCTGCTCTTTAGTTCCTATATACGAATCGCATTTAAAAAGAAGTCCGTCCGCTCCAATTACCCAGAAGTTCTTCTTTTCAGTGTCGCACCAGCCCGGGATTGGATGGGGAACAGGGTTAGATAGGAGAAACTTGGTCCTAAGCGTCCCTGTAGCTTCGGCGGCCTGAAGATTGTATTTCATCTGCAGGTTAACGCCGTCTTCAAGTGAATATATATCGTCTTGCAGCGCGCATATATCGTCGCGTTTGGTCTCAAAGTTGTAGACAGGCCTGAAGTATATCGAGAACCTTTCATCATTGCCGAATGTTGCGGCAAACTTCCCGGTCAAATCCTGGATCTCAGGTTCCATGCCCTTTAGAAAATTAACGCGGATAGCCATATCGAATTGGCCGCTGGATGATTTCATGTCTACCAGATTTTGCCAGATCGTGCTAAAAGTCTTTCCGCCGTTAACCAGACATCTGGTTTTATCATGCGATACTTCATTCCCGTCCAGTGTGACCTGAAACATATTGATACCTAAGCCCACATATGTTTCAAGTTTTTCTTTTGTCAGCAGGTATCCGTTGGTCACCATCGTGTATATTTTTGTTTCAAATTTTCGCGCCTCAGCCAGCTTGTTAAGCCGCTGGGAAAAATCAACAATGTTCTTGTGGTCAAGGGTCGGCTCTCCGCCGAACCAGTTGATCTTGACTTTAGCGTTTTCTCCGGCATTTTTTTCTATGTATTTCAGTACGGCATCGTAAACCCAGGGTTTCATATTGAACCCCCTGCGGTCATAGATGAAACAATACGGACAGTTAAAATTGCATGTTTCCGACGCAAGGAGCGTAAGGATTATTTTTTTATTGTCATTCTTATAGTTTTCGTAAACCTGTTTTATTTCATTGAATTCATTAATACCAGACTCAACCAAAAATCCGCCTTTTTTTAAATTACCAAGAATTTCTTTGTCCCCAGAGTTCCTTTCGCATGGACTCTTCAACAGATATTCAATGTCACTTTTTGCCGTAATAGGCACAGCCGCAAATGCCCCGGTTTTGGCATTATAAAGCAGTAGGTGATTATCGTCGGTTTCCGTAAAAAAGTTGTAGTTTGATGGCTTTAGCATATTTTCTCCGCCTGCATTTTTAGTTGTTACAAGTTAGCTGCCTACACCTCGCACAGAGCAATTTTTATGCCAAAATCGGGCTAAGGTCGAGTTTCGCCCGTTTTCATTGGAGAATACACGGTTTTAGCTATTTTGGAGGATGGATTAAGAATGGTAAAATAGGCTCACTTTGGGCCCTATTTTCCCGAAATGGGAATTTTACCTATAAAAAAGGAGATGTTAAATCGTCCCGTTTTGGAACCATTCATGTATTTCGAAAAAAATTGAGGGGTTTTGGGACTATTACAGCGAGAGGTCTTTGCGGTACTGCGCCACGGAACGGCGGGATAACTCAACACCGTGGCGAATCTTAAGCTCGGCGCAAAGTTCGGTGTCAGTCTGCTCCGGGTTTTCAACGGCTATCACATAAAGCCGCTCCAGGTTCACGGCTTTGGAACTGGGCAGCAGTACCGACATTGGCGCTTCGGTTCCCCACGGCAACTGTATCGACTTATTTGAAATTAGACGGTTAAGAACGCTGGAATGCACTTCAAGGTTCATGGCCAGAGTTTTTTGCAATAGCGGCCGGCGGCGACCGGGTTCACCGGTCAGCAGGTAATCCGCCTGTGTGTTTATCAATATCTCAAGCGCCCGGTGAAGCGTGGATTTACGCTTATCAACAAGCTCCATGCGTCTAAGCAGTTTCTCCACGCCTGACTGCTCGGTCGCGGGGATATCCTTTAGTATTTCCGACAACTTTTCTCCATTCACTTTGTAACGACCTTTCCATATCTCCCGGTGAAAGAAGGCCACTACCGGTACGCCGTTTTCAATCCCTATGCCGGCCACGGCGCTGAACACTTTGGAATCCGGCGCCGCAGCCTTGCCCTCAAATTCAGCCTGTATAAAGGCGCGGTTCACGAAATCCCGCAGACGGGCGACGTCTGCCGCTGTGATATTGCATTCCTCGGCCCGTTCTACGTCGCTCATAACGGCGTCTTTAAGGAAACATGCTTCAAATTTTTCCTGGCCGATGCCTTTTATCAAGCCGACCAGATCGCCTTTACCATCAGCCAGTTCCGGCAGGTCGCCGGACGACAACTTAAGACCGTAACCTGCATAGAGACGGGAAGCGTAACGCGCATTGGGGAATTCGGCCAGATGGACGGCTCCAGACGCTTTCAGCAATTGGAAAAACCTGTTGTTCTCTATCTTTTTAAGGATGCTTTCGAACTCATCCTCGGACATTTCGGCCATCTGCGCCAGTTTCATAGCGCCTATAAAAGCAAGGGAGGCTCTTCCCAATACTGAATGGCTCAGACCCGGTTTGTGGAATTTTCTCATATTGCTCCCCACGCATATTATATAATTAAGGACTAATGCGCGGTTAGCTCAGCGGTAGAGCGCCTCTCTTACACAGGCCACAGACGACTTTATCCAATCTTACTAGGTCTTAACCCTCGTCGTGAAATCCACTTTTACCCCCTCCCCCACTTTATCCGGTATTACCTGTTTTTAGTGCCCGATGGACACCCAGGTGGACACCAAAACGACATGAAGGGAAAAGAGTCAATTAGAACGCCGCCATAGCCCAGCTCAGCGGGGAGCCACCGCCTTGTAATAGCTTTTAAAGTCAAGCAGTCCCTGTGGAAAAATTGCTATTTCAACGCCGCCATTTGGTTACCGGATTCATAGCGGCACAAACCGGCATTGAACACTTTTATCGAGAGCAGCACGACAAAAACAGAAGAAGCTATCACACAAGCAAATAAAAAGAAGGATGGATGCAACACCGTCTTTACAGGGAGGTAGATATATATCCCCACCGGAAGTATGGTATACATACAGAACCGGGCCGCATTTGAGAATATTTCCTCCGGGTAGGCACCAAAAGTGATCATGCCCATAGTTCCCAGCCGGTGAACTTGCTCGGAATTCCCCATAAAAAAGCTCAGACTCTGCAGTATCATTATTGTTGCCGTAAGCACCGCGCAGCTGGTTACAGTAAAAAAAAGGAACAATCCGCACACGACTACTGTTATTTGTTGTGAAATTAAAAAAAGCAGCAACCCGAACGCGAAATCCCCCCAGCCAGACACATAGGACTTCGACAACAGCGTAAGGAAATAGGGGTGGCGGGGGAGTATCAATATGGTATCCAGCCTATTCTGTACGATCTGGTCGCTCAAAGTAAAAGCCCCGCCGCACAGCAGACTGACGCAACCATAACTGGAAGACATAAGCGCGAACAACAGAAAAGCGTGCGGCATCGTTATCCCGTGCGAAGCCAGCGAGTTGGGAAATGTTTTAAAGAACACGCCCCAAATTATAACAAAAGCAGTGTTATTCAGGAACATCCCTACGATTTGCAGCCAGAACGACTTGCGATAGGCCAGCGACGCGCGATAGTGCAGCCGGAAATAAGCCAGCCAGATCTTTAATCCGTCAGTCAGCTCAGCCACCGTTAACCTCCAGCTTCCTGATCCCGGCATTATATGTTGCCGTGGCGATCAGCGCAAACAGCCCGATATAGCCTAATTGACATGCGGCAACCCATAGATATTGTTTCCAATTAATATCGATGGCCACCCTGGGAGGATAATACTGGATAAAAGCGGTGGGAAGATATTTGATCACATCTCTCAGCCATCCGGGAAAGAAATCCAGCGGGATAAATAGTCCGCCTATAACAAAAAGCAGTTTTTGATAGATCCAGAAAACAGGAGAAACTTCTTCAATATAAAATGCCAGCAGCCCGATATTAAAAAGAACGAGGAAATTAAGCGTCACGGCCAGGAAGATTAACGGGAGCGAGAGCGCGATACCAGCCAGCAGTGAGATATTGAAACCTTCCATAAGCGCCACAACGAGCAACGCAATGATTAAGGATAAAATAAAATTAATTATCATCCCAGACAGGTTTGCTGCATAATGATACCCGAAATAAGATATGGGCCGCATCAGGTTGTATGAGGGGAGCGCCGGTAAGTTCCCCAAATCTCGGCGGTTAAAGAATCCCCACATCAGCGGCGGCGTAAGTTCCCCTACCTCCAGTTGCAGCGCATAATC
>CAIPTO010000085.1 GCA_903867985.1 uncultured Elusimicrobia bacterium | reverse complement strand
ATGTAATCTACAAACTTTCCCCCTGCCAGTCAATGGGCCCGACATCTTTGCCTCACACACCCGCACCACGCATTATGCCCAACAAGCATCAAGCAGCCAATGGCCACATGTTGCCCTACTCACTATCCCTGGTAGCTGATCTTGTAAAAAACCAGTCCTAAGTATTCCTGAATAGCCATCCTGAGATTTTCAAGACTCCCGGGCAGAAAATCTACATAATAATACTTCGCAAGTTTTGAAGTTTTATATGCCGCTGGATAAGGAACAATATCTTTAAAACCCGCTTTTTCAAAACTCCAGACGGCGCGCCTCATATGGTACGCAGAAGTTACTATCGCTATTTGTTTATATCCTTTCTCATCGCAGATCTTTTTTGAGAAGACAGCGTTCTCCCTGGTATCGCGGGCGAGCTCTTCGGTAAATACCTTTTCCTGCGGCACACCCAGGCTTATTAGCTGCTTTTTTATCGCGCTGGCCTCGGACCCGCTGGAAAACACAGCCCCGCCGGTAACAATCACCGGCAGTTTATACCGATGGTATATCCGGGCAGACGCCAGAGCCCTTTCAAGCGATACGCAGGAAAGCTCCGGTATGCCAAAAGGCTCAGGAGCCCCCTCCCGTATCCCCCCGCCAAGGAGCACTACAGCGTCGGCCCTCAGTTCCGAAGGAGGAAGATAGGAATACTCAAGTCTGGTGAGCGCGAAATCCTCTATGGGTTTTATTGACGCGCCCCAGATCAGCAGAGCGAAACCGGCCCAGACCAGCGCCTGTTTACGGTCTTTTCTGAACTTCAGTACGGCCAGGCAGAGAGCCAGCGCCGAAAATATTCCCGGCGGCAGCAGGAACGGGGTAAGGATTTTTTTAAATAGGAACATATTAAAGAGGATTGGAGGATGAAGAATTCCTTATATCTGCTATCCTTCAATCGTCCAATCCTCTGATCATACGACTTATGCTGTATAACTATTCGCTCTTTATGCGCATGCAATAGAAAGAGCGCCAGACAAAAACCACGCTTATCAGGAAAAAGACCACAGCCAGCACACGGCTCATCTTCGGATCCATGGTGACGGCCAACTCCACGGCCAGCAGTCCGAACAGCGTGGTAAACTTGATGATCGGGTTCATGGCCACCGAGGAGGTATCTTTGAAAGGATCCCCTACGGTGTCTCCGACTATAGTAGCGTCGTGGAGCGGCGTGCCTTTCATGTTCAATTCAGTTTCCACCAGCTTCTTGGCGTTATCCCAGGCGCCGCCGGCGTCAGCCATAAATATCGCCTGATACAGACCGAAGATGGCGATGGAGATAAGATAACCGATAAAGAAGTAGTGGTTCACGCAGGCAAAGGCAAGTGTGGAAAAGAACACGACCATAAAGATATTGAACATACCTTTCTGAGCGTACTGGGTGCAGATCTCCACGACCTTCTTTGAGTCCTCAACGGAGGCCCTCTCGCCGCCGCCTTCAAGCTTTATGTTCTTCTTGATGAACTCTACCGCCCGGTAAGCACCGGTGGAAACGGCCTGTATGGAAGCCCCGGTAAACCAGTATATGATTGAGCCGCCGGTGATGAGGCCCAACAGGAACAACGGGTTCATAATGGAAAGCCCCTCGTAGATGCCTTCCGGACCCAGAACGCCGTACTTGATCTTCAGCATCTGTATGATGGCGAATATCAGCGTGGTGGCGCCAACTACTGCCGTACCGATCAGAACAGGTTTAGCGGTAGCTTTGAAGGTGTTGCCCGCACCGTCATTCTCCTCCAAAAATTTCTTACCATTTTCAAAATCCGGCTCAAAACCGAAGTCTCTCTTCAGTTCCTCCTTGATGCCGGGAATAGTCTCTATGGCGGAAAGTTCATAGACCGACTGCGCATTATCGGTGACGGGGCCGTATGAGTCAACAGCTATGGTGACCGGGCCCATGCCCAGAAAGCCGAAAGCCACAAGGCCGAAGGCAAAAATAGCGGGGGACGCCATCAGCGCCGCCAGCCCCAGCGTGGAGACCGCGTAGGCTGAGGCCATCAAGGCTATGATAGCCATGCCCATCCAGTAGGCGCTGAAGTTTCCCGCGACCAGACCGGACAGTATGTTAAGAGAGGCGCCGCCCTCCTTGGAAGCTGAAACCACCTCGCGCACATGGGAGGAGTTGGTGGAGGTAAACACTTTGACCAGCTCAGGGATAAGCGCGCCGGCGATGGTACCGCAGGTGATGATAGTGGACAGTTTCCACCAGAGCGTGCCGTCGCCAAGCTCCGGGACCAGCAGGTAGCTAAGCAGGTAAGTCATCGCGATCGAGACAAAAGAGGTGAGCCACACCAGCATAGTGAGCGGGTGCTCGAAGTTGAATTTTTTAGCCGCGCCGTACATCGCTCGCGTGATGAGACCGTTGACCCAGTAAGAAAAGGCGCTGGTTACTATCATGCCTATGCGCATGACGAAGATCCAGACCAGCAACTGTATCTGAGTGGTCCTGGAAGCCGCGACAGCCGACTCCTCAGTCAACCCGCTTCTCATGAATACTTCCGGGGAAACCGCCAGCAGTATGAAGGTTATGAGGGCCACTCCGGTCACGCCATAGGTCTCAAAACCGTCAGCAGTGGGCCCCACGGAATCGCCGGCATTGTCGCCGGTGCAGTCGGCTATAACGCCCGGGTTCCGGATATCATCTTCCTTGATCTTGAAGACGATCTTCATCAAATCTGAACCGATGTCGGCGATCTTGGTGAATATGCCGCCGGCTATCCTGAGCGCGGCCGCGCCCAGCGATTCGCCGATGGCGAAGCCGATGAAACACGGACCGGCGTAATCGCCCGGTACAAACAGCAGGATGAACAGCATCATGATCAGCTCAACGCTGATAAGAAGCATGCCGATGCTCATGCCGGCCTTGAGCGGTATAGCCATGGTCGGATAGGGCAGACCTTTGAGACCCGCAAAGGCCGTGCGGGAATTGGCGTAGGTATTAATGCGTATGCCGAACCACGCCACCGAGTAGGAACCCAGTATGCCGACGATGGAAAAAATGACGATAATTAGGATCTTGAAAGCGGTCATCGCGGGGTTCAGACTGAAGTACCACACCATTATGGCGGCGATGAAAGCCCAGAGGATGGCCAGGAATTTACCCTGCGTTATAAGATAGGTCTTACAGGTTTCATAAATGAGTTCGGAGATGTCCTTCATGGACTTGTGAACGGGGAGTCGGGAGATCTGCATGGATTGCACCAGGCCGAAAAGGACGCCCAGCGCGCAGATGAGAAGCCCGCAGAGCAGGAGATTATGTCCTGTTACACCCAGGAAAGCGACGCTTGAAAGATCGGGGATCTGCAGCTCCGCCTCGCTGGCAAAAGCCGCGCCGGAAGAGAGTGCCGCGTAAACCGCAACCGCCGCAACTGCTTTAAGTTTTCTCATGTTTTACTCCTTTTTTAGAGTGAATAATGGGAACTTATATTGCCGTAAACCATAAGCCGTAGGCCACATGCTCTTTAGGATTTTCCTTAATAGCGTATAGCTTACGGCCTATGGCGCGGCTGAAATAACCGCTTATAATTTATGGCTGTAATTTCTGCCGGAGCAAAAATTATACCTTAGCTGAAACATCCACCGGGAACCCTGGGCCCATCGTGGACGACACATACACGGACTGCATGTACACGCCCTTTGAAGAAGACGGCTTAACTTTAAGGACCGCGTCGATAATAGTCTGCACGTTCTCGGCAATATTCTTTTCCGGGAAAGACACTTTGCCTGCCGGCGCGTGCACGATGCCCTGCGGATCGGCTTTAAACTCTATGCGGCCGGCCTTAAGCTCTTTTACGGTCTTGGTCAGTTCAAAAGTCACGGTTCCGCTCTTCGGATTAGGCATGAGGCCCCTGGGACCAAGTACCTTGCCGAGCTTGGCGGCGTCCTTCATCATGTCCGGGGTGATGACAAGAACGTCGAAATCCATGGCGCCCTTAAATATGGTTTCTATAAGCTCCGCTCCGCCGACCAGATCGGCTCCGGCGGCTTCAGCTTCCTTAACTTTTTCGCCCTTGGCGATGACAGCGACCTTTTTGGTCTTACCTGTGCCGTGGGGAAGGCTGACGGTGCTGCGGACCTGCTGGTCGGAATGTTTCACATCAATACCGAGCTTCAGGTGCACTTCAACGGTCTCGTCGAATTTGGCGCTGGCGTTCTTCTTGATGAGCGCCACGGCTTCTTCGACTTTATATTTCTTGATAAGGTCCAGACCTTTCTTTATGTTCTCTATTCTTTTACCCATTGTGTTGTCTCCTTGAGGTTCAAACGCGATCCCTTTTCCAAGAATCGCTCCCTCTTGCCGAAGGGTTGAGGGTATAGGGAAGAGGGTAGAGTAAAGTCGGAAAAGCCGCTTACCCTTGACCCTGTACCCCAACCCCTGAACCCTAACTGATTATATCCACGCCCATTGAGCGCGCGGTGCCCTTCACCATTTCCATGGCCTGTTTGATATCTTTGGTATTGAGATCAACCAGTTTTTGCCTGGCCACTTCTTCCACTTGCTTCAGAGTCATTTTGCCGACCTTGGTCTTGTTTGGCTCGCCTGAACCCTTTGCAAGGCCCGCGGCTTTCTTAATGAGCGCGGCCATCGGAGGCATCTTGGTTATGAACGTGAAGGTCCTGTCTTCAAAAACCGTGATGACCACAGGGATCGGCACGCCCTGCTCAAGTTTTCTGGTCTTCTCGTTAAATTGCTTGCAGAAGTCCATTATATTCACGCCGTGCTGACCGAGGGCGGGACCCACGGGAGGCGCGGGATTGGCGGATCCTGCGGGGATCTGCAACTTTATCATTGTCTTTACCGCTTTTACTTTAGCCATAATAAGTGTTCTCCTGAATTGTAACTTTAGAGCAACCGCTTTCCGTTAGACCTTCTCCACCTGCAGGAAGTCAAGTTCCACGGGAGTAGGGCGGTCAAAAACGGTAACGGTTACCTTTATCTTGGCCTTCTGCTCGTTCACTTCTTCCACGACTCCCATAAAATGCTTGAACGGCCCCTCGATGATGCGCACGTTCTCGCCTTTCTCGAACTGTACGGCGGGTTTCGGCTTTTCAAGGCCCGCCGCGTTGACAAGTTCGAGAATCTGCTGAACCTCGCCCTCGTCCATAGGGACGGGCTTGGGATCGCCCAAAAATCCGGAGACGCCCTGGATGCCTCTTATGGCCCAGTAGGTCTGGTTGTCCAGTTCAAGGCTCACGAGCACGTAGCCGGGAAAAAACTTCCTCTTACTGACAGCTTTTTTATTATGCTTTACCTGGATAATATCCTCGGTAGGTATGAGGATCTGGAAAAGCTTGCCCGTAAGCTCGTTGTTGTCTATCTTCTGCTGGAGCATTTTATTAACGCGTTCTTCAAAACCGGTACGCGTGTGTATAACATACCACCCTTTTGCCATTTAGCGACCTCCCAGAATACTGCCCAATACAATCGAAAGCCCGAAATCCACTGCGCTGACATACAGCGCCACAATAACCACTACAACACTGACGGCGAAGGTGGAACGCACCACGTCGCTGCGCGTCAGCCAGGTGACCTTGGTCAATTCCTGATAGACTTCTTTAAGAAAACTCGTTATTTTTCCCATAAAAAGTTCACCTTTATCTCCGCCGGGCCGGGGAGCGTTTATCTTAGTCAGACAGCTCCCGCCATTCCGCACCCGGGTCCGCTCCGACATCCGCCCAGCTATATTTTGCTCCGGGAGCGGAAGGACTCGAACCTTCAGTTGCGGTTTTGGAGACCGCTGGTTTACCAGTTAACCGACGCTCCCAGTAAAACGACAGTATTTAGCAGCGAGCGATAAGTGTTTAGTGTTAAGTAAAAGAACCCGCACTAACCACTACTCACTATCCACTAGCTTTTAACTTCTTTATGCGCGGTCTGTTTGCCGCAGTTCCTGCAGAACTTCGATATCTCTATCTTGAATTCCTTTTTCTTGCCTCTGGAAAAATGATAGTTTTTGTTCTTACATACCGTGCAACCCATTGTGATTGTAATTCTATCTGCCATAAGTTACAGGAGGGTTGAGGGTTGAGGGTTGAGGGTTGAGCAGGATTTATTTCCTACCCTATACCCTAAACCCCAGCCCCTGAACCCTAATCCTCCACTATTCTATAATTTCCGTTACTACGCCGGCGCCTACCGTGTGTCCGCCCTCGCGGATGGCGTAGCGCAGACCCTTGGTCATGGCCACGGGCGATATAAGCTCAACCGTTATCTCGGTGTGGTCGCCCGGCATGATCATCTCAGCTCCGTCTTTAAGGAAGATGGATCCGGTCACGTCGGTCGTACGGAAGAAGAACTGGGGCTTGTAACCCTTGAAGAACGGCGTATGACGGCCGCCTTCGTCCTTCGTCAGAACGTACACCTCGGCT
>CAIPTO010000084.1 GCA_903867985.1 uncultured Elusimicrobia bacterium | reverse complement strand
GGCATGAGATCAGGAGCGGGCCCAGGAAAATGCCGATCGGCCCGTAGACCCTCAGGCCGCCGAAAATACCGAGGAACAACAGGAATATCGGAAGTTTGGCTTTCTGACCGATCAGGATCGGTCGCACGATGTTATCTATAAGGCCGATCACCAGCGCTCCCCAGAGCAGTATGAATACACCTGTGGAAACGCCCTTTATAAAAATAAAAGCGACGCCAAGGGGGACCCAGATAAGGCTGGTACCGACGAATGGTACCAGTGCGGCGAAAGACGTCAGCGCTCCCAGGAGTATGGGGGCAGGAACTCCCGCGAGAGCGTAGCCTATTATTCCCGTCAAGCCCTGAATGGCGGCGGTAAGCAGAATGCCTCTGACTACGGCGATGGTGGTTATGTAAAGCTGGTTCGCTATGCGGTATTTATGTTCCGTATCCATAGGCATTATATCTATGATCCAGTGGAGCAGACGTTCGCCGTCCCTGAAGAAAGCGAACAGCGTGGCGACTATCACCAGGAAATTCACGAAGAAGAAAAATATATTCTTCAGGATCGTGCCGCCTGACTTCATGATATTTTCCTGGAGATTCTTTATATTGCCTAATACGACATCTCCCATGTCGATATCCCATAAGGAACGGAGTCCTTCCGGCATCCGCAGGTCGATGCCGGTCTGGGAGAAACTGGAAAGCCACTGGTTGGTTTTAGGGTATATCTCTTTTGATTCCTTGAAAAGCAGCCAGCCGAAGATTAGCAGCGGCAGCACCACGGTCAGCAGTACTGCGCCGGTGGAAAGCGCGGAGGCGGCGTTGTTGTTGGATACTATGCGGCGTTTTATCCAGAGGTGTACCGGGTAAAATATAAGGGCCAGAGTCCCGGCCACAAGTATCGCCCCGATAAAAGGGGAAAGTATTTTCAAAAGTTGATACAGCAGGACGATTAATATTCCGAAAAAGAAAAAATTGAAAAGCTGGATCTTGTCAAATTTAAGGAAATTTAAAGGTTTTGGTTGCTCAGTCATGGGATAATTATATCATAGTCTGCCGGTGGGCGGGGCTGAGCACCGGCCGGGCGTGCCGGTTTTTCGGCCATGCGCAAAAAAATGCTATATTTACCGAATGGCGAATTTTTTACAGGCTTTGAACAGGGGGCGCGTCAGTAATTTTTCCAAAAATTCCTACGAGGTGGTTTTTTCGGTTTTTATGGTCGCGATCGCTTTTTTTTACCGTAACAATCCCCAGATAGGCTACCCAAAGATACTTTATTTCTTCCTGCTGCTGATGGTTTCAAATTTCATTTTTAACCAGGTGCTGCGCAACCGGGTTTCTGTCAGCCTTTGGGTGGTGGATTCCATCCTGCTCTTTAATATATGGGTTATAACCGGAGTTCTTTACTACTCCGGCGGCGGAGATTCGTATTTCTGGGTTCTCTACCTGCTGCCGATATTCGCTTCGGCGCTCCTGGTGAGCATGAAGGATGTCGCCGGCGTTGTTTTCCTGTCCGCTCTCGCGGTAACGCTCTTTTCTCTGCCGGTGTCCCTGACTGATCTGGCGGCTGTTATGAGCCTGCTTATCAAGCTGTCGGTGTTCACACTGTCGGCGGCGGTGGTTTATCGCACGGCGGACGCAAGGAAGAAGGCGGAATTCAGCCTTATGTCTAAGCGCAAGGAAGTTGAGGTGATGACCCGTGAGCTTATGGACAAAAATACTGATATCGTGCGAACGGCTTCGGCGGGAGAGGTCGGACAGCTGGCCAGCGGAGTTATGCACGATCTCGGCAACTCGGTTTCCGTTATCCTTTTGAGCGCGCAGATCGCCAGTGAGGATGAGGTAGTGGACAGGAAGGATATCGCCCGGATAGTGAAGGCGGCGAGATTTTCTAAAAACATTATCGCTAACGCTCTTGGCATCGCGCAGGGTCAGGAATATTCGTTTAAGCCGGGCGTCATAAGCGAGTCGGTTGAAAATGCGGTTCAACTGGTGGCCTACGCGGCTCAGAAGAACGTGGTTTCCATAAAAGTGGAGCTTGCTCCGGACCTGCCGCCGGTTAATATGAGCAAAGTTCACATTGAACGCCTGTTCATAAACCTGCTTTCTAATTCGCTTTCCTTCGTTCCGCGGAACGGGGAGATCCTTGTGAAGGGTTCGGCGGCCGGCGATAAGATCGTGATTGAGATATCAGACAACGGGCCGGGCTTTCCGGAGCAGATCCTTAAGGGCGGGATTAAAGCTTTTAAAACCACCAGGAAAGAATCGGGCGGCACCGGCCTGGGCCTTTACGTCTGCGCACAGATAATGGCAAAGCATGACGGGGAATTTTCTATAGCCAACGGACCCTACGGCGGCGCCCTTGTGAAAATTACTTTTCCAGCGCTCAAAGAAGATGGTTTAGGGGCCAGAGGTTCGGGTAACTGCCGTTTTTAGCCGAAGCACACCTTCCAGAAGATAAATAATCCCAGCATAACGCGGTAGGCGATGAACGGTTTAAGGTCTCTGCTTTTAAGGTAGGAGAGCAGGAATTTTATCGAGAGTATGCCCGCTATAAACGCCGCAACAACTCCTGCGGCGAAGGCGGGATTCAGATCCGCCGGCGCGATCTTGCGCGCCTCCAGGAGGCCGGCGCCTAAAATGACAGGCGTCGCAAGCAGGAACGACAGTCTCGCCGCATCGTATCGGGTATAACCCAGGAATAGGGCCGCCATAATTGTCATGCCTGAGCGGGAAGCTCCCGGCATGAGCGCCACGGATTGGGCAAGGCCTATAAGCAGTATGTCCTTCAGGGTTATATCTCCGATTTTTTTCACCTGAGAGGGGGCCCTGTCGGCTAAATAAATAAGTCCGGAAAAAAACAGAAGATTGGATGCTATCCATATCGGATCGCGGAAAGCGTGTTCTGCGCTGTGGTTAAGCATCAGGCCCGCCACGGCGGCCGGGATGCTGCCGGCTGCCAGCAACCAGAGCAGGCGCCCGTCTTGTTCTTTAGGTCTGGTCAGTCCGGCCTTGACTATAGCCAGCCAGTCCGGGGCGAAATATACTGCGATGGCAAGGAGCGTGCCCAGATGAAGCATGACATCATAGGCCAAGCCCTGGTAGCGCCAGCCAAAAATGTAAGGCGCCAACGCCAGATGCGCTGAGCTTGATATTGGCAGAAATTCACCGACGCCCTGGAGTACGCCCAATATAACCGCGTGAAGTTTAGTCATAGGAATTAACGTGTTAGATCGTCAATATTTTTGCAAACCGTCCCCGGATAATAGTGTGTCAGTATATCGCGGTATTTGAAGCCTAACCTCGCCATACCTTCCGCGCCCCACTGGCACATACCGACTCCGTGTCCGTTTCCCCTGCCTTCCAATACTACATAATCTTTGCCGGAATAAACATTAAAAAGAGTGCTCCGTATCGCATCCCATCCCTTGTGACGGCCGACGCCGTGATAAAAATTAGTGGCTGAGATCCTGACTCTGCGTTTTTCGGTGGAGAACTCAAGCGTTACGGCCCGTTTTGAAACTCCGCGGTCAAGGACTTCCATCTTTTGTACATTCTCAGTTGGCAATATCCACTTCTGTGAACGGGCCATCCCGGTAAGCGCCTTCATTGAGATGCGGGTCTTCCAGTTGAAGCCGGGCGCTATGGAGCAATACGGTTTTCGGTCCGGTCCGTCCCGAATCGATACCAGGTATGGCTTATGTTCAAACGGCCAGACGTAGGTCATGGTCTCGGTCCTGCCGCCGCAGATGGAGTGATAAAAGGTCGCGGCCAATTTGTTCTGGTAGGTAACTACCTCGCCGCGCGTGGAGTCCGCGGCGGCCTGGGCGCATGGCCTGATGGCTCCAAAACCGGTGAAGAGTTGGCAGTGTGTGGAGTCGCACATGTTGTAACCGTCTTTAATGTGATTGTCGATGTATTTCAGCGTGTAGGTGCGCGCGGCCACTGCCTGCGCTTTGAAAGCCTCCATCTGCGAGAGATCTCCTGCTTCGCCGGAAGTTACGCCGGCGATATATTCTTCAAGGGGGACCGTGTTGATGATTTTGAGGCGGCTTTTCTCCGCGGTGATTTCCAGCACGCCCTTGTAAAGACGTTTGGGACTGAGACCGCCGGATAGCCAGGCTCCCTTGCCGGATATGTTCAAGCGCACGGCTCTTCCGGCCGGGCCGAAACCTTTAACGCTTACCAACGCACCCTTTGCCGAGATAAGAGCCGGCGCCTTAAGTGGTGTGGCGTTTACCAAAACCTTTCCCTGCCCGGGTGTCAGAGTGAGGGCCGCAGGCTTGCTGACGGAATATAGCAGGATCTTTACCATCCGTTCTTTGGCGGAAAGCGGTCCGGTCGCCAGAAGGCAGGCCGTCAGGAAGATTAGTTTTTTCAAAAACTCTCCGGAGTGAATAATTCCGCCAGTTCGGCGTTCTCGTAGCCTAGCCCGTCGGAGCATTTAAGGCGGGCGAAACTGCCGGTGCTGAAATGCGGGCCATCCGCTTTGAGCAGGAGGCCGCACAGGGATCCCATGGTGGGCTGGTGGCCTATTACCAGCGCGGACGGTTCGTCGCCGGCGGCCTTTGCTATGGAATTGACTATTTCGGAGAGAGGGAACATTGAAATCAGGGCGGGCTCGATGACGCGCCTGGCGGTAGGAAAGTGCTTCGCCGCTATGTCGGCCGTTTCCATGGCCCGCAAAAAAGGGCTTGAGATTATAACGCCGGGGGAAACGCCGAGTTCTTTCAGGCGCTTTGAGGAAATCTCTATCTGCACTTCTCCGTCCTGAGACAGTTTCCTGCCGGCGTCGCCGCGAGGACCGGATTCCCGGGCCGAAAGCGCTAAGCCGTGACGCATTAAAATTAACTCTTTCATTAATACATTTTACCAGTTAATGCGCGGGGTCTTCAAACAATAATGCGCGCCGGGACGAATTTGCCGGGCTAGAGGGATGTGGGTTTTGGGCCGGGCTGTTAACTGATTCACGATATTACTTCGCTGGTGTTTCCGGCTGGCGATGGAGATCGGTAAAAGGGGGGCAAACCACGCGTTAATCGCTGAACGGCGGCCAGACTGCTCTATTAATTTTTCTAATCAGCACACAAGCGCGCATGGCCTTGAAAAGTTGGGGCCGCGTCAACAGGTCTTTAATCTTTTTGTTGCGGACCTATTAGCTTGCCTTATATTGTGCCAAGCCGCCCGGGCCCGCGAAACGCCAGCCGAATAGGAAAAAGGTGTCTATTTTAATTATAATATACAGGTAATTTAATAACTCTTCTATGGAGGTCTAAGCGAGTGAATTATCATATACTCAAAAAAGACGAACTGGACGGCTTTATTAAAAAGCTTTCTAAAAAAATGAAAGTTGTCGCCCCCGTAGCCAAGGGAACCGGTAACTTCGCTTTCCAGGAGGTCAAGGCGGCCTCCGAGATAGCGCTTCAATATATCCCCACTATTCTTCCTCCCAAGAAGTATTTTATGCCCCAGAGGGAGAAGATGCTGGATTTTGATGTTTCCGGCGCCAAGCCCGTGGATAAAGCTGTGGTCGAGGCCGAAGAGATAGCGGTGTTCGGCGTCCATACCTGCGACCTGGCCGGCATCCAGTGCCTCAACATGGTCTTCTCCGAGCGTCCGCGAGATTATAATTACCTGCGCAGGAAAGATAAAATATTCCTCATCGGCCTGGAATGTAACGATTATTGCGACGAAAACGCCAGCTGCGCTCTGGTGAGTTCCCACATCCCCAGCGGCGGCTACGACCTGTTCTTCACCGATCTGGGCGACAGATTCATCATCCATGTTAATACCCAGAAAGCCGAAGAGCTGGTGGAAGGGATGGGGCTCGCCAGGGCCTCTCACGCCGATACCGCGGCTCTGGAAAAAGTGCGCGAGCATAAGCGCTCCGCTTTTAAGAACGAAGTTGGCGTTGATCCGCGCAAACTGCCGGAAATATTCGCCAAGGGTGTCAAGAGCAAAGTGTGGGAAGACGTGGGCCGGCGCTGTGTTTCCTGCGGCAACTGCACAAATGTCTGTCCGAGCTGCTACTGCTTCGACATGGCGGATACTATAAACCTTGATATGAAGACCGGTTCCCGGAACAGGACCTGGGATTCATGCCAAGTTGAGACTTTTGCCGCCGTGGCGGGCGGGGAGAACTTCCGGGAAGAGCGCTCGGACCGTCAGCGCCACCGGTTCTACAGGAAATTCAAGTATTCGGTGGATAAATTCTACCGATTTTTCTGCACCGGCTGCGGGCGCTGCACCAGGACCTGCATGGCCGACATCAGCCTTAAGGAGACCCTTACATCTCTCGTGAAGGAAAACGTATGACTGAGGAAATAAAAAATTCTAACTGGAAATTGCGAAAAGGGAAAATTATCGCGGCCAAACAGATGACCGCTGCAGAGAAATGGTTCGACATACAGCTTGAGGACGGTGAGCTGGACCATGAGCCCGGACAATTCGTGCAGGTGGAACTATACGGCATAGGGGAAGCCCCCATCTCCATCTGTTCAAGCCCCACCAAACGGGGCTCTTTTGAACTGACCGTCAGGGCTGCGGGCCGCCTTACCGACGCCATGCACAAGCTTGACGTCGGGGATTATGTCGGCATACGCGGGCCATTCGGCAAGCCTTTCCCGGTCAAGGTTATGGTCGGCAATGACCTGCTGTTCGTGGCCGGCGGCCTGGGGCTTGCGCCCCTGCGGTCCCTTATCAATTATGTCATGGATAACCGCAAAGACTTCGGCAAGGTGGACATTCTCCTCGGCTGCCGCACCCCTAAGGACATGATCTTCGGTTCTGAAGTCGCGAAATGGCAGGAGAGGCTGGATGTGGGATTTCACTGCACCGTGGACAGGACCGATCCCGACTGGAAAGGAAACGTAGGGCTTATCACCACGCTTATACCCGGCGTGACCATACAGCCGGAGAGGACTTTTGCCGTGGTCGTGGGCCCGCCCATCATGTATAAGTTCGTCATTGCCGAACTCCTTAAGAAAAATATTCCGGAAAGGCATATTGTTCTGTCGCTGGAACGGCACATGAAATGCGGCATGGGGAAATGTGGGCATTGCCAGATAGACCATCCTAAGAATTATTACTGCTGCAAGGACGGCCCGACTTTCACTTACGATGAAGTGAAAGAGGCGAAGAAACTTTAACTCAAGGGGATTTGAAATGACCAACGTACCAATTACAGCAACCAAACCTAAAGTGGCCTTCTTTGACTTCGCGTGCTGCGAAGGCTGTCAGCTTCAGGTGGCCAATCTCGGAGAAGCGCTGCTTGACATTCTGGGAGCCATCGACGTGGTGGAATTCCGCGAAGTGATGAGCGAGAAATGGGACAAGGATTATGACGTGGTCATCATCGAAGGCTCCATAACCGATCATCACGCCGAAGAGCGCATCAAAAAGATACGCGCCCGCTCCAAAGTTCTGATAGCCTATGGCGCGTGCGCCTGTATCGGCGGAGTTAACGGCATGAAGAACTCTTTCGAGCTGGATGAGATACGCCAGTACGTTTACGGAAAGGATTTTAAACTGTTCGACAGTGTAAAGACCAGACCCATTCATCAGGTGGTGAAGGTCGATTATTTCGTGAATGGCTGTCCTATATATCCGCCGGAACTGGTTGAAGTCATTAAATGCGCGCTGCGCGGACTTCCTTACACCGTTCCGGATAACCCGGTTTGCGTGGAATGCAAACTTAACGAGAACGTCTGTATGTACGACAAGGGCGTTTCGTGCCTGGGCCCTTGGACCAAAGGCGGGTGTAATTCCTGGTGCACCAGTAACGGCAACATCTGCTACGGCTGCCGCGGCGAGGTTAAAAACCCCGCTAAGAACGCCGCCGCGGAAGTTATCGGCAAATACAAACTTAATGCCGATCTTATAAAGAACAAATTCGACATGTACAACAAGTGCAAGGAAGGTGATATCAATGGCGGAAAATAAAGATCTCGATATAAAAGTGGAGTACATCACCCGCGTTGAGGGACACGGCGACATCGTGGTCAACGTGAAGAACGGTAAAGTGGAGAAGTGCGAGATGCATGTGGTTGAATCACCCCGTCTGTTTGAAGGAATGCTGCGCGGCCGTTCCGTTTTTGAAGCGCAGCATATAACTTCCCGCATCTGCGGAATCTGTTCCTGCGGGCACTCCCTGGCTTCCATAGAAGCCGCCGAGGACGCGTTGGGCGTCACCCCGAGCGCGCAGACTATAAAGCTCCGCAAACTCCTGCTGGACTACGAGTTTCTTGACAGTCACATCCTGCATGTCTATCTGCTGGCCGCGCCCGACATCCTGGGCGTGCCTTCGTTCGTGCCGCTCATTAAGACGCATAATGCCGTGGTCAGGCGCGCTCTGCGTATGAAGAAGGCCTGCAACGACGTCTGCGATATCCTGGTAGGCCGCCATGTGCATCCCATCAGCGCCATCGCCGGCGGGTTCACCAAACTTCCCACTCCCAAAGCCATCGATGATCAGATAAGCATGCTTGAAGCCATGGGTGAAGACATGGCCGAGACGCTTAAACTGGCCGCGACACTCAAGTTCCCGGATTTCCATCGTGAGACAGAGTATGTGGCGCTGGTGTCCGACGACGGAGAATATCCGCTGCTTACGGGTGATATCGGTTCCACGGACGGCAAGCGCTTCAAAAAGAAGGATTACAGGAAAGCCACCAACGAGTTTGTCGATCCGCGCTCTTCGGCCAAGTTTACGAAGCTCTCCCGCGAATCATATTTTGTGGGCGCGTTGGCGCGGTTTAACCTCAATTACGACAAGCTTCATCCCGAGGCAAAAAAAGTCGCTGTCGCCCTGGGCTTTAAGCCCGTCTGTCACAACCCTTACCTTAACACCGTGGCGCAGGTGATAGAGATCGTTCACTGTTATCATCACGCTCTTGGCATACTCCGGGACCTCAAAAAGAACGGCGTGGATTACAGCCAGGAGATAGTTGTGGGAGTGAATGAGAAGGGCGCCATTCCGGTGCGGGCCGGCAACGGCGTCGGCGCCGTGGAAGTACCCCGCGGTATCCTGTTCCACAACTACGAGACTGACGCGAAAGGAATAATCAAGCAGGCAAACTGCATAATTCCTACCAACCAGAACATAAACAATATCGAATACGATATGACCAAGCTTCTGCCGGAGATTATCACCAAGTCCAAGGCCGAGATCACGCTGGCTCTGGAAATGCTGGTGCGGGCCTACGACCCCTGCATCTCTTGCTCCGCGCATTATCTGAATGTCACCTTCACCGACTAATGGTCGGTGAGGCCTGGTGTTTTACCGCTGGCTCCCTCGTTATTCAGAGCGGAGCCAGCTATTTTTAAGACGGTATAGGTATTCTTGACTTGTAATAGGTAACGGCCGGTTGCAAGTTCGCGGGTTCTGCCGGGGGCCTGGAACGCAAAACCAGGGTGGACTTTGCCGCAGTTTGCTTGGCTATCGGACACTGTATGCGTCGGGCACACTTCCGGATCGGGCCCAGTGTCGCAAGGCTCCACTCACTCGGCGCGCTTATGCAAGCGCCGAGTTCCGGTACGGTTTTGCTAACCCAGATCCCCCGTCACCCGCTCCAATGATAGGCCTGCCGTTTTCTTATCCTCGTTATTGGTTAAGGTAAAGCGTACGAGAGTTAATTAAATAATAGCGGTAATTTAAAAGAAGTGCTAGGGATTACGCCGAGCGATTATGAGGCGCGTAAGTTTAATGGAGGGGAGGCGAGGGCATGGGTTCGGCGGGCCTTCGCGCAGGCCTGAGCTTGCGTAGGCGCGAAGGCCGAGCGGGAGCGCGGCCACGGTGTGGACGATAGCGTGCCCGACGGGCCCATGCCCTCGCCAGCCCCGACTGGGCTATCCTGCGGTTCTAATGATTAGTTGCATATTTTAACATGAGCACCTCTTTAACTGAAGAAATTAAGGCGGCTATCGCCCCTAAGGGCAGGACGCTGCTGATAACTATCGGCAACCCGCTGAGGGCCGACGACGGCGTAGGACCTTTTGTGGGGGAACAGGTGCGCTTTAAATCTTCGGAGCACAGCGTGATCAACGCTTACACCACTCCTGAGAACATAGCTCAGACCGCCATAGACTTTAAACCCGAAAAAATAATTCTCCTGGATGCCGCGCATTTTGGCGGCCGTCCCGGGGAACTGCGTTTAATACCGCTGGAACACATTAATCAGGCTGCAGTTATTTCCACGCACAGCTTTCCGCTAAGCGTCACTTTTTCCGTGGTTCGGGAGGATACCGGCGCGCAACTGGTGGCCCTGGGTGTGGAGCCCGGATCAATGGAATTTAAAGAAGGGCTTACTCCCGCGGTCAAAGAATCCGCTTTAAGTTTGATAGAATATTTCAATAATATAGAGTAGAGTCGTAAAGCGTAAGCCGGAAAACGGGAATCGTACATACTGAGGATTTCCTTGTAAACTATTTGCGATTCCCGATTTACGATTTGCGACCAAAACAGGAGAGAGTTAATGTCGATTTTTCAGGTTAAATCCGTAGACGAAATAATGGCCGAGTCTCATGAAAGGGGTCATAAATTGCCCAAGGTACTGGGCTCTTTTGATGTGACCATGATCGGTGTGGGCGCCATCATCGGGGCCGGTATTTTCGCAATGTTGGGCGAGGCGGCGGTAAAGGGCGGCGCGGGTCCGTCTCTTATAGTCTCGATCATACTCACGGCGATAGCCTGCGGCTTCGCCGCACTATGTTACGCGGAGCTGGCCGCGATGGTGCCTATTTCCGGCAGCGCCTATACCTACGCTTACGCGACCATGGGTGAGCTCGTCGCCTGGATAATCGGATGGGATCTGATCCTGGAATACGCCATAGGTAATGTGGCGGTGGCTATCAGCTGGGCCGGCTATTTTAACGATCTTCTGCGCAGCGTTTTCGGTTTCGGTGTTCCGTTGTGGCTGAGGATGGACTATAATACTTTCCTGAAATCGGGCGCTGATATAGCCTCCGTGCCGCATATCTTCGGGTTCCCAGTAATATGTAATCTGCTCGCGGTTTCCATCGTCGGGTTCCTGACCTGGATACTGGTGATAGGCATCAGGGAGAGCACCAGGTTTAATTCCATAATGGTCATCATTAAACTGCTGGTGCTGGCGATTTTTATCGGTGTGGGAGTCTATTACTTTAATCCGGACAACTGGGTCCCTTTCGCCCCGGGCGGCTGGAAGGGCATTCAGGTCGGCGCAGCCTATATATTTTTCGCTTACATAGGCTTTGACGCGGTATCCACGGTGGCCGAGGAAACCCGCGATCCGCAGAAGAACATGCCTATAGGCATAATAGGTTCGCTGATCATCTGCACAATTGTGTATGTTCTGGTTACGGTGGCGCTGACGGGCATGATGCCTTTTACCGAAATGAAGGACAAGATAGCCGAACCGCTGGTGGCGGGGCTTCAGTATAACCACGCGCCCCGTTGGATAGTGGGTCTGATATCCCTGGGCGCCGTTGCCGCCAACACGGCCGTCCTGCTTGTTTTCCAGATGGGCCAGCCCAGGATATTCTTCTCAATGAGCCGCGACGGATTGCTGCCCCAGTATTTTGCAAAAGTGCACGCGAAGTATAAAACGCCCCACATCACTACTATTTGGACCGGTATTTTTGTGGCGGTTTTCGCGTCCTTCTTCAGCCTGGATGTAATGGCCGAGCTTTGCAACATCGGCACGCTTTTCGCTTTTATCGTAGTCTGCGCCGGGGTTGTAGTCCTGCGCGTTAAAGACCCCGGGCGCCACAGGCCTTTTAAGGTTCCCGGGGGGTATCTGATGCCGGTCCTCGGAATACTTTTCTGCCTGTTTCTTATGCTGGGGCTTGGGTTCATGACCTGGCTCAGGTTTTTTATATGGCTGGCCGCGGGCCTGGTAATATATATACTCTACGGTTACAAAAATTCCCGCCTGCGCACCGGTAATCTGGTGCTTAAACCCGTAAATCGGGAATCGTAAATCGTGAATAGTAAGGTGGGGAGCCGGAAAGCGTAAAGCGGGAAGCGTAAATAGTTGTAAGGAGTTATTCTGATTGTGATTTGTTGTTTACGTTTTACGCTTTACGCTAACGACCGCCATAAGCTTAGGCTTTAAGCGAATAACTACGTCATAAGCTATAGGCTTTAGGCCATACGCAGAAAAAAAAGACTGCTTACTATTTACGCTTCCCGCTTTACGCTTTACGATTGTAAAAGGAGAACTTATGCTGGATAAAATGAAAGAACTTTGGGAAATGAAGCAGAAGATGGATGAGATAAAAAAAGAACTGGACTCTGTCACGCTGGAAAGCGAGGATAATTACGTAAGAGTCGGCATCTCCGGTTCGCAGGAGATAAAGAGCGTGTCCATAAAATCCGACCTGACTTCCGTGGATAAGGCTAAGCTAGAGGCTGCTATCGTCGAGACGGTAAACCGCGCCGTAAAGCAGTCGCAGAAGACGGCCGCCGCGAAAATGAGTCAGTTGAGCGGGTTCAAACTTCCGGGAATGTCCTGACCTATGCACGAATGGGCCCTTGCTGAGTCTGTGATAAGAAAAGCGGCGGAATACGCCGCCCGGGAGAAATTAAGCTCCGTTTCAGAGGTCGGGGTGTCTCTGGGTGAGCTGCAGGCAATAGACAGAAAAATATTCTCTTTCGCGCTTCAGGAGCTTGTGAAAAGTTCTTTCAAGGGTTTGTCTTGCTGCAAGTTCCGGATCCTGAAGGATCCAGCGGCCTTCAAATGCAAGGCCTGCTCCAAAGAATTTACGCTTAAAGTTTTAAAAAGAACCGACGAGGAAGCTGAAAATATCCACTTTATACCGGAGATGGCCCATGCTTTTCTTAAATGCCCCAAATGCAAGAGCCCTGATTTTGAGATCATGGCCGGGCGGGGCGTCTCAATAAAGCATATAAGGGGCGGGAGATGATCAGCCTTGATCCCCGACCCGCCGTAATCGGCACCCGGCTTTCAAAAATAAAAAGAATTATCGCGGTCACCGGTTGGAAGGGCGGCATCGGCAAGAGCGTGACGGCTTCAACCCTCGCTCTCCTGCTGGCTAAAAGAGGCTTAAAGACCGGCCTGTTGGACCTGGACCTGGCGGGCGCCTCCGACCATATCGTGCTGGGTACGAACGGCCTGTTCCCGAAAGAAATGATGGGGCTTGAGCCGCCCATGGTTTATGGCGTAAAATTTATGTCCGTGGCGTTTTTCTCAAGTAATAAGGCGGTTCCTCTGCGCGGCGCCAATGTGTCGGACGCCATAATCGAGATGCTTGCCATAACGCAGTGGGGAGAACTGGATTTTTTGGTGATCGACATGCCTCCGGGCATAAACGACGCCGCGCTGGACGTGATAAGACTGATCCCGCAGACCGAGGTGCTGGCGGTCACGACATCTTCCGTTCTAGCGCATTCGGTGCTCGAACGCTCGCTGGATCTTTATAATGATCTGAAAGTGCCGGTGCTGGGAGTTATCGAAAACATGAGCGGAAGAGAGGGGGGGCGTCCCAAAAACTGTGCGGGCCGCCTGCGGTATGACGCTGGTCTTGAAGCCGCGCTCGGTGATCCTGATAAAATATTAATGACAAAATTTGCCCAAGATCTGCGCAAGATAGCAGTCGCGATTCTGAAGATGCGATAAGGTTTACGCGTTCTGTCAGATTGTGGGAACGTTCCGGATCGGTGACGAACATATCTATGAAAACAACTACAGACCCCGCTGTTACGCACCGCCACGCGACAAGTCTCTTGCGGAAACAGGTTTTGTTCGCGAGTCTTATCAGTTTTTGCACATTTTCATTTTGTTACAGCATACCGGATTTCCCGTTCGGTAAAAAATTTCTTTGGTTGGTGCTGGGCCTGGCAATAATATACCTTGGGAAATATCTGGTTCTGCGGAAAGTGCCGGAGAAGTATCAGCAGTACGCTATTTCCGCCCTGAGTTTTTTTGCGCTGGCAGGTATGGGGTTTGTGGTGCATCTGAGCGGCGGAATAACTTCGCCGTTCGTCTTCCTGTATTTCGCTATCCTTGTTTCCGAAGCGGCGTTCAGCGGAAAACACAATATCTGTATAGGCGGTGCGATCCTGAGCTATCTTTGCGCTGTGCTTGGGGAATACTCAGGATTGTTGACCGTAACCAATCCGTTCTCGGCAAAAATATATGCAAGTCCGGCCGCCACATTCTGGATCATTTCTTTTTCAGTGTCGTTTATGGTGATTTTAAATTTCCTCGTGAAAGTGATGGTGGCCAGATTGAAATTTAAAATTATGGCGGAAAATAGTGAAAAACAGGCCATTGTGGCGAGATTTAGCGAGCTTGACGCTTCTTCCAGTATAGGCATGATGACGCACCGCATCGTTCACGACCTGAGAGGGCCGCTGGCCTCCATCGCGGGCTATATAGAATTAGAGCGCCTTTCGCCGAACAAGAGTGATGCGGAGCAGACCGCGCTAACCGATCTCTCGGAAACAGTCGTGAAGATGTCTGACGCTTTGAGCAATATCTCCCGTTTTGGCTGCGCTACTGAAGGTAAAAAAGAAAAGATAAATATGGCGTCCTTTTTCCGGAATCTTGTGTCTATCTTCGCTTTTCACAAGGATGCCCAAAAAGTTAAGTTTCGTCATAATTTCCCCGAGGGTGACAATCTGTTCGTTCTGGCGCTTCGCCAGGACCTTCAGCAGGCCTACTTCAATATATTAAAGAATGCCGTCGAAGCGGCAAGATGCGATACCGACGAGAGAGTAGTGGAAATATCTATTCGGCAGTCGGCCGGCATGCTGGAGGTCGACATTATGAACAACGGACGACCTATACCGGAAGAGATCCTCACGAAGCTTTTTCAGAAAGCTGTCACCGGGAAACCCGAAGGGACTGGCGTGGGACTCCTTATAACCCACGATCTGCTTATGAAAAACGATATAAGTATTGAAGCGCGGAACATAGCCGGGACGGGAGTTCTGATCAGCACCAGGATGCCGCTGGCCGGAGTTTAAGGAACATCTGCCATTTGCGTTACGTCATTAGCCATACGCTTATTTTGGAGCGGGCTGCGGGGGAATCTGGGTTAGCAAAACCCTACCGGAGCCCGAGACTTGCATAGCGGTGGGTGGACTGGGCTATCAAAGGACTGCTAAGGACACTGCCTGCGCCGAGGTCGGGAAGTGCGGCCACGGTGTGGACGACACTGGTTTTGCGTTCCAGTCCACCGCGGGCCCAGCGAACCGGAAGATGGCAAATAAAGGTAATGCATCCTTCACCCATTGTGTTAAATCTTTCCCACTATAGTGGAACGCTCTAGCGGAGGATTAGGCGCATATGGCGCGGCTGGAATATTGCGTTGAGTTTTTGTAAGATATAAGCAGTTCGCGAAGGAACCCGGTGTGAATCCGGGGCTGCCCCGCAACGGTAATGCCGAAAGGCTAAGCCCGGTCTATCGCGAACCCCGCTGAATGCAGCGGGCAATCCGAGGGGGAAAACCGGTTTTAACGCCCAACCCTCAAAAGTTGGGTTTTTTATTTGAGTGGGATTACATGAAAATATCCGCGCTTGTATTTTTGGCAGTCTGTGCCTTCCTTTTTTGTTCCGTTTCGCCTGCGTGCGCTAAGCGCGCAGTCTCGCTTATGCCTTCATACACGGAGATAATTTTCGAGCTGGGGGCGGGTACGGAGCTGGTCGGGGTTTCCAACTTCTGCGACTGGCCGCCCGGCGCCAGGGCAATAGAGAAGGTCGGAGACTATCTTCGGCCTAATCTTGAGAAGATATATTCGCTCACCCCGGATATCGTGTTCGCGGGCGCTTGGCAGGGTTCGTCGGTGGCTCAGGACCTTCGTAACGCAGGTATAAAGGTGGTTGAGTTGCCGGAAGAGCGGCGTATTGAAGATATTTATCGCACCATAGAACTGATTGCCGCTGGACTTGGCCGGGAAAAAGTGGCCGCGGCGCTTATTAAGAAAATGAAGACCGGTTTGAAAAGCAAGCCTGCCGGTTCATTTCGGCCTTCGGTCTATCTTGAAATTGACGAGGGCGGGTGGACCGCCGGTAAGCGGTCTTTTCTATCCGATGCCATAGCGAAAGCGTGGGGGCGTAATATCTTCGCCGGTGAGGACAAGGGATATTTTCAGGTTTCCTGGGAAGCCGTGGTGAAGAAGGACCCGGACGCCGTTATCATGCTTTCCGGTTCAGCGTCAGATTTTAGCCGCCGGCCCATGGCCGCTGGTCTCAAAGCCGTTAAAAATGGAAGGGTTTTTACGGGTTTAGATCGGGACGCGTTCTCAAGACCAGGCCCGCGCCTGCTGGACGAGGTAAGAAAGCTTAAGGCGTGGCTTAATGAGCGAGGGAACGATTGAAGATTTAAGATTAACCGGTTTTTGATTATGAATAAAGAGATGAGAAAGGTTTTGTGGCTGGTGCCGGCAGTCATTGCGGCCGCCGGCCTGGCGCTTTTTACCGGGGCGGTACGAGCCGCCGGCCCGGAGATCATTTGGGGATTGAGGTTTCCGCGGATACTGGCTGCGGCGGTTGTCGGGGCGGGACTGGGTTTTTCCGGGGCTGTTTTTCAGGGCCTGCTTAAAAATCCCCTCAGTGATCCGTATATCCTCGGCACTTCAGCCGGCGCCATGGCCGGGGCTGTGCTCTGTTCGGCTTTCGGGGTCGCCCGTTCATCTCCTTTTTTTTACCTGATAGTTTTCGCCGGAGCTTTTTTTGCCACTTTTCTTACCTACTCCCTCTCTAAAGTTAAAAAGCGCCCTTCGATGGCGCATCTTGTGCTGGCCGGAGTGGCTGTAAGCACGTTTTTGACCGCGCTTATAATGCTTTTTATGACGCTTTATCGGGAACATTCGCTCTCGCTGATTTATTTCCTGCTGGGAGGATTTTTTCCGGCGGATAACTCTCTCCTGGCGGTTTCGGGCGCGATAATCATCGCTTCGGTCGCAGGCGGAGTGTTCTTGTGGCGGTATTTGGACATCTTTTCGCTAGGCGAAGAAAAGGCCGCCTACCTGGGCGCGGATCCGGATAAGGTGCGGCTTGTGTTTTTCGCGCTGGCCTCGTTCGCCACGGCCGCTGCTGTAGCCCTGGCCGGCACGGTGGGTTTTGTGGGGCTCATAGTCCCGCATGTGCTGAGGATTTTTTTCGGTCCTTCTCACAGGCGCCTGTTAATCTCGTCGGCACTTGGCGGAGCGCTATTCCTGATCCTGGCCGACGCTGTCGCGCGCGCCGCCGCGGCCCCGGCAGAGATTCCGGTGGGCGTTATCACGGCGTTGTTCGGGGCGCCATTTTTTATTTGGCTTCTGCGTCGTACGGCTGGAGGCGACAGCGCCGAATAGTGATCGGCGGATAGTGAAGAGTACATCTATATATGATGCTGATAAAAGTTGAAGGTCTTAAGTTTTCATATAATGGCGCCCCGGCGGTGGCTGGCGCCGGTTTTGAACTTATGGAGAAAGATCTGCTCGCGGTTATGGGGCCGAACGGTTCCGGTAAATCCACGCTCCTAAGGCTTATAAGCGGTTTCCTGGAGCCTTCGGAGGGTTCTGCTAAACTTCTGGATAGGGATATTCACGCTTACTCAAAGGCTGAACTTGCCCGACTTGTGGCGTATGTTCCCAGCGAACTTTACCTGCCTTACGATTTTTCTGTTTTTGAAATAGTCCTCATGGGGCGCAGTCCGCGCGTTCCGTGGTGGCGCGATTATTCCGGCGCCGACGCTTCCCGCGTCCATGACGCATTAAATGAGGTGGGTGTTCCTGAACTGCGGGACAGGAGTATTAATTCACTTTCAAGCGGTGAACGTCAGCTGGTTCTTATCGCCCAGGCTTTGGCCCAGGATCCGAAAGTTCTTCTGTTGGATGAGCCCACCTCGCACCTGGACATAAATTATAAGATCCAGATTTTCGAACTTCTTACGCGCCTGGCCTCCGGTGGTATGGGTGTTATCGTGGTTTCCCATGACCTGGCGCTGATGGCAGCTTACGCCGGTAAGGCCCTGATCCTTAAAAAAGCCGGACAACTTTTTTACGGGCCCGCTAAAGAGGGCTTATCCGGAGTTAATATCGCCGCGGCCTACGGTATCAATAATCCCGAGTCAGTCGCCCGGTTGCTGAATATAGCAGTCTAGAGGCAAAGCAGTCTAGATGCAAGGCAGTCTGGACGTAAAGCCATCTAGATGCAAAGCAGTTTAGAAGTAAGGCTAGCTAGCGACTTAGAAGCACAGCGATTCAGCTGTTTAGCTAAACTGCTTGACATCCAAACTACTTTTCCTCTAAATTGCTAGATTGCCTTGCATATAAATCGCTAAACAGCTTTGCCTCTGGACTGCTTTGCGTCTAAATTACTGGATTGCTTTGCATCTTATGGGTAGGCCCTTCGTTTCATCCGGGCCTGGGCCTTAGGGCCCTTTAAAGAACAGGCTCCTTCATATATAATATGTTCACATGAATAATCTCTCTTTAAAACTGGCCGGCATTTTATTGTTCATTCAGCCCCTTGGCGTTTTTTCCGAAAGCAATCCTAACAGTACCTCAAACATTGCAATTTCTCAGGTTTTCTCCTCTGCAGGAGGATCTGCCGGGTTGTCAGGCGGGCAATCTTTTGATTTCCCATATCCTGCTCCATTCAAGGTTTCGGCGCCGGTTCTGCCGGAACCCCGGGTGTATGCGCCGACTTCGGCCAAAGGTGATTTTTCCGCCATCCCCGACTATTCTTTCAATCATCTCGACGAAGTTACGGTAAAACTTATAGACGCCTCCCGGTCATCCATCGATGTGGTCATGTATAGTCTTACACTTCAGGATATGCCCGACGCCCTTCGTCGCGCCAGAGACCGCGGCGTAAAGGTACGGATCATAATGGATGAGAGCCATGTTTATCCAAATATGAATATCCGCCTGAAGGAGCTGATAGACGCCGGCGGTATCGATATTCGCACGCTGCGGGGCACCAGGTCGTACGGAGTCAACCATAACAAGATAGGCGTGTTCGATATGGCCGTAGCCTCGGTCGGCTCATACAACTGGACTTTCAGCGCCACTTTCTACAATTTCGAGAATATGCTCATAGTCAGGGATAATGTTCATGTGAGCGGTTTTGTGAATTATTTTGAATGGATGTGGGCAAGGTCCCGCACTCTTGAGCAGGGCGCTTCTCCTGAAGTCCCTGAAGGTTATTACGGCACGCCTCCCCAGGATCCGGCCCCGGCTATGGCTCTTAATCATGTTCCTGTGCCGGCTTATCTTTTTTCTCCGGGCTCGAATACCGAGAACAGGCTCTCCGGCATCATAGATGCCGCTAAACACACGTTGGATGTGGTCACTTTCACATTCTCATCTAAGCCTCTGGCCGACGCGGTGGTGGCCGCAAAAAATCGCGGCGTCAAAGTACGCATGATTATGGACTCTACCATGGCAAAGACCTCCGCGGTCGCCAAATATGTTTTTGAAAGCGGGGTGGATTTCCGGGTGCGCGGCGGCAGGACCGATACGGGAGCGCTGCATAACAAGTTCGCCATCATGGACGGTGCTCTGCTTGAGACCGGGTCCTTTAACTGGACTACTAATGCCAGCGTCAATTCCTTTGAAAACGTGGTTTTCACCAACAATACCGCGGCCCTTAATGAATATCAGTCCAAATATGACTGGTTTTATTCCAGTTCCACCGCTCCCGTAATTGATTTTTTCACACCGAACGACGCCTTCGCGGATAGAGATCCGGAAGAAGATGGACTTGAGCCCTTCTAAACTTTATTTTCAGACAGCTATCTCCCGGAAAAGTAGAGTTACTTTTGCTTTTTTAGGGTCAATTTTTGTATAGTAATTTATAGTAAAAGGGGAGTGGGGCTGGCGTGCCAGTCATAGTTTTACGCTCTTTTTCAGGCTGAGCAAATACATGTTTTTTAACCGAGGTTGTTGCCGCGCGGGCGGGGCAAGATGCCGGAGTCCGCGCCGGGACGCAACCTATGAACGCTTAGGGGGAAATCATGACGTCATCAGGGCAGCTGAATAATAAGAACAACAAGCCCGATTCCGATTATAAGTCACTGCCGGAATCTTACGGCAATACCGAGGCGGCCCTGCTGCCGCGCGATCCCAACTGGATGTTTATCTACTGGGAAATAACGGCCAACTCCAAAGCCAATATCGCCCGCGAGCACGGACATGATGTTTTTGAAAAGGCCCGACATGTGATCCGCGTCTACGATGTTAGCCATAGCTCCGTAGATGGTCAGAAGTATTTTGACATTCCCGCGATGATTGACGCCAGGAGCTGGTATATTAATGTTCAGGACGGCGGCCGGACATACTGCTGCGAGGTCGGCCTTGTCCTGCCGGACGGCCGGTTTATCGCAATAGTTAAAACCAATACCGTCAATCTCCCGACCAGCCGGGTTTCCGAAGTTATGGACGAGAAGTGGATGTCGGTTTCCACCGAGTTTGACAAGCTCCTGCAGATCTCAGGTGTCGAGTACACCGGCAAAAGTTCGGGCGAGGTAGCCAAATCCCTGGCGCAGCGCTGGGAAATGCTTCGCTCGGTATTCTCCAGAGCCTCGTCCTGGGGGCTCAGTTCAATGTCTTCACAGACGCTGGTCAGGCCGGCTGCCGCGGAAAAAAAATTCTGGCTGGTAGCCGACTGTGAGCTTATTCTTTACGGCGCCACGGAGCCGGACGCTTGTGTTACCGTCGCCGGACGGAAGGTCACGTTGAATCAGGACGGTACTTTCTCCATGCGTTTCGCGCTGCCCGACGGCAACATGGACCTGCCTGTCAAGGCTGTGTCGAAGGATGAGACCGATTCCCGTCAGATTTCAATCCTGGTCACCAGAAAGACTTCATAGTGATCGGAATGACTGTTTAACTGGAGGCGGCTTGTCAGGTGTAAAATGATTTGGTCAACAGCCCGCTCGGTTAAAGACTGAACAATCTTAGCAGTTCCGCAAAAGGACCGATGGAAAATAAAGAAAAAGGTTACCTTGCCCTGGTTTTGCACGCGCACTTGCCCTTCATCCGGCATCCCGAGTATGAGGATTTCCTGGAGGAGGACTGGTATTTTGAGGCGATGTGTGAGACTTATATTCCGCTCCTTGACGTCTACGAGCGGCTGACCTCTGAAAATACGGATTTCCGCGTCACAATGTCTCTGACCCCGCCTCTTTGCAACATGATGACGGACGACCTCCTGCGCGAACGCTTCCGCCGCTATTTCAACCAGCGCCTGGAACTCGCCGAGAAGGAAGTTGTCCGCAACCGCAACACCCAGTTTTATGAAGTCGCCAAAATGTATGAGCGCAAGTTTAAGCGCATCCGCGAGCTCTATGAGGATTACTACCACGGCAATATTCTGGAGGGCTTTAAAAAATTCCAGGACATGGGCAAACTTGAGATCATCACCTGCGGCGCCACCCACGGCTTCCTGCCGTTGGCGGTTCGTAAAGAAGCTGTTTACGCCCAGGTGAAAATCGCGGCTGATGATTACAAGCTCCGCTTCGGCCGCGGTCCCAGGGGCATGTGGCTGGCGGAGTGCGCTTATAACCCGGGCGACGAAGTTTATTTGAAAGCTAACGGCATCCGGTATTTTTTTCTGGAGACGCACGGCATAATATACGGCAGTCCCAGGCCCCGCTACGGCGTGTACGCCCCGGTCTATTGCCCTTCCGGCGTCGCCGCTTTCAGCCGAGACATGGAATCCGCGCACCAGGTATGGAGCGCGGAAATGGGGTATCCGGGAGACTACCGATATCGCGAATTTTATCGCGACCTTGGTTATGATCTGGAATACGATTATGTGAAGCCCTATCTGCACCAGGACGGCGTCAGGCGCAATATCGGCATGAAGTACTACAAGATCACCGGCAAAGTAGGCTTAAACGAGAAGGCTGCTTATAATCCCGCCGAAGCGCGTGAGATGGCCGCCAGCCACGCAGGTAATTTCATGTTTAACCGCGAGCGCCAGGTAGAGCACCTGAACCATTTTCTCGGCAGAAAGCCGGTTGTCGTATCGATGTACGACGCCGAGCTTTACGGCCACTGGTGGTACGAGGGTCCCGATTTCCTTGAGTACCTGTTCAAGAAACTGCATTACGACCAGAATACGGTCAAAATGATCACGCCGAGCGAATATCTGGAAAGGCACCCCGACAACCAGATGATACAGCCGTCCATGTCTTCATGGGGGGACAAGGGCTACAATGAAGTCTGGCTCAACGCGTCCAACGACTGGATGTACCGGCATCTCCATAAGGGAGTGGAGCGTATGGTAAACATGGCCAACCGCTTCCCGAACGCCGACGGTATCCTTAAGCGCGCTCTTAATCAGTGTGCCAGAGAGGTTGTGCTGGGTATGTCTTCGGACTGGGCTTTCCTGATGACCGTAGGAACGGCTAAAACTTATTCCACCAAACGTTTTATAGAGCATACCAACCGCTTTATAGGGCTCTATGAACAGATAATGGGAAACCGTATAGAGGAAAAATATCTTGCTGATATCGAGTGGCGTGATAATATCTTCAGCCATATCGATTACAAGGTGTTTTCCACCGGCGCCCAGGAGAAGGCGGCGCGGGGGTAGTAGCGGCGGCTGCGGTATCAAAACAGAGCGGGAAGGTTTTTAAAACCTTCCCGCTCTTTTATATTTTACCTTCCGCCATAGCGGCAAGTTCGTCCAGTCCGGACGAAAACCGATCTATTATGATATCTGAATTATCGTAGAGATCTCTGATCTGACGCGCGTAGGGGGCCCATTGCGCGGGCGCGGCCGCGGCCCCGGCGAACAATTCTGAAAGGCCGTTCTGCAGGTGAAAAAAAGCGTCATTCAGGCCCAGATTGCGCGCGGTATGCAGCAATTTCAGCAACCGCGCCAGATTCTCCGGTGAGGGGGAGGTAAGCGTTTCCTCCAGGGCATATAGGACGCAGTCGGCCGCTTTGAGCGGCGGTACCACGAAGCGTATCACCAGTTGATGCCGCTTCAGGTTTTCCGACTGAGCGTAGATCTTCTCCAGCAGCGCGGGGTCGCGGGAAAGGGAAAGTTCGTCAAAAAGTATTTCAAAGACCTCGGCCGCGTATATTTCAACCTCGTATTTTATCTCGCTGAATTCCGAAAGGCCGATCTTGGGATTCTTGTCGAACATATACAGGTAGTCGTGCACTATCTTTGAGAGCAGTCCCCGGTTCTTATGTCGGACCGAACGCACGAAACCCTTGATGATAGCGGATTTGTCTTCAGGCGGGAAATTTTCAAACGAAACACATGTCGCCTTGAATGCCGCGGCGCCCGTCCGCAGCGTGTCAAAAGAGGTGCTGTGGGCCAGGCGTCGGAACTCGTCAAGGTTTTCCGGTGCGGAGAACCATATTACCGGCAGTTCCGAATCATGACGGGCGTACAGAAAGGAGAACGCCCTGTTCTCCATTGTGAGGAAGTTTTCTTCCATTAATTCGCCCGTGACCGTTTCAAGTTCGCCTGCTACGTGCGTCTCCTCCTTGAAAACAGTGAAGTGTGTATGGCCGGGCCCGGTCAGGGGCAGCCCGAAAAGAAATTTTTCCATCAGCCGGAAGGCCGCCAGCGATTCCATAGCCGGGAGCGGTCCCCGGGCCTGAGTTTCATACACTTTGCGCCCATTTTCGCAATTGGCATAGTTTGAAGGCGCCAGCTCCAGAATAGCGGCAAACCCCTTTTCTATGTTCTTAAATCCCAGGTCATCCAGGGCCGCAGCGGCTTTGGCGGCGTATTTCAGATTTTGCACCGCCTCTATTCTGGAAATATCGGAGAAAAACCAGCCGCAGCTGGTGAACATGAAATTAATGTCCTTCTGAAGTTCAAGGAGTTTTAGCGCGTGTGTTTTCTCGTCGTGCGATAGCGTTTTTAAAGCATGCGCGGCTATAAAGGCTTCTGCCCCGGCCCTTGACGGGAGCGAGAAAAGGGCCACATAATCGTTCCTTGTCCGCCATATGTCCCTGAACATGTCCTGGGCTTGCGCCGTATAAACTTCGTCCGCCGCGTCTCTGAGCCAGTTCAGGGCGGCTCTGAGCGGCATGCGCCAGTTGGTCTGGCCGGCGCCCTCCTGCCCGCAGTCGCAGCCACCTTTCCAGCGGCGTACCCCGTGGGCGCAGCTCCAGGCGGTACCGTCGCCGTCCGGGCCTTTTTTGATCTCGGCTTCGTGAGTCGCAGGATGCGAATCCAGGTAGGAGGAGAAATTAGTCACTTCTATGCCGTGTTTATGTATCTCGTGGCGGAAAGCGTGCGCCAGGGTCAGGTCGGCAAATTTATGGTGGTGGCCGAAGGTTTCTCCGTCTATGGCGATGCTGAGGAGCTGGTCATGTTCGGCGCCGGGCTTGAAGTTGTCGGCCAGGCGTGAGGCGAAGCTTTCGGAATTTCTTAACGCGCCCTCGAAAGCTACGGCTTTTGAAAGCGGACCGTCGTAAAAGAAAAGAGTGAGGCTGCGGTTTTTTATTTTTTCTCCGGAGGGCGCGCGGTCGAACCAGGCGTAGGGGCGCCGGTTATCAAACTGCCCGGTTTCTACATCCGTCCACTTTTCCGAATCCAATGGGCGGATCTTTTCGGCCTGGTAGGGGGATAATATGGCGTAGCGCAGGCCCTGGTCGATGAGCAGACGCAGTGTGCCCTCGTCGGCAGCTGTTTCCGGCAGCCACATGGCTTCAGCCTTAAAACCGAAGCGCCGCTCAAAATCAGCCAGCCCCCAGAGTACCTGCGTCAGCCGGTCATTGAATGAGGCCAAGGGGAGTATGCTGTGGTTATATGCCTGGGCTATGGCATTGGAGTGACCGCTCTTCGCTCTGGTCTTTGCGGCGGTTTGGACGATCTTGGAGTAATAAGCCGGATATCGCTTTTCCATCCACGTCAGTAGGGTGGGGCCGAAATCAAAATTGAGATATTCGTAGTTGTTGACCAGTTCAACGGCGCGGCCCATAGAATCGTTTATACGCGCGTAGGCGTTCGGAATATAACACTCGCGGGCTATTCGCTCGTTCCAGTCGTTGTAAGGGAAGGCGGAATTCTGCGGGGGGATGTCGCCCGTCCAGGGGTTCTCGCGGGGAGGCTGATAAAAATGGGCGTGAATTGTAAGATATTTTTTAGGTTTTGCTGCTTTTTCCATAAGGATAATTATACCAAGTCAGCGAGGCAACCGGGCAGGATCGCGCTGCAGTGCGGCAGCGGGATAGTGCGGCAGTAATGTTCACTGCTCCCTGTCGTACTGTCTTCCTGTCTTGCTGTCGTACTATCGTACTGTGTTAATCCATACCAGTTCTTTTTCATATGAGGCGGTTGAAGGATATTTAAGTTGGTTGAGCGCCTTCTTGCCGAGGAGCGCCTGCAGAAAGGGATTTCTGGCCGCGCCAAAGGCCCGTGATGACAGTTCACCCAGAAGTAAACGGAAATTTTCGAAGCTTGATAATGTTTTTTTCTCTCCCAGGCTTGAATAATCATGCTCGTCGCAGTTCAGGGTTAAACGGAGCGGTATGGGTCCGCCGGTAAGTATGTCCGCCAGAAATACGGTTTCCCTTACGGGAGATGGCGGGGGAGGGGTGACGGGCGCCTGACTATACTTTTCCCCGAAAGGCAGAGCGAACGGAAAATAGCGCGCGCGCAGAGAATCCAGCAGACCAGCTTCCGTTACAGACGTGTCCTTTGGAGGCATTTCTACGGCAAAGGCGCAGGCGGTGACAGCCTTCACGGCTTCAAAAGGAATATGTTCCTTTGTAGCGTTTGAAAAATAATAAAAACCATCCGTCTTGAATTCAATTTTTAAGAGGGCGGACGCCGGCGGCGGACTTTTTAGTTCCTTTTGCGACAGCAACAACGTTTCAAAACCGAAAGCCGAGGCCCGGAAATTAAAAGCGGAAGCTTTGCCCAATTCAGCGTTTTCCAGCAGAAAGCCGGGAGTTTTTTTAAAAGCGGCGGCCGCGTCAGCGCGGTCGATACACCGCTCTACGGCTAGGAAATCGGCAGTTTTTTCCAGGGAGTACGAGGTATCTTTATGAAGAACGCAGTATAAGTCGGTCATAACTGTCTAAACTAGCTTTTAAGCTTCTTCAACGACATGATGCCCAGGATTATCCTGTCAACCTTATCCATTCCCATCTTTGAGATTCGGGCCATATTTTTTATTGTTTCTTCGGCGGTGGCGCCGATAAAGCCTTCGAGTTCCGTTATGCCCTCCCCGTTTATCGCCATGTAGGCGGCGCGGATAGCGGAATCGGCCGAGGATGCGACCTTGAGAGCGCAACCACTTTTCGCGCCGTCGCAAAGCATGCCGCCGATGTCGCTGATCACGGTGTTTACCGCCCTCGTTGCGGCTTTAAGATCAGTCCCCTTTTGCTGGTAGACCACGGCCACCGAGGCGCCGACGCCGGCGGCCACGGCGCAGCCGCAGATGGGAGCCAATTCCCCCGTGAAGACCTTTATGTAGGAATTCACAAGGTGAGAAAGGGCTATGCTCCGTAATACTTTAGTCTCTTTTATCTTAAAAGCCTTGCCCACCAGATAGGGGACCAGTATTGCGACAACGCCTTGGTTGCCGGATTCTCCGCTGGACATGACTTTTACCGTGGCTCCGGCCATGCGCGCGTCGGTGGCGGCGGAGGTGGTGAGCTTTGCTACGGACAGGATATCCCTTTTCAAATAGCCTTTTTTTATAAGGTCGGAGATATAGTAACCGACTTTTTTCAGTTTTAGGCCTTCTTTAGCGGCCTTGATGTTAAGCTCTATGCCTGTTTTTATGTAAGACAGATCTTCGGCGTCCGCCCGTTCCGCTTCTTTGAAGAGCAGTTTGAAATTAGATTTTTTGAGGAGGTTTTTGTAGGCGGCGTGATTTTTTCCGGGCTTTACCGGGTTGCATTTAAACAGGGTCCTGCCGTCCTTCCTTAGCAGTATGATATTGCCGTGGCCGCCCGCGACCACGCATACGGCGCTATGACGCGCGGTCTTAAGGCGGGTCTCTATGTAAATTCCGCGCCGGGTATATTCCACTGCCAGTCTTATCTTTCCGTTTTTTATCAGAGCTTTGGCGTTTTTAAGCAGAGTAGGTGAAATCTTTTTGAACATTTCCGTTTTAAGGCCGGGATCCCTTATGAGAACGCCTAGCGAGGCGGCAAGCAGGTTGCCCTTTGCTCCGCGGGTGTTTGGGATAGCTACAGCCAGGCCGTTCTTGTAGGTGCCGGCATCTGTTTTTATTTCCGCCGTCAGGATCCTTTCATTCCCGAGCAGTTTTGCCGCGCTCGCGGCGCAGAACGCCACAGCCACAGGCTCGGTACAGCCCATGGCCGGGTAGACTTCATGCTTGAGGACTTCTTTAAGTAGGGTGGTCATAAGAAAGGGTTCAGGGTTTAGGGTGTTATTAAAATGCTAATTGTCTTTTTCTGCTCCAGATTATCAACGCTGCTGTGGAAACTAGGGCGCAGCCGGCTCCGATCAGGAAAGGCGCTGCGGGAGAAAATCTGGTCCAAAGGAAGCCGGCCATGGTACTGGCGAAGAAGGTTAGGAAGCCCAGAGAGCCCTGAAAATACCCCATAGCGGTGGCGCGATTATCATCCGCGCTAAGATGCGAGATGACGGCTTTGGCTATACCCTCGTTGAACGCGCCGTAGAAACCGTAAAGGGCGAACAGTGCCCAGATCATCCATCCCTTATCCGCAGTAGCGAAGCCCAGGTAAACGGCGGCGAAGACCAGGAAGCCGAAAGCCATGGTTTTGATCCTGCCCAGTTTGTCTGATAGCCAGCCTGCCGGCGCGGCAAGGAAAGCGTAGACCAGATTGTAACCGGTGTAAGCCAGTATAACATGGGTGGTGGTGAAGCCGACGCTTTTAGCTTTCATAATTAGGAAGACATCGCTTGAATTGCCGAGGGCGAAGATTGCGTACAGGCCGACGAAGGTTTTAAAATCGGAAGACATAGGGGTAGGGGCTAGGGGAGAGGGTTTAGGGTTTAGGGTGGAGTTATTCGGAATGCCTTGACCCTGAACCCTATACCCTGAACCCTCCACCCTATTGGCTGATTCTTTTACGAAATGTATCAGGACAAAAACGCCCAGTACGGCGGGAACAAAAGCGATTATGAAGATGAGGCGGTAGTCGGGCGCGGCCGGCGGCATCATATTGAGCATAAGCAGGGCCGCCAGCGGGCCGAGGGCCGCGCCCATCGTATCCATAGCCCGGTGGAAACCGAAGGCCTTTCCCCAGTGTTGCTTGTCTGTGGAGTTGGCGATTATCGCGTCGCGGGCCGAAGTACGCAGGCCCTTCCCCACGCGGTCTATGAATCTTGAGAAAAGGACAAAATGCCAGGTATACGCAAGGGCAAGTACAGGTTTTGAGATAGCCGAGAGGCTATAGCCCGCCACGACAAATGGTTTGCGCCGTCCGACCTTGTCCGACCACATACCGCCGGCAATCTTTAGGAAGCTGGCGGTGGATTCCGCCACTCCTTCTATAAACCCCACTGTACTCATCGGCGCGCCAAGTATAGAGGTGAGAAAAATAGGCACTATCGGGTAGAGCATCTCACTCGATATATCTGTGAGACCGCTTACAATGCCCAGAAAAGTCACATTCCTGGTCAACCCGGTTTTCATGTCCTTTAAAAAAGTCATTATTCTCCGTTAAAAAAACCTGAAAAGGTCGGAACTTCTTGCCGCTGATCTTGCGGCGCTTTATCGCCGCGATAGTTCCCGTCTCTTTTGCAGCCCTATTATACCAATAGATTCAGAGCCGTCGCCAATAAAGCGGCGGTGAAGAAGTTGAGCGCAAATACGCCCATCGAGTCCTTGAGCCCTAATTCCCTTATTGTGATCATAAAAGCGCCCAGGCAGGGCAGGTACAGTGTCAGGAATACCGAGGCTACAACGAGCTGCCCCGGTCCGAGCCCGAAGGGTATGAGCATGGCTATGGAAATGTCCTTTCTCAGAAAGCCGAGCGTCATTACCGAGACCGTGTCGGCCGGCAGACCCAGAAAATGAGTTACGGGGTATTTAAAGATCTCGGTAACAGCGCCCAGGACGCCGGTCATACCGAGAATGTTTATTATCAGGACGCCGACGAATATCATCGGCACCGCTTCTACAAGGAAATTCTTCAGTCGCAGCCAGGTTTTGGACCACAATACCGTGAGGGAAGGTATCTGATATGGGGGTATCTCTATAAAAATTTCCGGGGTTTCGCCCTTAAGGATCCGGTTAAGCGCCAGGCCCGCCGCCGCGCCGGTGGCCGCCAGGGCTATGAAAACGGCCGCCGTATACCTGATCGGATAAGGCGCCAGTACGCTTAAGATCATGGCGCTCTGGGGCATGCAGGGAGCGGCGGCCAAAGTTAGTGCCGTGGCGATAACGCGCTCGCGCCTGTTCTCAAGCACTCTCACGGCGAGGATGGCCGGCACTTTGCAGCCGAGTCCCAGCATCAGGGGGATAGTTCCGTACCCGTGCAGGCCCAGCTTGTGCATCACGCTGTCCAGCAGGACCGAAAGTCTGGGAAGATAGCCCAGATCCTCCATGAAACCGAGAACCAGGTAGAACGCCACCAGATAAGGCATAACGCTTACCAGGGGAATATAAAGTCCGGTGGTCAGCAAACCGAAGTCTTCCATCGGTTTCATTGATGCGCCCAGCAGCAATGCCTTCATGATCCCGCTTAAATGAAGGAAGTCGGACGCTTTGGCCAGCGCGGGGATATAGACGTTGTTGAAAACAGGGTCCAGCACATAAGTGATCAGGGTTTCTCCGGTCGTCCTCACGGCCAGGAAAACGGCGATCATGGCCGCGAAAGCGAATGGGATCCCGGTGGAGGGCCTGGAGGTGAAGTCCTCAAGGCCTTCGAGCAGGCTGGGGTGTTTGTGGGATATGGTCTGGCACTGTGCGGCCAGCTTGCCTATGAACCGCCATTTTTCGTCGGCGGAGGTGGGAGGTGCGTCGTATTGCGGGAGACCGCCCGCCCGGAAGAGCCGCACGGTATCGTTGAGAGTTTTGAGCCCTTCGCCGGTGGTCGCCACGAATGGTATCACTTTGATCTTCAGCACGGCTTCAAGTTTGGCGGCATCGATGCTGATACCACGGCGCCGTGCGATATCGGACTTATTCAGCAGGATTATCATAGGGGTCCCGAGACCCATAAGTTCCAGCGCGAAAAAAAGATTCCGTTCCAGGTTGGTGGAGTCCAGCACATGTACCAAAAGTTCCTTGCCGTCCTCTAATATCATCTTCCTGGCGGCTTCTTCGGCTTTATTGGCGGGAGAGAGGCTGTAAGTGCCCGGCACGTCTATAACGGAGAAATGCTCGCCGCCCAGCACCGCCGTGCCGCTTGTGTAAGCTACCGTGGTGCCGGGATAGTTGGAGGAAATGACGTCCAAGCCGGTCAGACGGGAGAATACGACGCTCTTCCCGACATTAGGATTTCCGGTCAGCATGAGCATGCCGCAGCTCACCTTCACTGTTATATTTTTTGCCATACCGCGTCCCAGGGCGACCTTGGAACCCATCACTTCCACCGTGATTGGTCCGTTGTAGCCCTTGGGCGTTCTCTTGGTAACCTGTCTGCCGGGATGTATGCCGATGGCTTTCAGTTTTTCCGCCAGCGCGCCGCCGCCGGAAATTTCAATAACGCAGCCTTTTTCATGTTCCTTCATGGAGAGGAGATCGGATGTTCTTTCATTTTCCATATTATTTTTTTAGCCTTTTTATTTCGGCCGGGGTCAGTTCCCGCCATTGGCCTGGCGCCAAGCCGTCCAGCGTCAGCGTGCCTATGGCGCGCCGCGCCAGCCGCAACACTGGAAAGCCCACGCATGCCATCATTCGGCGTACCTGCCGGTTCCGTCCTTCCTTCAGTTCTATTTCGACCCAGGATGTAGGTACGGTCTTGCGAAACCTGATAGGCGGTTCTCTCGGGGGCAGGGACGGTTCCGGTACGGCGAGGGCCTTGCAGGGCAGGGTTGGGCCGTCGTTAAGGATCACGCCGCCGCGCAATTTTTCCAGGGCTTCGGGCGTGACGATCCGCTCCACTTGGGCCAGGTATATCTTGGGTGTCTTGTGCTTCGGTTCTGCTATCCGGCTCTGGAAAATACCATCGTCGGTGAGGAAGAGCAGGCCTTCACTGTCGGCGTCCAGGCGCCCGGCCGCGTAAACGCCTTTTGGAAAGCCGAAATCCGAAAGGGATCTGTGTCCGTGCGCGGGGGTAAACTGCGAAAGGACGCCGTAAGGTTTATAAAAAACTATATAGTGCATAAAAGTTGCCATAGGCTATATGCCGTAAGCCATAGGCAGATTATTGCCTTATACCACATGCGTCTGCTTTGTTCCTTGTAAACTCTCTCTGCCTATAGCCTAAAGCGTATGGCTTATCGCATGGTCGGCCCGAAGGTCAACTGTAATATGTTATTATATTTTATATGCCCTATACCTTTATAGACAGGCAGTCCGATTTTGATGCCCTTGTTGCCAAGTTGAGCTCCCATAAATACCTTTCAATAGACACGGAATCAAACAGCATGTATGTCCATAAGGAGCAGCTCTGTCTGGTGCAGCTGGCCAGCGAACACTTAAACGCCGTGGTGGACTCTATTGCCGTAGATATCAAGGGTCTTGCGCCTATTTTCGCCAATAAACACATAGAAAAGATTTTCCATTCAGCCGAGTCCGACATTAGAACCCTGAAGGCGGCTATGCCGTGCAAGTTTGAGAATATCTTCGACGTCATGCTTGCCGCTAAATACCTGGGCATCAAGCGCTGCGGACTTGATAATATGGTCAAAGAGCATATAGGTATCGAACTGAATAAAAAATTTCAGAAAGCCGACTGGGGCCGGCGGCCGCTGATGAAAGAGATGCTGGATTACGCCATCGGTGACGTGCTCTATCTCCACAAACTCCGCACTATGTTCGCCGAGGAACTCAACAAGAAGGGGAAACTAGAAGAGATCAAAGGTGAATTCGCCGAAGTAGCGGTTCTTGAACCGTCACGAAGCGTTTTTGACCCTAACGGATTTTTCCGTATCAGAGAGGCCCGCCAGCTTAACGGCCGCGGGCTGGCTGTTCTCAGAGAACTTTACATTTGCCGTGAGGCTGCGGCGAAAGAGCGGAACCGGCCGCCCTTTAAGATCATCAGCGAGGACCTGATGTTTCGCCTGGCTACGGCGCCCAAAGAAGCCATTGAGAACCTTTCAATTTTCAAAGGAATGTCTACTTATGTTCTGGCCAACCACGGTCCTTGGATAAAGGACGCCATCCAGCTGGGTTTGAAGGCCCCGGAAGTCCAGTTCCCGAAACGCGCCCAGGCGGCAGCCCCGGACAAACATCAGCATTTTGAAGGGATAAGGGAACGCTTTAAGACGCTTAAGGCCTGGCGTCTGGAGACGGCTAACCGGCGCAATATGCTCCCCGAAGCCGTGCTCGGCAATGATATTCTGGAGAAGACGGCTTTGATAAATCCGAAGACGGCAGAGCAATTGAAGGATGTCAAGGGTTTCGGGCCGGAGAAATTTGTCCTTTATGCTGACGAGATGGTAAAGGTCCTGCACCATCACAGTAAAAAGGTCTGATGCTAAGTGTTTGTGATCGAGAAATATCGCTTATAACCGTCCCCGCTGTTCTGTCCCGCCGGGTTATCCTAAAATTTTCCTTATCAAATCCGTTCTGTTTATCTGTTTTAAAGCCTTCATTATAAGAGGCCGGTTTTCCGGTTTAAAGTACTGGAGCAGCGCCCTGTGCAGGCGCCGTTCCGTTTCTTTTTTTGCGGAGTAGACGGGTTCCATCGTGAAAGGGTCCAGCCCGGTGTAGTACATTGAAGAGGCGATATCCATGGGCGCGGGCAGGAAATCGTTTATCTGCAGCGGCCGGTAGCGGTGCGCTTTCAGAAAAACCGCCAGCTCCGCCGCGTCTTCGAGCGTGGCCCCGGGGTGGGCTGAGATAAAATAGGGCACCAGATACTGCTCCTTTCCCGCTTTTGAGGAAGCTGCCAAAAATTGTTCGGCGAATTTAAGAAATACGCCGCTTGCGGGTTTGCGCATCTTGGACAGCACTTCGGGCCGGCTATGTTCCGGCGCCACTTTTAGCTGCCCGCTGGTATGGAAAGCGGCTATTTCGTTTATGTATTCGCCGCACTGGAGCGCCAGGTCCATTCTTATGCCGGAAGCTACGAAAGCTTTTTTCAGGCCTTTTATCTTCCTGACTTCCCGCAGCAGGTCAAGAAGCGGTTTATGATCGGTGTTCAGGTTGGAGCAGATGGACGGATGCAGGCAGGAGGGGCGTCTGCATTTTTCGCAGATATTTATGTCGGTGCCGGCCATGCGGTACATATTGGCTGACGGCGCGCCCAAGTCGGAGATAAAGCGGGTGGAATCTTTTTCGTTCACCAGTTTCACGGCTTCTTTAATGACGGATTCGCAGCTGCGGGACTGGATGAATTTGCCCTGATGGAGGCCCAGCGAACAGAAAGCGCAGCCGCCGAAGCAGCCCCGGTGTATTACGATCGAATCCTTAACGGTCTCAAAAGCCGGGACCGGATCCTTATAAGACGGGTGCTGTTCCTTTAGATAGGGGAGGCCGTAGATCCTGTCCAGTTCCCCGGTGGTCAGGGGCAGTGACGGCGGATTTTGTATGACGGCCCTGGTATCCGAGAATTGAATAAGGGTCCTGGCGCAGTACGGGTTGGCTTCTTCGTGTATCATGCGGGTGGCGATAGAAAATTTAAAACGGTCGCAGGCTGCTTCCTCAAATGAGGGGATTACCGCTGAGTTTTCCAGATTGAGCTCCCGTGCTTCGTTCTGGCCTAGGATGTAGGCGGTTCCCCGTATACCGCGGATGTTCCTGGCGGGGGTTCCTGTTTTAAGCAGGGCGGCTATCTCCAGCACGGGCCTCTCGCCCATGCCGTAGACCAGCAAATCCGCTTTGGAGTCGAGCAGGACGCTTTTGCGGACCTTGTCTGACCAATAATCATAATGGGCAAAGCGGCGCATGGACGCCTCTATGCCGCCGAGTATAACGGGGACATCGGGGTAGGCTTCTCTGGCGCGCTGGGCGTAGATGACTGTGGCCCGGTCGGGTCTGAGCCCCGCGCGGCCGCCGGGAGAATAGTCGTCGCTGGAGCGTATGCGGCGGTTGTGAGTGTATTTGTTGATCATGGAGTCCATGTTGCCGGCCGCGACTCCGAAGAACAGGCGGGGTTTGCCGAATTTTTTAAAGTCCTCGGCGGAAGTCCAGTTTGGCTGCGCGAGGATCGCTACGCGGTAGCCGGCGGCTTCCAGGACGCGGCCTATTATGGCCATGGCGAAGGAGGGGTGGTCGACATAGGCGTCGCCGGTAACCAGGACTATGTCTACATAGTCCCAGCCCAGGGATTTAATCTCTTCCGGAGTAATTGGTAAAAATTTGCTGGCATGCATAGGGTTCAGCCACAATTATAACATTTTGAAGTTTTGCGCCGGTCATCGAACCCGAAGGGTTTTGCTAACCCAGCTCCCCCGCCGCCCGCTCCAATGTATACTTGTCACCGTTTTAATTTAATTTTAGCGGAGGATTCTGGGACGGCTCCGGCTTTTATTTTTGGTGTTTTTTTGTAATAATAGAAGACAGAGGGGTATAGTTAAGTCTGGAGGCTATAATGAAGCGGTTTATAAAATTCGCGCCGGCTGTTTTAATTTCGGGTTTTATGTTTAACGGGGTGGCGATGGCCGGCCCTTTTTCTAATTTTAAAACAGTACAGGATGGCTATATAAAGCCTTTCGCGAAGGATTTTGGAGGACTTATCGGCGGTTCGGATTTCAGTTCTGGCCGCGCGGTCGGTTTCCCCGGCTTTGATGTCGGATTTTCAGCCGTGGTGCAGACCAAGCCCAGCGACTCCAATCGCATACTCCGGAACGCGCGCGTTAATGCTTTCGGCTTACCCTTACTTCAGGCTTCCGTAGGTTTGCCGGTAGTCGGCGCGGATATAGCTCTCAGGGGTATGAGTTACGCCAGTCTGTCCGTCATCGGCGGCGGTCTGCGCTATCCGCTTCTGAAAAGCGGGACTCTTACCAAATTCATCCCGGACGTAGCGGTTTCCGCCTTCTATGACGCGATAAATTACACCTACTTTAAAGGCAGCCACATGTCCTTCGATGTGTCGGCCTCGCTGGATATACCGGTCATAAAACCTTTCGCCGGGATCGGCTACGACAGGACGAAAATTGAAGTGACAGGCGTCTCCGCGGCGCTCAACGGCACTTCGGCCACCGCGACGGGGAGCCGCTGTACTGTGGGCCTGAAGGTGACACCCTTCCCTCTGACCTACGTCTTCGGCGCCTACAGTATACTGCACGGGGTCGCTGGTTATCAGGCTGGTCTAGGGGTAAAGTTCTAAGGAATTGTCATTCCCGACTCTTTCCGATTTCCGCTTTACGTTTTACGACCCAAAACTGGAGGAATAATGGATACTGATCAGACGGAAAATGCCGAAAGCCGCAAACTCATCGAGACAGCCGAGCACTACGGCGCCAATAACTATCATCCCCTGCCGATAGTGATATCGCAGGCCAAGGGCGTCTGGGTGAAGGACCCCGAAGGTAAAAAGTACATGGATATGCTCAGCGCCTATTCCGCGCTGAACCACGGACACAGGCACCCCAGAGTGATAAAATCCCTTACCGAGCAGGCGAAAAAAGTAACGCTGACTTCGCGGGCGTTCAACAACGACCAGCTCGGCCCGTTTCTGAAGGAACTCTGCGAATTTACCGGCTACGACATGGCCCTGCCCATGAACTCCGGCGCTGAAGCCGTGGAGACCGCGCTTAAGACCGTGCGCAAATGGGGCTATAAAGTAAAAGGCGTGGAGGAAGGCAAGGCCGAGATAATAGTGTGTTCCAATAATTTTCACGGCAGGACCATCTCCATCGTCTCATTCTCAACCGAGCCGCAGTACCGGGACGGTTTCGGGCCCTTCACGCCCGGTTTTAAGATAGTCTCCTACGGCAATATCGACGAGCTTAAAGCCGCTGTCAATCCCAATACCGTCGCGTTTATGGTGGAGCCTATTCAGGGGGAGGCCGGGATAATAGTGCCGCCGGCCGGTTATCTCAAGGCCGCGTATGACCTGTGCAAGGCTAATAATATCCTCTTCGTAGCCGACGAGATTCAGACCGGCTTCGGCAGGACCGGTAAGAAATTCGCCTGCGACTATGAAAATGTAAAACCCGACATGATAGTGATGGGCAAGGCCCTGGGCGGGGGCGTCATGCCGATATCGGCCGTGGTTGCCTCCAGGGAGATACTTGGAGTGTTCAACCCCGGAGACCACGGAAGCACCTTCGGCGGAAACCCGCTGGCCTGCGCGGTAGCCAGGACGGCGCTAAAAGTTCTCGTGGAAGAAAAGCTTGTGGAACAATCCTATGAGATGGGCGAATATTTTATGGAAAAGCTGCGGACCATCAAGGGAAAACATATAAAGGAAGTGCGGGGCAAAGGTCTGCTCATCGGCGTGGAGCTGGATACCGCCGCCCGCCCTTACTGCGAAGAACTGATGGGTCTCGGCCTTCTTGCCAAAGAAACGCATGACCATGTCATACGCTTCGCCCCGCCGCTGGTTGTCACAAAAAAAGAAATAGACTGGGCTTTCAGGCGGATTAAAAAAGTCCTTCGCAAGTGATCCGAAAGAGGGAAAGGCTTGGGGGCGTCAGATTAAACTAGTCTGGCGCCCCGTTCTTTACCCGGGGCCTGCGTCCCGGAAGGGTGAAGGGACTCCGCTCGCTTGTGTTATGGATATACCGGAAAAAACAACTAAGTGGACCTATTTCCAGGTGGTGTTCGCCACCGTGATATGGGGGGGCGCCTATCCCTTTACAAAGCATCTGGTCACCGAGATTTCGCCGGTAACCATTGTCACCATCCGCGCGCTTATCGGCGCTTTACTCTTGATCCCGCTTACCGGTTCGGGCCTCAAAGCCTCAGACTTCAAATTTAATAATATCCGGAAAATATTTTTTATGTCGGTCCTGGGCGTGTCCGCGCAGCAGTACGCGCAGGCTTACGCCCTCTCGTATACCAGCGCCAACCACGCAGGCTGGCTGATAGCTTCCACGCCGATACTGGTGGCCGCGGCCATGGCCATGCTGGGCGAGCGCATCGGGGTTCCAAGGATAATCGCTTTTCTGCTGGGGTTTATCGGTACGCTGCTTGTGATCTTCTCAAAAGCGAAGACGGGGAGCGGAGCCATAGCCTTGCCGGCGACAAAAGCGGATCTTATTTTTGTGGGAACCTGCGTTGCCTGGGCCGGCTATGTGGTGATGACCAAGAAATGGCTGACTTTTTGGAAGCAGACCAAAGTGACCACTGTCACCATGCTGGTGGCCGCGGCTTCCATGTTGCCCATATGGCTATTGTCGGGCAAGGCCGGCGAGATAGCCGCCATAACGCCGAAAGGCTGGCTTTGCCTGGGCTATTTAAGCTTTCTGTCTTCCGCGCTGGCCTATCTGTTCTGGAATAAATCGGTGGAGCGCATCGGTCCTGTCAGGTCCTCATATTTTATCTACATCGAACCTTTTGCCACGCTTTTGTCGGCTTATATATTACTGAGCGAGCCTGTGGCTCCAGTGGCTTTCGCGGGCGGAGTGCTGATAATGCTTGGCGTTTACCTGGTGAACATTGAGAGAGGGCACGGCGTAGGGAAATTACTGGCGAGGATGTGCGGCAATGCTTGACACCTATAATCAGATAAAAGATAAATTCGGTCCGGACTGCGCGTTCGACTCCCCGGCTTCCGGAGTCACCACCTACAGGGCCGGCGGGCCGCTGGATGTATTGGTGAAACCTTCTTCTCTCCCGGACCTGGCCTGGCTGCGCAAATTTTGCGCCGAAAGCAGTATCCCGTTTCTGGTGTTGGGCGCGGGATCCAATGTCCTCGTTAGCGACAAAGGCATCAGGGGCGTGGTCGCTCTTACCGTGAAAATGGACAGGCTAGAGATTTTTGGCGATATTCTGACAGCCGAAGCGGGCGCGCTCTGGGATAACGCGGTCAAAGCTTCAGTTTCCGCGGGTCTGTCCGGTCTGGAGAAGACATCGGGTATCCCCGGGACAGTGGGGGGGGCGATAGTCATGAACGCGGGCGCTTTCGGGCAGGAAACTTTCGATAGCCTTGAAAGTTTTGAGGCGATGGAACCATCCGGCGTGGTGAAAACTTTTAGAAAGTCAGAAGTTAAATACAGCTACCGAAGAGTTGAAGGTCTTTCCGGACTGATAATTTTAAAAGCGGCGTTTCGGCTCAAGGCCGAAAATATAACCGCTTTGCAGGCGGATAGGTCCGGAGTTCTTGGCGCGCGCGCCGAGAAGCAGCCGCTGGACTTCCCGTCGGCCGGGAGCGTGTTTAAGCGCCCGGCGGGGGACTTCGCCTCCCGTCTGATAGACGCGGCAGGACTTAAAGGGTTGGCGATAGGCGGCGCCCGGGTTTCGGAAAAACACGCCGGCTTCATTATCAATACCGGTAACGCCCGGGCTTGCGATATTTACGCGCTGATTAAAAAGGTCAAAGCCGAAGTCAAAGCCAGGATGGGTGTGGACCTGGAACTGGAACAGATCCTGCTTGGAGAGTTTGAAGGGTGAAAAGTTCTGCCGGCTTTGGGGGATTAATCCGTCGTGTTATGGTTGCGCCAGTGGTTTGGAGGAGGCTTTCAGTTTTTCTACTTCGAATTTTATCTGGTCGTCCATTATTTTGGCGAAGAGCAGCGTGTCGTCAGCGCCTAAGGCCATGTTGTTTAAATCTCCGGAGTAAGGCTTGAATTCCGGAACTTTGCCGTCGGGGACAAGCCCGGCCTTGGTCAGGACCTTCAGCGCGGTATCCGGTATCACCGGGTAAAGAAGTATGGCGACGTTAATTATCGCCCGCGAGGCCACGTTTAGCACCGTGCCGCAGCGAGCGAGATCCGTTTTTCTGAGCTTCCAGGGGGCGGTGTCGTTGACATACTTATTGGCGGCGTGAGCGAGAGCCATGGTTTGCGCCAGCGCGGCCCGTACCCGGTAAGAATAATAGGACTTGCCCACCTCTTCAAAAACCGGGCCAAAGCTGTCCAGCAGCGCCTTGTCTTCGGCGGTAAGGTCCGAAGCTATGGCCGGGATCTTCCCTTCAAAATTCTTTTTCATGAACGAGAAGCACCTGTTGACCAGGTTCCCCAGGCTGTCGGCCAGTTCATTGTTGCGGGCCTGGAAATCCTCCCAGGTGAACTGAGAATCCGAGGTCTCCGGCCCGTTGGAAGCGATAGCGTAACGAAGTGCGTCCACGCCGTATTTTGAAAAGAAATCTTCCGTGTCGATATACCAGCCTTCAGATTTGGAGAACTGTCTGCCCTCCAGGTTGTAAAATTCATTGCCCGGCACATTGTCGGGTATTATATACGGTTTGTCCTGCCCCAGAAGCATGGCGGGCCAGACGATGGTGTGGAAGATGATATTGTCTTTGCCGATAAAATGCACGAGCTTCGTCTCTTTATTCAGCCACCAGTCTTTCCAGGCTTCGGGCTTGCCTTTAAGTTTCGCCCATTCCATTGTGGCGGAGATATAGCCGATGGGCGCGTCGAACCAGACATAAAGAACTTTGCCTTTGGCTTCCTCCAGCGGCACAGGTACGCCCCACGAGATGTCGCGGGTTATCGCGCGCTGCACCAGGCCTTCTTCGATAAGGGAGAGGGCCTTGTTCTTAACGTTGGGCTTCCAATCCTTTTTACTCTCTATCCATTCCTTAAGTCTGGGCGCGAAAGCTTTCAGGTCCAGGAAATACTGGGTTGTCTGACGGATCTCCGGCGTCTTGCCGCAGACTTTGCAGGCAGGGGAAACTATTTTGGACGGGTCCAGCCATTCGCCGCACTTGGTGCACTCGTCGCCGCGGACATTGGCCGCTCCGCATTTTGGGCAGGTGCCGGAAACATAACGGTCGGCAAGGAAGCGGTTGCAGGTGGTGCAGTAGAACTGAGCTTCCACCGCGGGCTTGATATGGCCCTTCTTGTGCAGTTCCAGAAAGAATTCCTGCGCGAGAGCGGCATGTTCGGGGATTGTGGTCCTGGAAAAATGGTCGAAGCGGATATTGAGTTTGTCAAAAAATTTCTTGATAAGGGCGTGGTTCTTGTCAACATACTCTTTATAAGGAACGCCGGCCTTTTCAGCGTTGATCGTTATAGCTACGCCGTATTCGTCGGTGCCGCAGATGTAGATGACTTCTTCTCCTTTCTGGCGGAGGAAGCGATTAAAGATGTCGGCGGGCAGATAGGCTCCGGCGATGTGTCCGAAATGGATGGGGCCGTTGGCGTATGGCAGAGCGCTGGTTATGAGGTATTTGGACATAGCAGTTCCTTAAAACAGGATAAGCAATTATATCATTTTAGGCAGGAACACCCGGGATGTGCGGAGGACTGGATGATTAAAATCTGCGGAAGACTATGGGCTGGCTTTTTTGTCCGAAGGTCAGGAGCTTGAACAGGAGCCATAGGAGGAAGCCGCCTAAAAGCAGCAGGGGGATGCCTAATATCGCGCCTATTATCGTGGAGGTCAGGATCATGCCCAGGATTATGAAGCCGAAGCCTATCATAAAAAAGGCGGCAACAAATATGAATTTCAGCTTGATGAACAAACCGTAAAATGGAATATTGACCGGCTCCGGGCGGGGTGATTCATAATCCCGCGCGCTTTCCCGGCGGGCGCGCGCGGTGTGAGCGCCTGATCCTGGCCCTGAAACTATTTCAGGCTCAATACAATCGTCTTCCGGAGCTTTTTGGAACTTGGATATCTCCATAGATTGATTATATAAAACAGTTCCATGTAAAATACAAAAATTTTGCACGGCGCAATATTTTAGAAGCTTTGGCGTTATATTAACGAAGGACGGTTGTGGCGACGCGGCGGCAAAGAGATGCCTGTTTTGCCGGCGTGTGACACTTTTTTTAAAAAAACAGGTCTAATTGATTGTCCGGTCTTCTCTCGGCCCCGTTGTGCATCCTTAATATGGATAATGAAAAGGAAATAATTAAAAATGTTATTAAAGGACGTACAGATGATTTTGCCGCGCTTATACTGGCGCACCAGGGCAAAGTGTTCTCAATCTGTCTTTCGCTGCTGCGCTCTCCCACGGAAGCCGAGGATGCTGCGCAGGAAGTTTTTGTCAGAGCTTACCGGAATCTTAGTAAATTCCGTTTTGAGGCTTCTTTCTCCACATGGCTGTATCGAATTGCTTACAACCTGTGTGCCGATATGCTAAAGGACAATGCCGGGAAAAAACAAGTAGCGATAATGCGCGATATCGAGGAACCGGTTCCGGACGGGGTCAACGCCGAAGACCGCCTGCTGATCGGGCAAACGCTTGCGGGCCTGCCAGCAGATTACCGCGCCATACTTGTTATGAGGGAAGGCACCGGGATGTCGTATGCGGAGATCGCGTCGGCGACCGATATATCGATTGAGGCTGTCAGATGCAGGCTTCGGCGCGCCCGTGTAATGCTTGCGGAAGCGGGCCGGGATTTGCTGGAGCGGGGGAAAATCTAAGGCGTAAGGAGGCTGATATATGGCCTGTAATAAGACGGATAATATGTTTTACCTGTATGATGGTGCACTTTCGGGCGAAGAACGTGAGGATGCCGAGATTCATCTTAAAAGGTGCGCCGAATGCAGGCGGGCGATCGCCGATTGGAGAGCCCTGTCCGGGGTGGTGTTCAGACCGCAGACCGTATTGATCTCCCCCGATTTTTCCGGCCGGGTCATGTCAAGGATAAAAGCGGAAGAGTGTGAGGTCCCGGGCTTCTTTCGGCGGCTGCGCCCGTATTTCAGCATCCCGCGTTTGGCAGCCGGCGCGGTTGCGGTGGCGCTGCTGATCTTTATTTCCCGCCCTTTCCTGTCCTTACACAGTGAAAGCGGGATAGAGGGTACGGCTTTCGTCGCTGAGCTTTTTGCCGGCGATACCGCTGAAGCCGACAGTTACGCGCAGGCTTCACATTATATTCTGGGTTCATGAAAAGGAGCAATCTTATGAGGAACATCAGAGTCCTATTAACTGCGACCGCAGGAACGCTTATGCTGGCGTTATGCATGGTCGCCTGCCGGGCCAAGCAGCCTCCGGAGGTGCCGGGTGCCGGTGATACGGGATTTTTCAGGCACGACGCGGGATTTCCGGGCCCGCATGGTGGCGATATGCTGGAGCGCGCGAACACCCGTATGACCCGGATGAAAAAGGAGCTGGGCATAACTGATGCGCAGGAGAAAGAGTTGAAGAAATTACGTGACGCGCGCAGCGCCAAAATGTCGGCGCTTGCTGAAAATATATGGGCCAAGCGTGAGGCGGTTATGAAAGAATTGAGCAAACCGGATTATATCGTAGATAAAGCGCGCAAAGCGCATACCGAAATGAAGGCGCTTTCGGATCAGCTTGAGGATAATCGTTTCGAAGGCCTGCTGGAAGCCCGTAAGATCCTTACAGATAAGCAGATAAAAATGATCAGTGAGATGCGTCCGCCCCGCAGAGACGGCCCCGGTGCGCCGGATTCTATGCTTGGAATCGGGCGATTGCCGCCGCCTTCGGACCCGGAGTGATGAACAGCGGGTTGAAGTCAGCAGCGTCGCGGTCTTCTCCGGCATACGGTTTTCAATTGAGGAATTTAAAGAATGCATAAAAACACAAAATATATTTTAACAGCGGTTTATCTAATAGCAGGGCTACTGATGGCAGTCCCATGCAGGGCCGGTATTGTTTATGTAGACAACTCTGAAGATTCGGCCGGTTCCGGCCTGGTCAGCCTGCGGGATGCGATAAATGCCTCCAATAGCGACGGCGTGGACACAAGCATCACCTGGAGATACACAGGAGGGCTTATTTCAATTGTCAGCGGTCTGCCGGATATAAACGGGGTGACAACGCTTGATGTTACAAACGCTGCCTCGGCGGTAACGATTTATTCTCCGGATGACGACTTTACGCTCGGTCTGGCCGGGACCATAACAATAAGGAACGACAATACCGCAAATCCTGTGAGCATAGCGGTGATACTTACCAGTACCGGTTCGCTGATCAAAGATGGCGACGGGGTATTGTCCCTGACAAAAATAAATACTTACAGCGGCGGAACGGTCATTAACAACGGAACTATAAGTATAGCGAAAGATTCCGCCCTGGGCAGTTCAGCCGGTACGCTGACTTTTGATGGCGGAATCCTGCAGATCAGCGATAATGTTTCTTCTGCGCGCAGCATGATACTTAAGTCCGGCGGCGGAGCCGTTGACACGAACGCCAACTGCGTGTTTTATCTTGCCGGAATCGTAAGCGGTGTCGGCGGCCTCGCCAAAACAGGAGGTGGGACGCTTGTTCTCAGTGGTGCCAATACCTACACCGGAGGTACCACCGTAAGCTATGGCACGCTCCAGGCTGGCGCGGATAATGCTCTGCCATCCGGCGGGGCAGTTATCGTGGCTTCAGGTGCGGACCTGGCGCTTGGAGCATACACGCAGTCCATTGATTCATATTCAGGCGCAGGAAAGCTTGCAATCACTCTGAAATCCGGCGTCACCAATCTGGCCATAACGAACGCGGCAACGCTTACCGACGGTACGCTGGCTGTGGGAATAACACCGCAGATAATAACCGCCGGACAAACCTTTACTCCGATAACAGCCGGATCTATCACAGGCGAATTTGCCGGCATAAATGCGCCCGCCGCTATTTCTTTCACACCAACATATAATTCCGCCAGCTTGGTGTTGACGGCCGCGCTGGTTCCTTTCTCTGATATTGCCGAGACACGCAACCAGAAGGCGGTTGCGAATGACCTTGAAGCATTTCGGGTCAGCCCATCAGGCGATATGGCCACAGTCCTTGGGAATCTTTACACCCTTAGCGCCGCCCAATTGGGCGCCGCCTTTGATCAGATAAGTCCATTTTCTCTGGCTTCAATGCGTGGTATAGGCCTGGCTGGGGCAGGGATACAGTCCGCTGCCATCAACCAGCGCACGAATGCGCTGGCCGATGGTTTCGACAGCGGCGGAGTAGCTTTTTATAACATTAACGGGCATTCGTCCGGATCAGGAGAATTTCAGTCCGCCGCAACGGGGAGTGGCGTCGGCAATTTCCATAAACGCGCAAATAAGCATTCAAGGGAACCATGGGGTTTCTTTGCGTCGGGGGCAGGAACTGCCGGAACGGTCAACAAGAAGGTTGACCAGCAGCCCGGCTACAAATTTCACAGCGGCGGCCTGATAATGGGCGCGGATTATCGTTTTAGCGAACACCTTGAGGCGGGTGTTTTGGGTGGGTATCTTGACGGGAGGGCGTCAGTTTCATTACCCGGGATCGCCACTGTTGATAATAATAGTGTGCGTTACGGTTTTTATGTATCAGGACACGGAGACGCTTTTCGCGCTAATTTGTACGCAGGCAGGGCTGCTGATTCATTTGCCACAGAACGTAAAGTCGCTTTCGGCGATATTTCCCGGAAAGCGAGCGCTAAGCCAGGCGGTGATGAGATAAATATGGGTGCCGGCGCCGCGTATGATGGCTGGGGGCCTGTTTCATTGTTCGCGGGACTGAACTATGATCGCCTTAACATAGATGCCTTTACTGAAAAGGGTGCGGAAAGCCTTAACCTTAACGTTGCCGCTCAAACGGCAAAATCAATGAAGTCCAGCCTGGGTGTGAGGTATTCGGATGCCGTAATGGTGGATTCGTCACTGCTCGCGTCATACATCAGTCTTGCCTGGCGGCATGAGTTCAGGGATAAAGCGGAGATGTCTGCCCGGCTGGCATCGGGGACCGGCACCGTATTTTCCGTTACCACGGGCGATTCCGGCCGCGATTCCGCGCTGGGCGGGATAGGTATTTCAGCGAAGTGCAGCGATCTGATCACGGCCGGCCTGGATTATTCCGCAGAGGTACGGCCGCAGTTTGTGGAACAGATCTTCAGCGCAGGTTTGCGTTTTAAATTTTGACGCACTTTTCTGAGAAATACATGATCCGGGTTTTGTAGTGCATTAATCTCCTGTTTAAAGGCGGTTTTGTCTGGAAGTATGCAAAAAGCCGACCAGCAGCTTTGATAAAATCGCTCCCGGTTTTTGGTATCATATCGTTAAAGAATGTGGCTGACAGTTTCCATGTTGATACGCGGAAACTATTGCAGGGGGGAGAACTTATCGGAACCGCTCTTGTTTCTCAGAAGTACCGTGAATTAGCTGCCGCCTTTAGCGTCGGCCGTAAGCGGCGCTTTATCAGAATGGCGGAACGCGGTTTACTGCGGTGCATCAGTTGTTTTAACGGTTTAAGGTCCGGTAGCTGGCCGCCGGCCGCCATGCCTTTGTCGCTGAAACACGGGTATACCATGGGTGGGGAGGTTCCCGTAGTTCAATGCTATCTCAACGATATAAAGGCCGGCGGTCTGAAGTGGACTCCGGCTTCATTATGGTGGAACCCGGGTAAAATCCGCCGCAAAGTCGGCTACTATGGCAAGACCGATCTTGCCCTTTACGATGCCCTGGATCATTACCCGGTTCGCGGTAAACAACTTGTGATCGTCGGTTCAGAGACGCCCTGGTATGAGTGCATCGCCGCAGAGTATGGCGCCGCGGTAATGACAATTGAATACCGCAAAGTCGTTTGCACGATTCCTGGGCTTGAAGTCGTGACTCCGGAGCAGTTTGCCGCACACCCCCGCCGTTTTGACGCGGCGCTGTCGATTTCAGCCATTGAGCATGACGGACTGGGACGTTATGGCGACGCGCTTGATCCCGACGGCGACATCAGGGCCATGGCGGATTTTAAGCGGCTGTTGAAAGACGGCGGGATATTGTTTCTATCTGTTCCTGTCGGATTGGACGCGCTGGTTTGGAACGCGCACCGCGTCTACGGGCGCAAACGCCTGCCTCGCCTCCTTGAAGGCTGGCGCATCTTGGCGGCTTATGATTTCCATGACGCGATGCTGGACAAGGGACCGCTGGGGAGTTTCGATAATCAGCCGGTATTCGTCCTGACTCCGGCGCTGCGCTATTAATCGTGGTGAGGAATTCCATGAAATTCTGGCAATTTGCGGCAATACGGCCGATTATGATATTGTAGAAGAGGAGAGGAGTCGCCCTCTGTGAATTTCATGAATAATAAAATATTTTCCGGGTTTTGGAATTTCTACCAGCGCCATTTTTGGGAACTTTCAAAGCCATGCGAGGAGGCGTTGCGCGCCAGGCTCAAGCCCGGCATGTTTACGCTCGAGACCGGCTCCGGCCGCAGCACCTATATTTTTGAAGCGGCAGGCTGCAGGCACATCGCTCTTGAGCATAAGGCAAAGCATTCGGCGGCCCTTCCCTCAGTGGTAATAGCTCCCCTTGTCGGCGATCCGCCGTGGTATGATTGGCGCCCTTCTCATTTCTTCGACCTTATTTTTATTGACGGTCCGGCCACTGGCCGGGACGCCGTTTTAAAAGTGCTTCCGCAGTGTATGAAGCCTTCCACTACCGTAATAATTGACGACACCGACCGCCGGGCCGACCGCGCTCTGTGCGAACGTATAGCCCGGGAATACGATCTGGTCGCAACCACCCATGGCCATTGGGACTTAGGCTTTATCCACCGGGTCTTTACGGTTCTCGAGCCTAAGCGTCCTTAATATGCACCTTACATATCCGTCGGTGAACGAGTGCTTCATGTTTGGAGCGCTGATCGCTGGTGTCCAGTTATTGGCGCTTCTGGTGATGGGCTGGCGGATCCGCAGGCGCGAATCTCAGTCGGCCTGGACTCCGGCTGTCAGCGTGATTATCCCCTGTAAAGGAAATCTGCCTGAACGCTGTCGCAACCTCCGGTCCATGCTTGTTCAAGGTTATGAAGGACCGGTAGAGTTTTTGTTCGTAGTAGGCAGCCGCGAAGACCCGGCTTTTGCCGAGATAGAGCAGCTTGCGCGCGAGAATACTGCCGGCCGTGTGCGCGTGCTGGTTTCAGGAGTTAAACCTGCAAAATGCGCCGGAAAGAACGCCGATCTTGTTCACGCGGTCGCGCAGGCCGCCGCTGGCAGCGAGGTTCTGGTGTTTTCGGAGGATAAGCATTGTGCTCCCGCCGGTTGGCTGGCCGCGCTCATTTCCGGTCTGAGCCCGGCCCGGGTAGGAGTCGCTTCCTCATTGCCGCTGCCATTTCCCAAGGTGGGTAACGTGGCCGGTCTCTGGTTCTCCACCTGGTACCTCATTTGTGTTCCGTACTTTTATGTTTGCAGCTGGGTGAGCGCGGCCTCGTTTGCTATCCGTCGCCGTGACTACGAGGATTGGAAAGTGTCCGAGCACTGGCTGCGCGCCGTGACGGACGATGGTGTTGTAACGGTGCTGGCCAAGCGGCATCGAAAATATATTGCCGCTGTCCCTGATGCCGTGGGTGTGATCGACCGGCGTCTCACGCCGCGCGGGATAATCGGCATAACGACGCGCTACGTGTTCTGTACGCGCCTCTTTACCCCATGGGCGTGGCTGGTTACCGGCTTGTGCGTCCTTGCTAAAGGGGTGATTCTCGTGCGTGCGCTCTGGCCCTCGCCTCAGCCGGCTCTTCTGGCCCTTTTGGCGGCCAGTGAGCTGGGGTTTCCGGCGGGGATCGCTTTGCTTTCAGCACTGCGCTTCCCGTTGTGGAAAGAACGCTGGCCGGAACAATGGCGGCCGATATGGGCCTGGACCGCGCTGGCGGCGCCGGCGGCCTGGGGTTTATTCCTCGCCAATTATTGCATGTCTGCGTTTAGCCGGAGAACAAGTTGGGCGGGTGTGCGCTATAAGGCGCGCGGTCCTTATAAAATCGAAGTCTTGGACTAATAGCGTGCCGTTTTGTTTTTGCGTGGATTATACGCAGCCTTCCTTCAAAAATCAGATCACATCGGGTTTATTTCAGCGCGCAACAAATCCGCAAAACAGGCATTGTATAATATAGATATAAATGAAGCCCGGTCGTGTAGTCTTCTGTTCAGAGTGTTCCGTCTCTGATGTTCTGACACACTGAAACCTGAACAGTCTGAGTTTTTGTGTTAATGGAGGAATAAGATGCGAAAAACTATTTTTATATTGCTTGCGGGCCTGACGCCCGCATTTTCCATTGTCGCCGTGGCGCAGGAAGGCAGCGGGATGAACGCCCTGATGATAGTAGATTCCGATTCTGCGGCTTTTAACAAGAATTTTCAGAAATACCTGGCGGATAGAGGCGCGCGTATCACCGACGCTTTTCCTCCGCACGCCTTTATGGGCTATGTGCCGGACAGCCTGGACGCCGTACTGCTTAAAGAATATGGCACGTCCGTCTACAGGGGGAAAGTCGCGGATATATCCGTGATAGCCAACTATGGCGAGAACGCGTTCTACGCTGTAAATATCTGGAATAAGCGTTTTGTGGAAGATCCGCCCGAGGCGCCGCTGGTAGTAAGTTATAAAGTTTCGCAATTAAAGCAGGGTGACGCTATAACCCTCTCATGGAATGAGGTTATGAAGGCGGCCTACTATAAACTGCAGATCGCTTCCGACAAGGATTTTACGGCTATAGTCGTTGAAACGATCCTTAACCGCAATAAATATGAGGTCTATCCGGCCTTCTTCTCCGACGGCGTATATTACTGGCGCGTTTCGGGGTTGCTGACCCTGAATAATGGCGGCAGAAAAGCAGGTCGTTTCTCCGAAGTGTATTCATTCGCCGTATCAAATACTGCCCCACCGGCGGCCAGAGCGCTGCTGCCGGCGCCTGTTCTTTTGCAGGCGAAGGATTTAAAAGGAAAAACGCCGCTAAGCTGGGCGAAGAGCCCTGCTTTCAAACACTACAGGCTGCAGCTATCTGAAACGGCCGACTTCGCGGTCCCGCTGGTGGATACTTTTACGGATAAAGAGTTTTACAAAATTTCCGGTCTGCCGGTTGAATACGGTAAGCCGTATTTTATGCGCCTGATGGGCTCCGACGGCACGTCGGTCGGGACCTGGTCCGAAGCGTCTGAAGTTGTGTTTGACGTCCCCGGACCAATAGCTAACGACGCCCGGAAAGTAGGGCCCCGGAAAAAATGAAAAAATATTTAATTTCGGCCGCCGCAGTCCTTGTTTTCTCCTGCTTTAGCCCTGGTCGGAGCTTTGCCGTGCCTATGGGTGCGGGTTTTTATGATACCAGCGAGTATATGATAGGCAAAGTTGTCGTGTCCGTAATATTCCCCGAGAGCGACGGCTCTATAAAACCTCAGTCGGAAAACTGGAGCGCAGAAAGGAAATTGGATATTGTTACAAAGTTGCAGGCAACCATGTCCTGGTGGTCGGACAGGAACTCAAACGCCAAACTTTCATTTGTATTTCTGACTAACACCATTAATACCGGCTATGAACCCATAAAGTGTAATGTTGCCACGCACAGTTCCCCATGCACCGAGGGGGATTGGGTAGCGGACATAATGGGTAAATTGAACTATACCACAGACAGCGATTATTTTGACAGCGTGTATCATTATAATAATGATATCAGGACAGCCAATAACGCTGACTGGGCTTTCACTATTTTCGTGGCGGATAGCCTTAACGATAGCGATGGCATGTTTGCCGACGGTTATTTCGCTTACGCCTATTTAGGCGGGCCGTTTGCGGTGCTGACCTATGACAATGAGGAATTCGGCATAGGCGCCATGTCCGCGGTTGCCGCGCATGAGATAGGTCATATTTTCTATGCATTGGACGAGTATAGCGGTTCGGTGCCAAATGGCACTGGGTACTCAGGATATTTAAATATTCAAAATGTGAACCATGTAGAAGGCGGAAGTACCAATGTCGCCTGCATAATGCGGGGGCAGGTAGATCCGTATACTTCTAAATCAGTCTGCACGGCCAGCAGGAATATGCTGGGCTGGCGGGATTCTAACTCGAACGGCATTCCGGATATAGTAGATCTGCCGCCCACCACGGCCCTTTACGCCTATTCGCCCGACCCCACCACCAATACTACGCCCGCGTATTACGGCATAGCCCATTCTACCACGGCTTATCCGAACGCTAATCCATATGACGATTGGGATCCGGCCAGGACCCCGGACAATTTAAACATCAACACAATAGCTTCGGTGGAGTATCGAGTGGACTCCGGCGCCTGGCTGGCAGCTACGCCGAGCGACGGAGCCTTCAACGGGACCATAGAGAACTTTGCCTTTACTCCCTCCGCTCTGTCCGCCGGCGGAGTTGTCCATACAATACAGGCCCGGGCAAAAGATAATTTCCTGGCCTATGACGCCACTCCGGCATCCGACTCGCTTACCGTAAATACCGCTATACCTCAGGATATCGCATATGTTTACGACGGCCTTGGCGCCGATATAACCTATGTGTCCAGTCTCCATTCTCTCTCCGCAAATTGGGGCGCTTCAGTTTATCCAGGCGGAGTGACATATGAATCCGCCATAGGCACTACTCCGGGCGGGACCGAAACGGCTGGCTGGCTAAGCGCCGGTCTTAATCGCAGCGCCACGCGCTCAGGACTTAACCTTACTGAAAACACGGTTTATTATTTCAGCGTGCGCGCTATGGGCACGGGAGCTGTTTATTCCGGAGTTTCGGTTTCAAACGGCCAGCGCGTGGATGTTACCAGCCCCACGGCTAAAGTTGAGATAAGCTCGCCGCTCCCGGCGCATACCGGCGCGCTTGGTCTTAAGCTTATCGTGACTGAACCCAATTACCTTACCGGCAACCCGTCGCTGACCTTTACTCCGGTCCGCGGCTCTTCGCAGACCGTTAATCTGAGTTACCTTACTGGTTCTACCTGGACAGGCACGGGCTTTATAGAGTCTTTCTATTCCACAGGCACGGCTGCTTTCGCTTTCAGAGCCGTGGATCAGGCGGGCAATATCGGTTCCGTTATCACGTCAGGCGGGACTTTTGCCATAAACACGGCTATCAGCGGTGTAACCGGGGGCAGCGTTGTGAACAGCAATAACGATTCCGTAACAGTTCCGGCCGGTGCCTACTCCGACAACCTGGTGATAGCTATCTCCACTGTCGCGTCTTCCCGGACCTCGCTAGCCGACTCATATTCTCCCGATTCTCACCCGCTGCTGGCTTACGATCTGACGCGGGAATTTACCGCTAAAACACCGGCCGGCCTGACTGTGACCACTTTTAACACTCCGATCACTATCAAGCTCTGCTACCCGGATTCAAATAATGACGGGTATATTGACGGGGATTACATAATCGAGAACCTGGCCGGGCTTTATTGGCTGGACGAAACCGCGTCCAGGTGGACGGCGGTGCCTGGCGCCGTCAGAGATACTGCGGCGAATTGCATCAGCGCGTCTACTTCTCATCTCTCGATCTACGCCATACGTGTCCTGAACGCTTCTCTGTCGGGCATGGGAAATCTTAAGGCCTACCCGAATCCCTGTTATTTCCCGGGCTCTATCCTGATCATTGACGGCATCCCCGCCGACGCGCAGATACCGAAGATATATATATATAACACCGCGGGGGAGCTGGTGCGCGAACTGTCATCCGGCGACGGAATTGACAGTCTGAATAAAGCCGTCTGGGACGGCAAGAACAAGAGCGGGCAGAAAGCCGCCAGCGGGCTATATATTTATCTGGCCAAGACTTCCAATTACGGAAACGGAAAAGGGAAGTTTTATGTGTTTTGGTGAGTCACAAGCACATGCCATAAGCCATAGCAATAGGCTATATGCAGTACGCTTTTAAGGTGTCACTAAATAATCTGCGTATGGCAAATGGCCAAAGGCAAACGGCATTTATACTCAGTTCCTTACTATGAGGAAGAAATATATTCTGGCAGCGGTTATTATTACGGGCCTTACGGTTCCGGCGCTTTACGCCGGCGCCGGGTCCGATGCCGCCGCTTTCCTTAAGATAGACGCCGGGGCCAGGGCCGCGGCCATGGGCGGGGCTTTTGGCGCCGTAGGCGATGACGCGTCTTCGGTCTTCTATAACCCTGCGGGACCCGCCCTGGCGCGCAATCAGGAGCTAATGCTGTCGCATAGCGAATGGCTGGAGGGTCTCAGGAACGAGCATGCGGCGTATATCCATCCGATTTCGCCCAGGCTGACAATTTTTACAGGGCTCACGGCGCTTATTGTCCCGTCCATGGATAAATTGGATATTGCCGGCGACAAGACCGGCAGTTTCAGCGCCATGGACGGCGCGGCCGGCGCGGGTTTTGCCTGGGCGTTTGGCGATGATTTATTCGGCGGCCTGTTCGTAAAGACCGTCTATCAGCAGGCGGATACTCGAAAAGCATTCGCCTATGCCGGAGACTTCGGTCTGATCAAGACTTACGGAAACAACGTGCGCCTGGGTTTGGCGGCGCAGAACCTTGGCACGGCGATGAAACTTTACACCGAAAGCTTCAGCCTGCCGTTCACTTGTCGGGGGGGAGCGGCCTACAGGGTCCGGGATATGGCCTGGCTGACCGCGGAGCTTGTGAAGGCTGGAGAGTCCGATACCGCTTTCGCGGCCGGAGCGGAGGGGGAATATTCCTTTGACCCCAGGGAGACACTTTTCGCCAGGCTAGGCTACAAAACCGGGCGCTCCAAGAACGCGGGCTCCGGAATCTCGGCAGGTGTTGGGCTGCAAAGCAATGATTTGCGGCTGGATTACGCTTTCTCGCCGTTCGGGGATCTGGGTGACACTCATCGGATATCCCTCACGCTTAAATTCGGGCAAGACAGGCGGGATATCGTGCCGAACCGCGGAAGTAAAAAATCCTATAGCGGCGGCAAGACGCCGGCCCAGCCACAAAAGCGCGGCGCGCAGAATAAGGGCCGCAAACCGGTGCCCGCGGAGACTGGGAACGAAATCAACTTTATGTGGTAAAGTCCAAGGATTGACGCGGCCGACTTCCGGAATTTTAAACTTTTACATCCGCTAGAACTTCCTGCCATTCCAAAATTTTTGTTTTCAGAGAAAACGCCTCGGCGCGCCTGCGGCCCGCGGCGCCGCATCGCTCAAGTCTGGCCTTATCGTACATAAGAGCTGATATCTGCTTGGCCCAAAGCCGCTCAAGGTCGCTTACCTCAGTAGTGAAGTCGGGTCCGGTGATCTGAAATTGAGGCATCAAAAGTCCAAAAGCTGTCTCTTCCGGTGTCGCGGTCTCAATTTTGAAATCCGTCTCCGGCGCCAGTATTTCTCTCGGACCGGAGCGGCAGTCTGAAGATATTACCGGCAGGCCGCATGTCAGGGCCTCAATAATTGAGTTCGGAAGTCCTTCCCAAAGCGGGGTGAATACGAACAGCCCGGCTTTTGAGAAAAATTTATAAGGGTTTTTTTGAAAACCCAGGAAAAACACGTCTTCTGTTCCCAGCGCGGGCGAAGTGCGGCCGGGGGCGCATGCTTTAAGTCCCATAGCTGCGCATAAGCTTAGTAATTTTACCTGCAGCTCTCCTTCACCTAAAAAAACGAGAGCGGCTTCCGGCCGGGTCTTTTTAAATTCAGCGAATATCCTGAGTAAATGCCAATGTCCTTTTTGAGGTCGTAGGCGGCCGCTTGTTATGATGACCGGCCTTCTGAAAATAGCTTCATGCCCGCTTTCAAGCGGCTCTGCGGCCGCTTTTTTTACCGCCTCGGTGTCGCAGGGGTTCGTTATAACCCGGATCTTTTCCGCCGTAACCCCGAAGTTTTCTACAAGGTCCCGCGCGTTGCCTTTTGAATTTGAAATTATCAGATCCGCTTCAGGGTATAGTTTTCTGATGATCGGCTTCATCAGCATGCCGCGAACTCCCGAAAAATCGATTGAAGGATACGTGCGTTCGCAGATAACGGCGCGGTGTCCGCTACTGCGCGCGGCCATTATATTAACGAAATTTGAGCGCTCCATTAAAGAGAGGACGGTGTCGCCGGGGCCGGTAAGCGCCGCCAGGCGTCTGGCGTAGAGAGGCGCCAGAAGGGTTTTTATGGCTCCCGGCAATGAAGAGCCGCGTTTTGAAAGACTCGAAAAGTCCGGGATTCCAGGGCGTGGGGCGCCTTCGGTATCAAGGAGTAAAAAAGCCTCCGGCTTCAGCGCTTTAACAAGAAGCGCAGCCTGAATTTCCGCGCCGCCCCCAAACAGGGAGTTGACCAGTATTTTTAGCGCCATGAGGCTGATTATTCCTTTTCGTAGGGGACGCCGTCCGCAGAGGGGGCGGTGGATTTTGATAATGATCCGGCCAGCACCACTATGGTGAGTACATATGGAATCATCTGGATGAACTGCACAGGCAAATCCACGCCGATGGTCTGCAGCTGTATCTGAATGGCTTCCGCGAAACCGAAGAAAAGGGCGGCGAGGGCCGCAAGCGCCGGATTCCATTTACCGAAGATCATGGCGGTAAGGGCTATATATCCCCGTCCACCGCTCATGCCGTCGGTAAATTGGTGCTGGTCGTACGCCAGCCAGACTCCGCCCAAAGCGGCCAGTGCTCCGGAAATAAGCACTCCCGCATAGCGCATCTTGTAAACGTTTACGCCCAGGGTGTCGGCCGCCTCCGGGTTTTCGCCCACGGCGCGCAGTCGCAGGCCGAAAGGCGTCTTATATACGGCGTAGAAAACAGCGAAAACGAGCAGGATGGTCAGAAGGATGAGCGGGCTGGATGTTATGTCTCCCAGCACGGGTGTCCCGGATAAAAAGGGGATATTCCATTTTGGCAGGCCCGAGATGCGGCCAGAGTTAGAGGAGGAGTGGAAAAAGTATTTCAGAAAGAACTTGGTCACTCCGATCGCCATGATATTTATGGCCAGGCCGGAGATTATCTGATTGGCGCGGAACTTGATACAGACTACGGCGTGTATCCAGGCAAAGAACATTCCTCCGGCCACGGCGCACAGCACGCCAAGCCACGGGTTGCCAGTGTAATAATTGCCCAGCACCGAACAGAAAGCCCCGATAAGGATCAAGCCTTCCAGTCCGATGTTTACCACGCCGCCCAGCTCAGAGACCGTGGCGCCCAGGGCTACGAGTATATAGGGCACCGAGATACGGACGGTCGTGCTTAGCAGAGCAAGCGTGAAAATTTGCAGGAATTCGTTCATGATCTGTCTTCGTTCAGCCTGGCAATATATTTTTTTATCAGCAGATTAGCCGAAATGACAAAAAGTATCACAAGGGCCTGGAGTATCTGTATTATATCCTTGGGGACCAGGGCGTTAATGACCAGCGTGCCGTGTGACAGGGCGCCGAAGAGGAGCGCGGCAAAGATGATCCCGAAAGGATTGTTCTGGCCGACCAGCGCCACCGCAATTCCCATGAATCCTACGCCCTGGGAGAATCCTTCCTCAAAATAGTGCTTGTAGCCCATTATAAAGTTGGTGGCGGCCAGTCCGCTCAGGCCGCCGGAGATCAGGAATGTCATGAGAACAGTGCGTTTGATATGTATGCCGCCGGTTTCGGCCGCGGAAGGATTGAGGCCTATTGCGCGGATCTCGTACCCGTAAGGCGTCTTCCAGATCAGCCACCAGAAAGCCACGCACAGGGCGACGGCCAGGAAAAGAGTGACGTTGGCGGGAGAGCCTTTGAAAGCGGAAATATACTGATCCAGGCGGGGCAGGAAGGCGGTTTGCGAGGTCAGTTGTGTGTGGACGGTTTCCGGGAGGTGAAAGAAATAGGTCACAAGGTAATTGGTGAGCGCCAGGGCGATGAAGTTCATCATAATGGTCGTGATAACCTCATGCGCGCCTGTTTTAACTTTAAGTATGGCAGGCACAGCCGCCCAGAGCACTCCGCCCAGGAACGCGCCCAGGATGCATAGCGGAACCATAAGGAACGCGGGAAGGCCGGCGAATGTGAATCCCAGCCAGGCGCAGGCGAAGCCGCCCACAACCATCTGGCCTTCCGCGCCGATGTTGAAAATATTTGCTTTGAAGCCCAGGGCTATACCCAGGCCTGTCATAATGAGGGGGGTAGCCTTGAAAAGGGTCTGCGCCAGACCATAGGGATTAAGGGCTATGCCTTCGAACAGCTTCCAGTAGACCGTTATCGGATTTACATCAACCAGCAGAATAAAAAAAGCGCCTACGATAAAAGAGGCAAGTATAGCGGCAAGCGTGACGCCGATATTTATGAGGAATATTTTAAAAGTTTTTGAAAGTTTCATTGTTTGCCGCCCATCATCAGGAGGCCGAGCTGTTCCTCTCCGATCTCTCCGGCGCCGAAGATTCCAGCCAGCTGGCCGCGATAGATGACGCCTACGCGGTCAGAAAGTGAAAGTATCTCGGAAAGTTCGGCGGAAATGAGCAGCACCGCACAGCCGCGGTCCCTGGTTTCTATTATTTTTTTGTGAATAAATTCGATAGCGCCGACGTCCACGCCGCGCGTGGGTTGTGAAACTACCAGCAGCCGCGGCTCGCGGGAGAGTTCCCTGGCCACCACTATCTTTTGCTGGTTTCCGCCCGACATGCCGCCCGCGCGGAGATCTGTGCGAGGGGGGTAAATACTGTAGTCGCCTGCCATTTTGGCAGCGAAGGCGTCCACTCCCGGGAAATTCATTTTCATCGGACTAGAGAAGGCCGGTTCGCGGTGCCTGCCGAGTATAAGGTTCTCCGCAACCGAATAGTCCAGGATCAGACCTTTTTTGTGGCGGTCTTCCGGGATATGGGCTATCCCGGCGTCAAACATTTTTCTGGGAGAGCTGCATGGGAAATTTATACCTTTGCCGCGCACGTTCATGGAGCCTGAGACAGGTTGTTTAAGACCAGTGATGATCTCCACCAGTTCGGACTGGCCGTTGCCTTCAACTCCGGCTATGCCGAATATTTCGCCCTTTTTGATATCGAGCGAGAGGCCATTCAGGGCCATGTGGCCTTTGGGCGACATCGCTTTCAGGTCCCTGATAGAAAGCACGGTATCGCTGCGTTCCAGCTCCTCTTTCGTGCGCATGGCTTTTGCCACCTGGAAGACCACCGGGCGGCCGACCATGAACTGGGCCAGCGAGCTCTCGGTCGCGCCCGCGGTTTCCATCCGGGCCACGGTGGCGCCCTGGCGCATGACGGTCACTGAGCCGGATACGGCCAGCACTTCCTTTAGTTTGTGGGTTATGAGCACCACGGTCTTGCCTTCAGAACTGAGTTTTCTGATGATGTCAAAAAAATGTTTTATTTCCTGGGGGGTGAGTACCGCCGTCGGCTCATCCAGTATGAGAATATCGGCCTTGCGGTAGAGTATCTTAAGGATCTCAAGGCGCTGCTCCTCTCCCACGCTCAGTCCGGAAACCAGTGCGTCGGGGTCCAGTATAAGGTTGAATTTTTTTATCAGGCGCGCGGTTTCTTCCTTGGCCCTGGCATAATCGAGCGCGAATCCGTTCTTTACCGGCTCTTCTCCAAGAACGACGTTCTCTGCCACGGTCAGAGTTTTTACCAGCATGAAATGCTGGTGGACCATGCCAATTTTTAGATCTATGGCGTCCTTAGGGGATTTCAGCGTCACGGCTTTGCCGTTCACTTTGATCACGCCGGTGTCGGGCCGGTACATGCCATAGAGGATCTTCATTAAAGTGGATTTGCCGGCGCCATTCTCGCCCACGAGAGCGTGGATCTCACCTTTTTTCACCTTAAGTTCGGCGTTCTTGTTCGCGTAAATAGTGCCGAAGCGTTTGGTGACGCCTGAAAGTTCTATAGCGAAAATTTCTTCGGGTTTCATTTATCTGTTAGTGTTCGGCACTTTTATTTTACCGATTATGATCAGCTTTTTCAGTTCTTCCACTTTCTTAATGATTTCGGGCTTTATCAAATCCTTGTTGTTGCGGTCATAAACATAGCCCACGCCGTCCTCGGCCAGGCCGAACTCCCGCATTCCGCCTTTAAAAGTTCCGTCCAGATATTCCCGGACGGTCTTATAGACCGAGATATCCACCATCTTGATCATTGAAGTGAGGATATAGCCGGGAGCCTCCGCGTATTGGTCAGAATCCACGCCGATGGCATAGATATGCTTATCCCGGGCGGCTTCAAAGACGCCAAGGCCTGTGGAACCTGAAGCGTGAAATATAACGTCGGCGCCCTTGCCAATCTGCGAAAGGGCCAGCTCCTTGCCTTTAGCCGGATTCTTAAAGGCTTCGCCGGTTACGCCGGCATAGCCGATTAGGACTTTGCATTTCGGGTTAACATAAAGGGCCCCGGCGCGGTAACCGGCCTCAAATTTGTGTATTAGCGGTATGTCCATGCCGCCGACGAAGCCGATGGCGTTCGTTTTGGTGGTCAGGGCCGCTATGGCGCCCACCAGGAAGCTGCCTTCTTCTTCCTTGAATTTTATCGCCAGGACGTTGGGCGGTATAGTTTTCGAGGGGTCTACGGCGTAATCGATGCAGGCAAATTTTTTATTCGGGAAATCGCCTGCTACGGTATTTATGTCATCCGTAAAAAGGAAGCCGGTGCCGAAGATCAGCCCGTAATGCCCCGAGGCCAGCTGTCTGAGCGCGGATTCTTTGTCTGCGCCTTCCCCGGGTTCTATGTAGTCTATCGGTATCTTAAAATCCTTCTGGGCCCTTTCTATACCGTTATAAGCGGAATCGTTAAAGGATTTGTCGCCGCGGCCTCCCACATCGAAGACCAGGCCGGCGGCGGGCTTGGAGGAGTCAAATTTTTCCCCGGGTGAACAGGCGCAAAATCCCGAGAAAAACAGCGGCAGCAGCACCGATGATATTAAGATGTTAAACCTCATTGAACCCCGGTGCGTCATCATATAATAAGAGTTTAAATAATTTACAAAAACAATACAACCGCCATGGTTTAGTAAATGCCCCGTATTTTCCCTGTTACCGAGGAAAGAGGGAGGAAATAGATTTTTTTGCCGGTGGCCGGATCCTTCCAGGTTGCGGAATCGTCGGAGCAGTCCCTGTTGTCGCCCATGACAAAAAGCGCGTCCTTAGGCACGATCAACGGGCCGAGATTATCCCCGTCCAACACCTCGTTCGGCCTGATGTGCTGCGTGTATATCTCAAATAGCTTTTCGCCGTTCAGCCACACGTCCTTGCTTCTGAGCTCCACTGTGTCGCCCGGTACCGCTATTACCCTTTTGACCGATTCGTGTTCCTGTCCCATTGGCGAGCGGAAGACTATTATCTCGCCCCTGGCGGGGGATCGGAATTTAAAAGCGAGCTTATCCATGATAAGGCGCTGGCCCACGTAAAGTGTCGGCGCCATGGATTCGCTGGCGATGTACATCGGCTCATAGGCGTATTCTCTGACCGCCAGAACTGCTGCCAGGGTTATGATAATAATGATCAGTATGCGTTTCATAAATAGTACGGCAGCGCGGCAGCAGGAAAGCACGACAGTTCCATAAACCGCAATTTATGGCTGGTGACTCGTGCAGCACCTGCCGCGCTATCCCGCTGTCGTACTGCCGTGCTTTTGTTACTCCATCTTCACCGGCAACCGGCCCGTGGGGGCGGTATCGCCGTTCAGTACTTCGCCGGCCGCCGCCATTCCGGGCGCTGTCATGCCATAGACGGCCAGTTGCGTGCCCGCCTCAGGATAGTTCGGCAGATCATAAGGGCTCATTAAACTTATCAGGATCGAAGGCTTGCCGAGTGCCAGAAGCGCTTTTATCGCCTTCTTCTGGTTTATATTCTGCGCCTGCGCCCACTGGAAGCTGCCTATGATGAGCCGGTCGGCTTTGCCGGCCGCGGCGACGGCGCCGGCGATAGCTTTCGCGTCCGGGTTGATATCGAAAACAGATTGTTCCGTCGTATAGCCTTTCGCGGAGAGCGCCTTATAAAGAGTCAGAGCGTTGCCGCTGAAGCGTGACGGGGCGAATATGATGACGGCGGTCTTCAGCGCTGTATCCTTCAGCGGGATCAGGCCGTCCCTGTCCTTCAAGAGAGTTACCGCCTCGCGGGAGATGGTTTCTGCGATGTTTACATAAGCCTTGTCGAAGGACGACGGGTAAGTCTGCGCCTCAAAAAAACCTGCCGCTCGTTTGGTTTCGTAAATCCGGTAATAGGCGTCATTCACCCTCGTCTCGGTGATGATGCCGGCTTTGACCTGGCGGACTATCTCATTCCTGGCTTTAACGAAGTCGCCTTTCCCGAGGAGAACGATGTCGGCGCCGGCTTTGATGGCGAGCGCGGCGGCTTTATGTATCTGGTATCTTGAGCTTATGGCCAGCATGTCCATGCTGTCCGTTATCACCAGGCCAGTGAATCCAAGTTTCTTTTTAAGCAAGTCGACAATTATCGCTTTTGAAAGGGTTGCCGGCTTTTGGGGATCAAGAGCGGGGTAGAGAATGTGGGCCGTCATGATGAGCGGGACCCTGAACTCTATCGCTCTTTTAAAAGGTTGCATGTGGTAAGTTTCCAGCGCCGCGGGCGTGAGACTGATCAGGGGCATAAGTTTGTGAGAGTCCTGTTCAGCCGCGCCGTGGCCGGGGAAATGTTTGGCCACGGTCAGGATCCCGCCCGTGGTAAAGCCGCTGATCACCGCGGCCCCGATCCTTGAAACCAGTTCGGGGTTGCCGCCGATAGCCCTGACGCCGATTATCGGATTTTTGGGGTTCGTATTAACGTCCAGTACAGGGCCGAAGGCCATATTTATACCGGCCCTTTTAAGCTCGCGTCCGGCCAGGTAGAAAAGAGAGGCTGTATTGTCCTCGTCGTTCGCCGCCCCCAGCATCATGTTCGTCGGCAATTCCGCCAGCCCCAGAGTGGTGGGCGCGTATACGCTGCCGCCCTCATAATCGGTGGCGATGAAGAGCGGTATATGGAGGCTGCTCTTAAGGGCGCCGCGCTGGAGTTCCTCGTTCAGGCGGCGGGTGTCTTCGAGCGAATAAGAGCCCCATTGCAGCTGCACGCCGCCCACTCCCTGCGCTATAGGGCCCTCAGCTTTAGACGCTTCGGCCGCGTCTATTGAGATCATAAGCAGTTGTCCTACTTTATCCTCAAGTGAAGGAGATGCTTGCGCCCATAGCCCGGACCCTGAAAAAAATAAAATAATGGAGGTGAAAAGATGGGAGAACATCGTTATATTCTATTAAACATAGTCCGGGATGTCTAAATAAAAAGCCTCCGCGTAGTTAAACGCGGAGGCTTTTTGAAAAGAAGAGTCGTCAGCGTGAGAACTTATAGCCTTTTGTTACGGCCTGTTTGTGCACCGCGTCTATGATAGCCTTATCCAGGGTTACGGGAGCGCCGGACCGCGTCTTTTCCTGTTTGGCTATGTAACTTTTGCGCTGCTCCTGGAGGCGGATTATATCCGATTTTATTTTTTTGCGCTCGGCTAGTTTTGAATCAATATGCTTATCCAGCTGCGCCTTGTCCATTTTCCGGAGTTCCTCGGGAAGCTGTTCCTTTTTTATCTCGGAACGTTTCATGGCGCCGCTCTCCACCGCCGTTATTATATCCCAGGAAGATTCATAATCAGCCATGGCCGCGGGAGCGGAAGCCTTGAAGGCGGCCCGCTCAGATAGTATGCCGGCGCCTCCGGAGGCGGCGACATTGCTTTCAAGAGCTTCTTTGCGATTCAATTCCGCTTTACCCTTTGAACCGTAGGCAATATAAGTGGTGTTGAGTTTTGAGCTGAGTAGAGCGATCTGATCGTCCTGGGGAGCGCTTATTGCGGCCACGGGAGCCGATTGGTCGATATTGGTGTACTCGCCCTCTGACAACTGGGCGGCTGCCAGCCACTGGGTAGCCATGCCTTCCTGCCGGCGGCCGCAGAAGATTGTGTTGACGAAAATGCCTTTTGCTTTAGCTAACGCCACCGCCTGCTGAAAGTCAGTGGCGCCCTGGGTAAAGGGTTCGTTGCCGGCGATGAAGATGGCTTTGTACGCGTCGTCTTTCTTGCTCCAGGCCAGTTCCTGTACGGCATCTTTGATAACCTGCCCGCAGTATTCCTCTCCGCCGTTGGTCTTTAGGGAGAAAAGTTCTTCAGCCACTTTATCAAGATTTCGGGTAAAGGGGAGTACCTGGCGTATCCAGCCTTTCTCGGCCGCGAGGCCGCTATTTCCATATTCATATACGGCTACTTCGATCACCGGGGCCGAGCCGCTCTTTTCGGAGGCGTTCAGTTCATTGACTATCTTCCAGACCTGGTTGCGGGCCTGGTTGATGAGGCCGTCCATGCTGTTTGATGTGTCCAGCAGGATCGCCAGCTGAACCAGCGGTTTGCCGTCGTAGTTCTTGCCTGTCTGGGTTACGGCCGTCGTATCCTGCCAGGTTTTGCGCACGCTGGCGCCGGCGGCGGTCAGTATTTTCCCTGTTTCGGTATCGACTACGCGGGCGTTGACCTCTGTCTCTCCGTCTTTTGTGTCGTTCAGAGTCCCGGTGACAACGGCGTCGGCTCCTAAAAGTTTGCCCAGTTTTCTGGTGGTTTCTTCGTCTATAGCTCCCGATGCCTGGAGATTTAATTCACCAAGAACCTTTTTTAGGAGGTTTCGTTCGATAATGGTAAGCTTCTTATTTTGAGCCAGCAGGGTCGTGAGCCTTTCCTGAACGATTACCGGGCCATCGGACACTTTCCCGCTGGTGTACGCGAATTCCAGCACCGCGAGTTTTATGCCCGGTTTGTCGTTGACGCCATCTCCGAGTTGTTTAGTCAGCGTTTTAAGCTCTTCCGAAGCCTGTGTCTGCGCTTTTGGGGCCGCTATCTGCGCGCCGGACTGTATAGGGAACAGGAAAAGGAGAGTCAATGTTAAAACTTGGTTCATAATAGCACCCCTCGCGTGAATTTGATGAATTTAGGATACAAAAACAAATCTGCTAAGTCAAAAGAGAAAGGGCCGCATATTGGAGCCAGGTGATTCGGTCGTTTTTTATTGGTATAATAAACCAAATCAAATCTATAGATATATGCTGAATTTTTTCGCTCCCATGTTATTCATTTTTGCCTCCGGCGCTTTTGCCGCGGAATCGGCGTTTATGCTTGACGCGGTTCGGTCGGACGCCATCGGCTCTGTCTCAGTTCCTGCAATCGAAAATGAAGTTTATCCTTTTCCCGTCCTCAAACCAGCGCCGCCGGATGAGACGTATTTCAACGAGTATGTTTTGAAAGCCGTGGACTTCCTTTACGCCAACTACAGGCTTCTTGGATATGATATACACTCCATCCTCACCCACGATATCGTTTACCATACCTACGGCACCATTCCGGCCCTTCGCCCGCCGCTGACCATGTGCGTGGCCGCCCAGATGGAAGTGATCCTTACGGCCTATCAAATCTACGCGGAAGAGACGGGGGATTATTCGATTTATGGATACCTTCCGAAGCGGAGCTTTGAGGGCCTGAGCGTAGCAGACATTAAAGGCCATATCTGGGTTAATCCGGAGTTCAACTCTTATGGTACAGCTGACGCCCTGATCAACTTCGGCATGGGCGAGCGGACGGCCTTCGAAAAACTTAAGCCGGGCGCATTCGTCAATATCAACCGCACCAACCGCACCGGTCATGCCGTTACATTTATCGCATATATAGATCTGAAGGGCGTGGTTCAGCCGGAATATAATTCCAGTGTGGTCGGTTTTAAGTACTTTTCTTCCCAGGGCGGGCGCAATGCCGGCTCCGGCGGCTTCGACTATCGGTACGCGGTTTTCAGCAAGTTCGGCTGTCCCACCATGCCGTACAAGCGGGATTGCAACGTCATCTACTCGGATGATCAGAAGATGCTGACCACCGGCACCATGCTTCATCCGAAGTCCTGGGGACGGCTGACTCCGCCGCCCCCGCCCGCCTCTCTCAAAGATACCGTTTTTAACGGGAAGTTCTTTGACGGGGCCACTACTGACGATTGATCTTTTTCAGGTGTAAGCAGTAAGCTTCGGCCGAGTCGTTTAAACATCTGACCGGGGGGTGGAATGGGTTTTTCTAGAAAATATAATTTGGCGGCGGCCGGGATGGCCGCGTTCCTCGCGCTTTCCGCTTGTTCAAGGAAGGAGGAGCCCTCGTATGTCCGGAACATGTTCATTATGAATGTTCCGTCGCATGTGAAGGTGTTCACTTCCGACGATGCCGGGGGCAAGAAGATCGCCGACGCCGTTTTCAAAGAATGGTCGCGGATCGCTGAGGAATATAATTTCGGCGAACCATTTACATACACCACATACGTCAATAACAAGGCTTACGGAGAGTGGGTTAAGATTGACGATGAATTTCTTAAGCTGCTGGTCCTGTCTATGGACTACTTTAAATTGACGGGGGGCGCATTCGATGTGACATTCGCTCCGTTGTGGCCGATCTGGAAAGAGGCCGCATCCTCCCAGAAAATGCCTTCAAAGGAAGAGATATCCAAAGCGCTGTCCGGCATGGGTTCCGATTACGTGCAGATAGATTACGCCCGAAAAATGGTCCGGTTTACGAAGCCAGTCCAAATAAACATGGGGGGGCTTCTGCGGGGCTATTGTCTGGAGCGCGGCTACAAGGTTCTAAAAGAACTGGCTGCGGATAAATACCAGGTGGAACTCAGGCTTGGCGGCTACATGCTGGCTTATGGCAGGAGAGACTGGTCTTATGAAGTGCCGGACCCGTTCCACGAGGGGCGTTCGCTGGGCCGGTTCCGTTTTGACGAGGGCGTAGTCATGTCCTCATCAGGCAGAGATCACTTCGTGCAGATAGAGGGCAGACTTTATTCTCATATTTTGGACCTTAAGACCGGATATCCGATACCGGATTTTTCCAACCTTCTGGTTTACTTCCCGGCCATAGAGAACGGGGAATACATTCCGTCGGCGGTGTTGGCCGTGATGGGCAAGAAAAAGGCTTTTGAGTTGTTGGGCGGGATAAAGGGCACGTCAGCGGTATGGATAGACGGCACCGGCGCTGTTGAGACATTCTCTAACTCTGCCAGCCGGGCTACCTGGGAAAAACACAAAAGTTTGTTCTAATAACACTGTCAGCATTCGCTATACGCCTTCGGCTGCAATGCGCCCTTTAAGCTCTGCGCATGGTCAAAGGCAAATAGAAGATGGCTATTATTTTAAAGTCTGCTGCTCAGTAAACTCGCCTTTGGTTTTATTTTTCCTTACATTATACCAGTTGAAATAACGTCCGTTCATTGCTATGTAGACGCCCGGGGGGAGCGTTTGCGAGAAGGAGATAGCTGAGCCCAGATTGAACATTCCGTCCGAGCTGCCGAACTTGTACGGCACCATGGCCCCGGTGAGCACCACGGTTTTGTTAGTTATTTTCGGGCCAAGCAGTCGGGCGGTTTCCGGCATGGTGTCGGTGCCGTGAGTTATGACAATGCTGTGCTCCTTGGAGGCAAGGCACTCGCGGAGGATCTTTTTGCGGTGTGAAACTGTCATAAACAGGCTGTCCACCATCAGAAGCGTCTTTATGTTCACTGCGACCCGGGAACGGCCCAGCGCCAGCATCTCGCGCAGGTGGGTGCTCCTGAAGAAAAGCTCGCCGTTGAATTCGTTGTACTCCTTATCGAAGGTTCCGCCGGTAACGATTATTTTAATAGACATAGTATTTGAGGATCAGAGGACTGGAAGAATAGAGGATTAGCGATGCATGAAGATGTTCACTAAGTCTGACCAATCCTCCAATCCTTTGATTTATTTCCTCCCATCCTTAAGGAATGCCAGATAGGCCTTATACGCCATAAATATATCCAGCTTTCCTGCCAGTTCCATGGGGGAGTGCATCGATAAGAGGCCGACCCCGCAGTCCACTACATGCATGCCGTAGCGCGCCATAAGCCAGGCGATGGTGCCGCCGCCGCCCTGGTCAACTTTGCCCAGCTCGCCGGTTTGCCAGATGACTCCGGCTTTGTCGAAGATTCTCCTTATTTCCGCCACAAATTCCGCGCTGGCGTCAGAAGAACCGGACTTGCCGCGGGATCCGCCGTATTTGCTCAGACACACTCCGTGATTGAGGATCGCGGAGTTCTTTTTTTCCGAGACCGAGGCGTAAAGCGGGTCGAAAAGCGCGTTGACATCGGCTGAAATCATCCATGAATTATTGAGGGCGCGTTTCAGGGTGAGTTCGTTGTAACTGTCCGTGGTCAGGTTCAGCAGTTCCGCGGAAGTGTTCTCAAAAAAGTTTGAAGCCATACCGGTGGCTCCCACCGAGCCGATCTCCTCCTTGTCGCAGAGGAGTACTGACGCGGTGTATTCTGGGATACCTTTTATATCCACGAGCGCCTTAAGGCCGGCGTACGCGCAGACGCGGTCGTCCTGACCGTAGCCGAGTATCATGGAGCGGTCCAGGCCGGCTTCCCGTGGCCTGCCGGCGGGAACCAGTTCAAGTTCGGCGGAAAGAAAGTCCTCTTCGGTGACGCCGTATTTGTCGTGCAGCAACTGGAGAATATTGTGTTTTATCTTTTCCTTCCGGCTTTTTTCGCTGACGGGCACAGACCCAACGATGACATCCAGATTCTCGCCCTCTATCCCCTCTGAGAGGGTTTTCTTGTTCTGGTCGGCGGATAGATGTGGCAGGAGGTCGGTAATGCAGAGTACGGGGTCGGAGGGATCTTCGCCGATGGTGATCGTGATCGTCTTCCCGTTTGGCTTAACGAACACCCCATGCAGGGCCAGCGGGATCGTGACCCATTGATATTTCTTTATGCCGCCGTAGTAATGCGTATCCAAAAGCGCCATATCTCCGTTCTCGTAAAGCGGGTTCTGTTTAATATCAATGCGGGGCGCGTCCGTATGGGCTCCCACGATGTGCATTCCGGCCTCCAGCGGTTTTTTGCCGATGATGACGGCCATGAGCGTCTTGCCCGCGCAGGATTTATAAACCCGGTCTCCGGGCGCGAGTTTTATGCGCCCGTTTTCAAACTTGACCAGATCTTTAAAGCCGGAAGCTTCCAGCAGGTTTACGCCTTTGTCGTGCGCTTCACGCTCGGTCTTGCTGTCACTTAAAAAATCCAGATACAGTTTGTTGAACGCTTCCATTAATTTGGCTTCAGCCGCGGAAATTATTTCATAGCCGTTCTTGTGGGCGTAAGCTATATTTTTTGAGGGTTTTTCAGCGAGAGTTTTCATTGTGGCTCCTGTTCAGCAGCGTGCAGACTTTGCAGCTATATTGTTTTGTACGTGACCTGTTAAATAATATTAGCATAATTTTACCTTTTTCCTGTGGGCCGGCGGTCCTATTTGGTAGAATAATAGCGATGTTCACCAATAATCCTTACGCGAAGAAAGTGCTGCTTCTGATCTTTTGTGTCAGCCTTTTTAACTATATAGACAGGCAGGTGCTCTACGCTGTATTTCCGTTGATAAAGAAGGAACTGTTTCTGACCGACACCCAGTTGGGTTTTCTGGCCTCCTCCTTTATGATCGTTTACATGTGCTTCGCGCCACTGGTCGGCTATTTCGGAGACAAGTATAAACGGTCTTCGATAATCGGTATCAGCGCCATTTTCTGGAGTGTGGCCACCATTTTCACCGGCTTGACGAAGACTTATCCCCAGATGCTGTTTACCCGCTCGGCCGTGGGCGTGGGTGAAGCCGGTTACGGCACGGTCTCGCCGTCGTACCTGGCTGAATGGTTCCCGATCGATAAACGCGCGCGCGTTATGGCCCTTTACGCTCTGGCTATCCCGGTCGGCAGCGCAATAGGGTATCTTCTCGGGGGCGTGCTGGGACAACGTTTCGGCTGGCGCGCCGCTTTTTATATTGTCGCGGCGCCCGGCATACTTTTGGGTATCAGCACCATGTTCCTCAGAGAAACGGATGAGAAAAAGGCCAGAAAATCCGAGCGGATCAAGGTAAGCCAGTATAAAGACCTTTTCAAAAACAGAACCTTTATGCTGATAGCTTTCACCCAGGCAATCGGTACTTTTTCGGTGGGCGGCCTGGCCGCCTGGATGCCGTCGTTCTTTGTGAGGGAGTTCGGCCTCTCTGTGGCGCGGGCGGGTTTATATTTCGGCGCCGTCACTGTTCTGGCCGGAATAGCCGGCAGTCTCTCCGGCGGATGGATAGCCGACTGGTTGCATAAAAAGACCAAACGCTCTTATTTTATCGTGGGGTACCTCAGTTTTTTCCTCAGCATGCCCTTCGGCGTTATGATAGTTCTGTCCAACAGCCTTCCCATGGCGCTTGCAATGGTGTTTATGACCGAATTCTTTATTTTCATGCATTCCGGCCCTTACCACGCGGCTATCGTTGAGATCACCCCCGTGAATATGCGCTCCATGGCTTTCGCCCTTGATATTTTTATACTTCACGCCTTTGGCGACGCCATCTCGCCCACGATACTCGGCATGGTTTCTGACGTAAGCGGCCTGGGGGTCGCCATTTTCCTGGCGGTGATGTTCCTGTTTTTCGGCGGCGTGACGTCCATTTTAGGCGGTTGGTGTTATAAAAGAGATTTCCACCCGGAGCTGGCTTGATGAGTCCTTTTGAAATAGTTTTTGAGGATGACGACTATATCGTTGTCAACAAACCCTCTGGGCTGCTGACAATGCCGGGCCGGGGCCCCGCCGCCCGGGAAAAGAATCTTCTCGCTCTTCTGACCCAGGCGCTTAAGCGCCCTATGTATGTCGTGCATCGTCTGGACAAGGACGCCAGCGGCCTTATTGTCTTCGCAAAGAATGAAAAAGCCCACCGTTACTTCTCCATCATGTTTGAGACGAAAGCGATTAAAAAGAAATATCTTGTAGCCGTGGAGGGCGATGTCGCGCCCAGACGCGGCGAGGTTGATAAGCCTATAAAACCCTACGGCTCAGGGCGTATGGGGGTGGGTTTCGAAGGCAAAGATTCGCTCACCAGGTACGAAGTTCTGGAACAGTATAAAAACTCGACATTGCTTGAAGTGCAACTGATTACCGGCCGGCGCCACCAGATACGGGTTCACATGTACTACATAAAACATCCGGTTATAGGCGATCGCCTATACGGAGACCAGGTGAAGCAGGCCGCTTATCCGCGCTTGATGCTTCACTCCTATTCGCTTGAGTTTACGGATATGGCCGGCAAAAAAAAGACCCTTAAGGTGGATCCGCCCCAGGATTTCCTCAGCGTTCTTCCTTTCCTGTAAAATTATATTTTAAGGTTTGCTCCGAGGCGGCCGGCGCCGGCCGCTTATCGTTCTATCAGCTCTATTTCTACGGTTTTTTCCAGATTATCGCTCAGATATGTCAGCTTCACCCTGTCGCCGGGTTTATACTTGCTTAATTCGTGTGAATACTCGCGCAAATTATCGGCGGTGACATCGTTGATTTTTATGATCACATCTCCGGCCCTGATTCCGGCCCTGGACAAGGGGGAGCCCTCGGTCACGGAGTCCGCTTTGACTCCTTTACCCTGCCACTCAAATGACGGTACGAGTCCGGTGGAAACCTTTCGCCGTTCGGTTGACTGGCCGGGCGCCTTTGCGGCTAGCGGGCGCGTGATCAGGGCGCTGTCGCCGGCCAGATAGTCCGTTATTTCTTTCATAAATTCCGCTTCTTTTACCATGCCGTCATAATCTATTTTGTCGGCCGTGTCTGTTGTTTTGTGGTAATCGTCGTTCACGCCGCTGAGCGCCTGTATGGCGGGCACTCCCGCTTCCGTGAAACTGGCCTGGTCGCTTGAGTCAAGGTCGAGTTTTGAGGCTTCGTAGTCGGTGCCGGTTACAAAGCCGGCGCCCCGCAGTATATGGATCCACTTGTCGGAGGAACCGGAGTTTAAAAATATCATTTTGCCGCCGTCCAGTCGGCCGACGGAATCCAAATTTATATCGGCGTCAATCTTCGCCAGAGTCGTTTCGGGCAGTGCATGTACGAAATGTTTTGAACCTATCCGGCCCTCCTCCTCGCCGGCAAAAGCGGTGAAAATGATCGAGCGCGCGGGGGGGTGTTTTGAATAATACCGTGCCAGTTCGAGCATGAGCGCCACGCCGGAGGCGTTGTCGTTGGCGCCGGGATAGACACCGCCCTTCCCGGAAGGCAGATGATCGTAATGGGCGCTTATAATCACATATTCGTCCTTGCGTCCGGAACCCTCCACTACTCCGGCCAGATTCCTGAAGGTTTGTCCTGACTCCTTCCATTCCTGAGTGAATCCGCCTTCAAAAAACGGCTTCAAACCGTATTGGCGGAACATCGCGCTGATATACTTGTGAGCTTTTTCCAGGCCCGGCTCTCCCGGCCCGCGTCCTTCAAGGCCGGAGGCCAGGTAAGAAATATGCGGTTTTATACGCTTGATGGAGAAGATTGAGGCTGGAGCGGCCAGCGGCGGGCGCGCGGGATAAGTCTGGCGCACGGAGGCATCGCTCAATACCGCGGACAGGGGGGAATTCTTCACTTGCCAGCCGCCAGTCGCCAGGGAAGTCATTTCGCCGTCGAATACCAGGTAGCCGTATTTTCCGTAATGAGGGATCTTGGCGGCAAGTAATTGTAGTTTTTCCGGCCTGCTTGCGAGTATCAGCCCGACGGAATAAAGCGGATTTTCAGAATTTAAATCCGCCAGAACAAATGTTGAGGATGCTACAGGGAAGTCCTGGTTATCCAATAGCACCCGGCCGGGAGAGAATACTGCCCCGAGCGTTTCCAGGCGGGCGGCGAGAGCCGGATAAAATTTGTTTTCCTGTCCAAAGATCCATATATGGCGGTCTCCGGGCAGGGCGGATAACTCCGAGTCGTTTTTTATCTCCGGCAAATTGCCTGCATCTTTACTCCAACCCGCAGCTAAATCCCGATAGGCTTTAAAAATTCCCCCGGAGGCGGCTGAGGGCAGTACTATTAGCGGCTTATCCGCGCCCAGCAGGCGCGACAGCGTGGGAGGAGTTTCAAGCGGACTCAATCTTCGAAACAGATCGAATTCCGGATCCAGCTCCACCCGTGTCGGGCGCGTTTTTGAAAAATACTTAAAGATCTCCTCTTTTTTTTTCATGACCAGGCGCATCAGGCGGGGCTGGCTTATATTTTCAAGCTGTATCGCGACCGGGACCTCAAGCTGATACGCCGGGCCGTCCTGAAGCTGAGCGATGGTGAACTCCAGGGCGAAATCGTCAAATTCACGCGTTATCCTGATATCCTTAAGCGATAATTCCGGGGCTCCGGACCGGTCGACCCACTGTTTGAAAAAATTATCCAGCCTGGTACGGCCGGTCTGTTTTTCAAAAGAGATCTTCAGGTCCTCAAAGGATGCGAGCTTAAATTTATTGTTCTTGTAGAAGTCCCTCAGGCCCGCTTTAAACTTCTCGTCCCCAAGGCTGATCCTGAGCATATGGTACAACATCATCGCCTTCCCGTAGCCGACAGCTTCCGAGGCCGAGGAGTCACGCGAGCGGAACTCCCGCAGCGGGAAATCCTTTCCCTGGCGCGCGTAATCGGCGTATTTTTGCAGGGTAGTCATGCGGTATTCCCGGCCTTTGCCGCGGCCCTCGCTGATGAGGTAATCGGCAAGGTAGGCGGTCAGTCCTTCGCACCAGTTGCCGTTCTTATAATCCACGAAAACGCCATTGCCCCACCAGTTGTGCAATATTTCATGCGGATAGGACGAGTTCAGGATGAAAGGCAGGCGGATGACCTTTGGCCCCAGCAGAGTGAAGGATGGCATGCCGTAGCCGGTTTCCCAAAAATTTTCGACCAGGGCGAATTTTCCGTACGGATAGGGGCCCAGCAGGCCCGAATACATGTCCACATACTGCCTGGTGGCGGTCAGATATTTTTGAGCCAGCTCCCCGTCAGACTCCTGCAGGAATACATAGAAGTCTAAGCCGCCGGCGGAAGTTTTATATTCCTTATATTTGCCGCAGACCAGGGTTATCTCATCCTGGGGAAAAGCGGTTTTCCATGTGGTCAGTGTCCGGCCGTCATGTTCCTTCCTGGAAACTCTGTCGCCCCCGGAGATCGATTCGTAGTTTTGGGGCAGATCCGTTTCAATCTTGAATTTAGAGAGCTGCCCGTCAAATTCCGGATACCAGAAAGACGCGCCGGACAGATATACGCCGTCGGCGCTTATCAGACCAGGGGTTTCGGAGAAAGAGCGGGCGTAGTTTTCGGCTTGTTCCGCCAGCGGATGATAAATCACACCACTGTATTTGAGTCTGAAGGTTTTCACACCGGCCGGCAGGAGGATGGAATACCTGGTGAAGATATCGTCGGACGGAGCGGAACTAATTTCTTTTAGTTCGGCTCCCGCAGTGAGCGCCGAGGGCGCCAGCCCTTTATGAAGAGAGAATACTATCCCGTCCGTGTATTCCGGCAGGGTTATGTCATCTTCCGCTTCCAGGCTGTTTTGGCCGGGATTTATTCTGATCCTGAGATCGTGGCTGACGACGCCGGCGCTCAGGTTCGCGGAGAGGTAAAAAAAGAGGATAAGGCTCAGGGATTTCATGGGACAGGCTCCATTGTTTTTTAGTTGCGCCACTTTTACAATATACTATAATTTTAAAATATGCGGGGATTGGTATGGAAGCGCGCTTCGTCCCGGAGGAATCTTGAAAAAATCACCTGTGGCATTACTGCTGGTCATAGACGCCCTCGGTATTACTACCATTGAGCACCTGCTTGCCAGCTACAATAAGAAAGTCAATCTCCCGAATCTGTCTCGTCTGGGTTTAGGCGAAATAGTCGGACCGCGGTTTAAGAGCCGCTTCGCGCCAAAACACTCAAAAAAATCCTACGCCGCCGCTCTCACTCAGGCCTCGGCCACCGCCGACAGCCTTGTCGGCCATCGCGAGATGATGGGTGTGCTGGATGACCGCACCTACGACCTGTTCAACAGCGGTTTTCCGAAGAAGTACATCGTCGAGCTGGAAAAGCGCATTGGCCGCAAGACGTTCTTCAACAAGATGGCTGCCGGGATGGAGGCGATAGAGCTCAACGCGGCGGAACATGAGCGGACCGGCAAACCTATCGTCTACGCCAGCAAATGTGATCCGCTCATCCAGCTGGCGATGAACGAGGCCGTGATCCCCGTCGCTGAGCAGCACAAGATAGCTGACATCGCCTTCGCGCTGGCCATGGAGATGGGGCTTCCTATAACCCGCGCTATTGCCCGGGCCTATATAAAGAGCGCCGGGGGGGATATTGTGCGCACCTCCAACCGGCACGACGCCGTGCTGCCGATCGGCCAGAAGACGCTGGTTGATATTTTGCGCGAGAATAACGTCTGGACGGTGGCTGTGGGTAAGACCAGCGACCTGGTGAACACCTCTTATCACGCCAAAATTAAACTTAATCATGAAATGTTCATCGATCCGGCCCTTGGCCTCCGATTCGTCCACCCTAAGAAAAAAGACACCAACCCGTACTGCATACAGGGGACCATAAACGCCCTGGCCGGAGCAAAACACATCTATCGTCCCAGAGGAACTTTCATATTTACCAATTTAGTGGACACGGACAGCGTCTACGGCCACACGCGTGATATCCCGGGCGCTCTGAAGGCCATTATGGAAATAGACCGCATAATTCCGCTCTTTGAAAGCCGGATGGATAAAGGCGACCTTTTTATGATCACCGCCGATCACGGTATGGAGCATAAGGAGGATTATGGCTATCATTCCAAAGAACCACTGCCGTTTATTGCAGCGCGTAATGGCTATGACGGGAAACTGGGTGGTATTAAAACCGGCGTATGCCCCGGGCTCTCGGATATAGGGCATGTGACGGCTCAACTTTTCGGAGTGCAGAAGGAATATAGGAAGATTGTTAGAGGATTAGAGGATTAGAGGATTAGAGGACTAGAGGATATAAGAAGTGCATTAGTGACTGATTTATGATTTTTATGGAAAATCCGCGCAAATATGGGAGGCCGCCTTTTAGAGCGGCGCTTATACACGGCGGGCCTGGCGCCGCGGGTGAGTTGGCTCCGGTTGCGGTTGCCATGTCTTCGGAAATTTCCATTCTGGAGCCCTTGCAGACTGCCGATTCGCTTGATGGTCAGGTGGCGGAATTGAAGGCTATATTGGAGAAGGAAAAAATTGGTCCGCTTGTCCTGGCCGGTTTTTCCTGGGGAGCCTGGCTGGCTTTCATCCTCGCCGCGCGCCATCCCGCATTAGTGAAAAAAATTATCCTTATCAGCAGCGGGCCTTTTGAAGAGAAATATGTCCACACCATTACCGAGGCCAGATTCGCGCGGCTGAGTATGGCTGAGCGCGCGGAGGCGGCGGAATTGATCAAACAGGTTGAAAGCCCGGTCGCGACCGGGCGGGCCGGAGCGTTCGCGCGACTTGGCGTCCTTCTTTCCAGAACCGACGCTTATAATCCTGAACCGGAGGATGCCGAATCCGGGAACCCCGTCATCCTGGATGCGAATATTTTTCAAAGGGTATGGAAGGAAGCTGTTCAATTACGCCGCGGCGGGGACCTGCTGTCCTGCGCGAGCATGATAAAGTGTCCGGTGACGGCTATACACGGAGACTATGACCCTCATCCCGCCGGAGGTGTCAGTGAGCCGCTCGGGGCGGTCATTAAAAATTTTAATTTCATCCTGCTTAAGGACTGCGGACACCGGCCCTGGGCTGAGAAAGATGCAAAACAAAAATTCTACGAGATTCTGAAGAAAGAAATCGGTTAAAAACTCAAGCGTCCAATCGGCTTACTCTTACTCCTGTTTACAATTAGAACTTGATGCTTTTATCGGCTTGCCGCGATATTCCGGATCAACGAACGCTCTGAAAGACTGGGGAGTCAGGGCCGCCCAATTGTATTTATTGGAAGCGTTCCAGAGCACCCAGCTTTCCAGCATATTGTGTCTGGCTGCGATGATTTGCGCGCGCACTTCGTGGGGACCATAGTTCCAGCCAAGGTTGAAATCCTGCAAATAGGGGCGGAGTTTGGCATAATTCGGGCCAAGGCGCTTCAGCGCGTCCTTAAGGCCGCGATCTATAACTTTATAGGGCTGGCTGTTCGGGTTCTTAAGATTGTACTCGCCTGTGTAATAGTGGGAGGGATACATCATAGGGCAGATGTAATTCACGTTCTGCGCCATGGTTTTGAGATCCTGCCCGATACCCATATCATCCTTTGCGGTAGTGGTAAGGCCGAAGACATCGACCGATATCTTTACGTTATAGTGTTTGAGGCGGCCGCAGGCGTATACGAGAAAGTCATTCAGGTTCGCTATCGAACTCTTTGAGGTGTGTTGTTTGGCGTATCGGCAGAGTTCGGTTCTGCCCTCCGTCGGGTAACGCAGATAGTCGAACTGGATCTCGTCGAAACCGAGTTTGGCGGCCCGTTCAGCTATGTCCAGTGTGTACGCCCAGACCTCTCTGTTGTAAGGGTCCAGCCAGGTGGCGCCTTTGGCGGCCCGCCAGACTCCTCCGTCGGGCGTGTGGACGGCCAGGTCTTTACGGGCCAGCGGCATAACCTTGTCTTTAAATACCACGATGCGGGCTATGGTGTAAAGGCCGGCGTCTTTGAAATCTTTAAGCATCTCCTCCGGTTGTGAAATGGCCGGTTCATAGGCGTTGTGTTTGCGCGCCATTTCCACCCCGGGGATGTAGACCTTGCCGTCCACTTCTTTTATGGCCACTACCACGGTGTTGATAACGGAATTGTTTATTTTAGCGATCAGAGCTCTGCGGGCTTTTTTTGAGCCGGCCCCCCAGGAGCTGAGATGTATGCCGCGCACGGCCCTTTCAGAAAGTATTTTCTGGCGTATGGTGTCGGTGGAGATGGACGGGTAGGGGGGTACGGCGGAAGCCCGGACTTCGGCTGAGACGGGGAACGCGGGCGTGAGGAGCAGAAAAAGTATTGTCTTAAGCATATGAATATATTTTACAATACTTGCGTAGGTGCCGTAACAAGCACTGTGTGCATCAGACGGCCAATACTTGCGTAGGTGCCGTAACAAAAATTGAAACATGAAACGATTTATATCTATATTTTCCCTAGGGGTGTGTCTTATGCCGTTAAACCTTTACGCGCAAAATGAACTTACCGTGCATTATAACCGGCTGAACGGGGATTATGCGGGCTGGAATCTGTGGGTGTGGAATGAAAAAGATAACAAAGAGGGATTTGAGATCCTCCCGGCCGCGGCCGACAACTATGGCGCCACATTTAAACTAGACCTGAAACGCTTCAACTTGGAGGGATATGATGTGGGGATCCTTCCGCGTTATAAAAAATGGGAAGACAAGGACGGTTCCGACCGTGTGTATAAGAAAGCCGCCCCCGGACAGATATTTATTGCCGAGGGCGACCCCGCCGTATACGCGGCGTCTCCGGAGATCTCCACCAGGATAATTTCAGCCCTCCTGGAAGGTGAAAACGAAATACGGGTCGTCTTTAACCGCTTCGTGGATCTGTCGTATATATCAAGGCAGAACTTTTGCGCCGCCGATGATGAGGGGCATATCTTTTATCCGGAGAAGGCCGGCTTCGCGCCGGACAAACCTTACGGCCGTTATGCTGTTCTGGCTTTTCACGGTCTTGGAAAGATCGATTATCCCGCGCTCAATTCAGGGCGCTGGCAGATCCGCTCCGGAGATATGAAGCCGGTAGTCCTGAGACTGGGAAACGCCGGTTACGGCGATTACTTTAAAAGTGATAAGGAAATGGGGCTGCGCGTAAAGGATGGTAAAACTTTTATAAGGGTTTTTGCGCCTGCCGCGTCAAAAGTTGAGGCTCTTTTTTACGACACGCCGGTTGCCCGCGATCACAAGTCCTATCCGCTGAATCAGAAGGAGAACGGTCTCTGGGAAGCGGATATCTTCGCCGATCTGACCGGCAAGTATTGGAAAATCCGCACTTCGCAGAACGGCCGGATTTCAGAGGGCGTGGACCCGTACGCGCCTTGCGTGACGGCCCATGACGGACTGGCGTTTGTGGAATTCGATTCCTCTCCTGTCGCGCCCGGTCCGGCTTTTGACCTCTCGGAGACCGTTTTGTACGAAATGCATATCAGGGACTTCAGCATCGACGGTTTCTCCGGAGCGGAGCACAAAGGCAAATATCTCGCTTTTACTGAGACCGGTACCGTTCATCCGGAATACCCCGGCATAAAGACCGGCATTGATCATCTTTCGGAGCTCGGGGTGAACGCCGTTCATATTCTGCCGTTCCAGGATTTTGAGAATAACGAAAGTTCTCCGACTTATAACTGGGGCTATATGCCGGTCAACTTCAATTCTCCGGAAGGGTGGTATGCCACCGGTCTTTACGGAAATGAAAGGGTCAGAGAAGCCAAAGCCATGATAGACGCTCTGCATAAAAAGGGCATCAAGGTCATCATGGATGTGGTTTACAATCACACGGCGGAAACCGGCGGAAAGGTGTTTAATTTTGACGCGCTCGCGAAGGATTATTACTACCGTATCAGGGACGACGGGACTTATTGGAACGGTTCCGGCTGCGGAAACGAATTCAAGTCCGAATCTCCTATGGGACGGAAGTTTATTATCGACAGTCTCCTGCGCTGGGTCAACGAATACAAAGTGGACGGTTTCCGCTTTGACTTGATGGGGCTTATCGACCAGGATACGGTTTTCGCTTTGGTCAGGCGCCTTAAGGAAGTGAAACCGGACATTCTGATCTACGGCGAGCCCTGGTCCGCCGGCGACACGCCCGTACGCGGCGTGGGCAAAGGAGTTCAGCGGTCGAAAGGTTTCTCGGTATTCAACGATAATCTGCGCGACGCGCTCAAGGGGAGCGTGTTTAAAGTTGAAAGCCTGGGTTATGTGCAGGCGGCGGTCAATCGCGAAGCTGTAATGCGCGGCATCAAGGGAGCCATAGACGAGTTCACTGATTCGCCGCTGGAGAGCCTGAACTACGTCAGCTGCCACGATAATCACACTTTATGGGATCGGATCAGCCTTTCGGTTAAAGACGAGCCGAGGGAGAGGCGCGTGAGGATGGATAAGCTGGCTCAGGCGGTGGTGCTGACTTCCCAGGGGATCCCGTTTATCCATTCGGGCGAGGAATTTTTGCGCACCAAGAACGGGGCGGAGAACTCGTACAATCTGCCTGATGATGTAAACAGGATAGACTGGACCCTGAAAAAAAGCAATAACGGGGTTTTCACTTTCTACCGCGACCTGATCGCCTTGCGCAAGGCCCATCCGGCTTTCAGGATGAAAACGGCTCAGGCCGTCCGGGACAATCTTAAGTTCTACGAGGATATAGACCTGCCGGTTGCGGCGCCTAATATCGCCTATGTGCTTAAGGGCGCGGAGGCCGGAGACTCCTGGAACCGTATCGTGACGCTTATCAATCCTCAGAAAACCGCACAGAGGTTCGCCCTGCCTATGGGGGAATATGAAAAGGCTCTTGACGAGAACGGTGCCTGCGCCGGCGGCCGGAAGTATTCCGGTTTCGTGGAAGTGCCGCCGCTGTCCATGATGGTCCTGCGCGACTGACCTTCTGATTTCAGTGTGCAAATATAATATGCACAGGGAGATGAGCTGGTGAAAATATAAGACCCGCTCAGAGGTCTGAATTATTGCCTTGACTTGAAATCATTGAGTTTATTAACATTCATTGTATCGCGTTATGTCGCGCTCTTTTCTGTACGAGAGGGAAGAGAATCAGGATGAAAAGGGAGAAAGTAAATGAAAAACGTAATATTCGGCGCGCTCGCGGCCCTGTTGCTGGTTTCGTCAGTTCACGCGTTTGACGGCGGCGTCACATTTGACCAGAAGGGCAGCATTTCCGGCATATTAGATCAGGTGAAATCGGCAAATCCGGGCGCGGAAATTGTTCCGATACCCGGCAATTCCAAGGCCGCTAAACAATGGACCATCATGGTATTTGTCAACGCGAAGAATAATCTTGAGTCATACGGCCTCAGCGATGTTAATGAAATGGAAATAACGGGTTCCGATGAACATATTAATATTGTGGCGGAACTGGGCCGTATAAACGGCTATTCCACATCCGACGGCGATTGGAAAGGCGGCAGAAGGTATCTGATACAGAAAGACGCCGACACCTCCAAGATAACCTCCCCGGTGCTGATGGAACTTCCAAAGGCCGACATGGGCGACTGGAACCACCTTGTGGAATTCACAAAATGGTCCATGGCTAATTTCCCCGCACAGCATTACGTGCTTGTGGTCTGGAATCACGGCGCGGGTTGGAATAAGGACGTTGTCTTTGAAGCGCAAAGAGGCATCTCTTACGACGACGAGACAGGCAATCACATCACCACTCCCCAGCTCAGACAGGCCATGGAACAGATCGGCAAGATTGATATCTTCGCGATGGACGCCTGCCTTATGCAGATGGCGGAGGTCGGCTACGAGATAAAGGATTACGCCGATTATGTGGTAGCTTCCGAGGAGACCGAGCCCGGAGACGGCTACACCTATAACACCTGGCTCAGCCCTCTGGCTGCCAAGTCCGATATGGCCGCGGGGGAACTTTCAAAAGTGATGGTCGATTCTTACACCGACCACTATCAGGCCATCAATCAGGGCGCCACGCAGTCTTCTGTCAAGACCGCTTCGTTCGGCAAGCTTGTTCAGCTTCTGGACGGTTGGACCGCCGAAGTCATGGCCGCCAATGATCTGGTTAATGTTAAGAACGCCCGCACCAAAGCCCAGGCTTTTTACTATTCAACCAATAAGGACCTCTATCATTTCGTAAAACTCGTCAGTGAAGCCACGCTCAGTCCCGCGGTATCCGCGAAGGGCCGGGAACTGATGGATTTCCTTAAGACGGACCTGGTATTCCACAACCGGGCCGCGGGCGCCAAGTACGCCAATTCTTTCGGCCTGGCAGTCTACCTCCCCAACACATACACAGCGGCTTATGATTCTTTGATGTGGACCAAAGATTCCAAGTGGGATGACTTCCTGAAGTGGATAAAGTAAGTATCCGGCGTTATTTTTTCAGAAGGGCGTACTCCTAAGTTTTGGGGGCGCCCTTTTTCATGGCCGCGCCCCGGAAAATGCGTTTTATGAAAGCGGCGTAACAATTATGACATTGAATCAAACGGAACTCAGTATATACTATAATTGATATTTGATAGCGCGGCGATCGATCGTTGGCCGGGCAGTTTCAGTAATACGACATTTATGCAGCATAATCGCAGTGAAAACAGGTTTTTTGTAAAGGGCGCTTTGGCGTGCGCGGCTTTCTGTATTTTTTCGGCTGGCCGGCTTTTCGCCGGAGCCCAGACCGGAACAACTGGCGCTAATTTTCTTAAGATTCCGGTGGCGGTTATCCCGGCGGCTTTGGGCGAATCATATACGGCTCTGGTCGGCCCGGACTCCATTCTCTACAATCCCGCGGGCCTGGGTCTTTTGCGCTATTCCTCCTTTTCCGGCAGCCATAACCAATACCTCGATTCTATGACCCAGGAATACGCCGCCCTCGCGTATCGCTCAACCTACGGCACCGTGGGCGCGGCTTTCTCCATGCTTTCCAGCGGCCAGATAACCGCCTACGATAAAGACGACGCGGATATAGGTCATACCAGCACCAGTCACCAGTTCTGGATCCTGTCCTACGCCCGGTCCTGGCCCAATTTTAACCAGGACATAGGCAAGCTGGACCAGATGCTCATAACTCCCAGCTGGACAAGGGTCACGCCGGTCCTGGATTACCGCCCTAAGACCTACAGGATCTCGGTTGGGGCGAGTCTGAAAAATGTAAATGAGAAGCTGGATAAGATGAGTTCCAGCGCCTATACCGTGGATGCCGGCGCCATGCTTGTGTTGCCGGGCCATTTGCATATAGGGGTATCGGCTCTTAATATCGGTGGCAAGCAGAAATTTTTTTCCGAGAGCTATAACCTGCCCGGAGTCCTGCGGGCCGGCGTGGCCAAGGATTTTCATTCTCTAAAAGATATATTGATAGTCACCGCCGCCTCTGACATCGTCAAATATTCTGACGCCCAGGCCTTTCATACCGTCGGACTCGAGGTTGATATCATGCGTATGTTTCAGCTTCGCGCCGGGTACAAGGGTCAGCGGGACACGGGCGCGAGCGTTTCCGGCGGATTCGGGATGAATCTCGATAAATTAACCGAAAAGAACAATATCATTCATGGCGCCAGGATTGACTATTCCTATCTGGATTACGGCAACCTGGGCGTAACACATCGTTTTGGAATGCAGGTAATATGGTAGCGGGGGAGCAGATTGCCGGCTATCGGACAATCATGTAAAAGCAGACTAGCGGGACGCCTTAAGACTGACCGCCTATTTTTGTATAATTCAATTAATGACCATAGAAAAATTTATTAACCGGCGCGCATCGGCGATAAACATAGAATTGGCCGGACTGATAAAGCGCATCCCCGCGTGCCACTCCAGGCTCAGGGAAGCCATGTTGTATTCTCTGGACGCCGGCGGTAAGCGCCTGCGCCCCGTTTTGCTGACCGCCACTTATGAGCTGTTCGGGGGGAATTGGCGCGAAGTGCTGCCTGCCGCTTGCGCGATCGAGATGGTGCACACTTATTCCCTTATTCACGACGATCTCCCCGCCATGGATGACGACGATACCCGCCGCGGCCGTCCCACCAGTCATATAGTCTTCGGCGAAGCTATGGCCGTTCTCGCCGGCGACGCCTTGCTGACCAACGCTTTTTCGGTCCTTTATGAAAACTCCAAAGTAAAAAATATCAAAGCGATCGGCGTTTTGGAAGCCGCTGGCATACTTGCCCGCCGCGCCGGAGCCGGGGGCATGGTGTCCGGCCAGGCCGGAGACCTGGAGGCCGAAGGCTTTCTAAAACGCCGCAAACTGGACCGCGCCGCGGCGGCCCGCCTCCTGGATTATATTCACCTGCATAAAACGTCAGACCTTATTACGGCCTCGGTGGAGATGGGCGCGGCCCTTGCCGGCGCCAGCAGTAAGGATTTTAAAACATTATCGGAGTTTGCCGGTGCGATAGGCCTCTGTTTCCAGATCACCGACGATGTGCTTGATGTCGTGGGTGATAAGAAAAAACTCGGGAAAAGCGGCAGCGACGCGCGCAATGCCAAGCTTACCTACGCGTCGCTCTATGGCGTGGAGCCTTCCAGGGTGAAGGCTGCCAAACTTATAGCGCTGGCCCGTAAAAAGATCGGCACCCTGCCCTGTCCCGCCGACCGGGTGAAAGTGCTGGCGGATATCGCCGGTTTCGTTTATAGCAGAGAAAAGTGATAATACTGATGATGACTGCCGGGAGAAAAAACACATGACTTTGTTAGCGAAGGTGCGGGGTCCGAAAGACCTTAAAAAAATGGAAGTCGCGCAACTGTCTCAACTGGCCTCCGAAGTCCGGTCCGTGATTATTCAGAATATAAGCAAGACCGGGGGACATCTGGCCTCAAGCCTCGGCGCCGCCGACCTTATTGTGGCCCTGCATTACGTGTACGACACGCCCGATGATAAAATAGTCTTCGACACCGGACATCAGACTTACGCCCACAAGATCCTCACCGGCCGGGCTGATAAGTTTTCAACGATCAGGCAAAAAGGGGGGCTTTCCGGATTTCTGAAGCGATATGAATCCGAGTATGACGCATTCGGCGCCGGACACGCTTCGACGGCTCTTTCCGCCGCCGCCGGCATGGCCGCGGCCCGGGACCACACGGGTGGCAAGTATAAAGTAGTTTCCGTGGTGGCAGATGGCTGCATGACCGGCGGCATGGCGTGGGAAGCCATGCAGAATGTGGGTCAGCTGGGGACTAATATCCTGGTGGTACTGAACGATAATCAGATGTTCATCTCACAGCGCGTCGGACGTCTGGGAAAGATCCTTACGCAGCTTCTCACGCTCGGTACGGTGCAGAACGCGGGGCGCAAAGCCGAACTTTTTCTTAACCGGTTCCAGTTCTGGGGCAAGAAGATACTTCGGGTGGCTAAAAGGACCAGAGTGTTATTCTTCCCCGGCATGATCTTTGAAGAGATGGGTTTTACTTATTTCGGCCCGGTCGACGGACACAATATCCCCGAGCTCGTGGAAGTGCTCGGTTATGTGAAAGACTTGAGGGGGCCAGTGCTCCTGCATGTGGTTACAAAAAAAGGCAAAGGCTATGAGCCGGCCGAAACCGAGCCGACGGAATTTCATGGCACTCCCAAGTTTGACGTGGAAACCGGGCTTTCAAAAAAAGACCCCGCCACGATCCCGACATTCACAAAGGTCTTCTCCGACACCATCGTACGGCTCGCCGATAAAGACCCCAGGATAGCCGCAATTACCGCCGCCATGCCGGAAGGAACCGGCCTGGACGCGTTCAGGGACAGGTTCCCGCGGCGCTACTACGACGTCGGAATAGCCGAGGAGCACGCTGTCACTTTCGCGGCCGGGCTGGCAGCCGAGGGCGTTAAGCCCGTGGTCGCCATCTATTCCTCTTTTATGCAGCGCTCCTTTGACCAGGTTATGCACGATATCTGCCTTCAGAAGCTGCCGGTGGTCATCGCCATGGACCGGGCCGGCCTCGTGGGTGAAGACGGTCCCACCCACCACGGTGTTTTTGACATTGGCCTTTTCAGGATGCTGCCTGACCTTATTTCGATGGCGCCGGCCGACGAAGATGAATTCCAGCATATGATCTATACCGCCCTGGAACTTAACGTTCCGGTCATGCTCCGTTACCCGCGCGGCAAGGGTTTCGGGGTGGATATGGCTTCCGAATTAAAGCGGCTGCCCGTCGGAAAGGGCCGCGTAATTTCCAAAGGCAGGGATGTCAATATTCTCGCTATTGGCAGCCGCGTACACCCCGCCGTCAAAACCTGCGAGCTCTTAAAGGCGCGCGGTATTGACGCCGGTGTCTCCGACATGCGTTTTATTAAGCCATTGGACGGCGAACTTATAAAAGAGATGGCCGGCGCTTCCGGACGTCTGGTGACGGTCGAGGATAACGCTCTTGAGACCGGCTTCGGTTCCGCCGTGCTTGAATATCTGAACGCGCACGCAGTACGATCTGATGTCCTGAGGCTTGGCATTCCGGACCGTTATATAGAGCAGGGCCGTCCGGACGAACTTTATGACGATCTGGGTCTTTCCTCCGTGAAAATGGCGGACGGCATAAGCAGGTGGTTGGAAAAAAACAAATAGCGTGAGAGGAACGTTGTAACTGCAGCTTTCAGGCTAATAGTCATTCTATAGGAGAAATCGTGCCGAAAAAAATAAATCTTGAGAAGCAGTCGCTTAAACTCACAAAGTCTCACGCTTACAGAAAAGCTTACACCGACGCTTCTTTTTTAAGTAAAGATGAACTGCGTCCTGTCAGGCTGCAGCTTGAACTCCTTAAAACCGAGATGGCGCTCAGCGAGGCCGGAGTAAAGGCCACGGTGGTTATTTTCGGCAGCGCCCGTATCTGGAGCCAGGAGGAATCCGTTTCCCGCTTGGAGGATCTGCGCAGGATGGCCCGCAAAAATCCTAAGGACGCGGCTCTTAAGGCCAAGATCGTAACCGCCAAGAGACTCATGCATTCCGCTAAGTATTACGAAGAGGCGCGCAAACTCACCAAGCTGGTGGCGGAGCAGGGATCATTGGGCGGCACCAAGCTAACCGTGGTCACCGGCGGCGGTCCCGGCATCATGGAAGCTGCAAATCGCGGCGCTTATGAGGCCGGTTCCCGGAGCGTGGGCCTCAATATCACTCTGCCGCAGGAACAGGGCCCCAATCCTTATGTGTCACCGGAATTTTGTTTCCGTTTCCATTATTTCGCGGTCCGAAAAATGCATTTCGTTATGCGGGCCCGCGCCCTGGTCGCTTTCCCCGGCGGTTTCGGCACTATGGACGAACTTTTTGAAGTACTGACCCTGGTCCAGACCGGCAAGAAGCGGCGTCTGCCGATTATTTTGTTCGGCAGGAAATATTGGAACGACGTTATGAATTTCAGGAACATGGCTAAGTGGGGATATATCTCCTATGAGGACCTGGATCTCTTTCAATTCGCAGACACCGCCGCAGAGGCTTGGAAGATAATAGTTGATTTTTACGCTCGGCACGCCATAACCGGCAAAATACATAATGACCCCGGATCAGAAAAAATAAATTAAGCGCTGATCAATAATGGTTCAGGAAAATAGAGGCCGCAATTTAGCGCTTGGTGTATCCGTCTGCATGGCGGTTTTGAGTCTTTGCGCCGCCGCGATCCTGGCCTTCTATCCTCCTCCTGCCACATTCTCTGGGCTTATACCTCCAGATAACCCCTGGGTCCGGGACGGCCGGTTCTCCGTTTCCGTCTGCAACGGGGTGCAGTGCAAGTTGTGCCCCTTTAAGTGCTTCCTCCCTGAGGGCGCGCGCGGCCGCTGCAGGGTGCGCATAAATTACGGCGGCAGGATTAAAACCCTCGTCTATTCCAAGGCGGTCTCCGTGCACCTGGATCCCGTGGAAAAAAAACCCGTCTATCACCTTTATCCCGGCAGCCTTATTTATTCCCTGGCCTCGCCGGGCTGTAATCTGCGCTGTAAAGGCTGCCAGAACTGGGAGATCTCTCAGATCTACCCGGAACAGGCCGCCAGGACGACGCTGGTTCCGGAGCGCCTGGACGTAAAAGTTGCGCCCGAAACCGGGCGCGTTTACGGCGAACTGAAGCAGGAGGAAATAGCCACCCTTTCACCTGAGGAGATCGTTTCTTACGCTCTGGCCACGCATTCCCGATCCATCACCTATACATATTCCGAGCCGGTTGTCTTCTACGAATATATGTACGATACTGCCCGTCTGGCAAGGCAAAAAGGCCTGAAGAACGTTATGGTCAGCGCCGGCTACATAAACAGGGAGCCGCTGGAGCAGCTTCTGAAATATATGGATGTGGTGAAGATAGACCTGAAAGGCTTTAACGAGAAATTCTATCGCGATTATACCGGCGCCGGCCTTTGGCCGGTCAAGCAGACTCTCCTTACGCTGAAAAAAAACGGGGCGCTTTTTGAGATAGTCAACCTGGTCGTGCCGGGCTTAAACGACGGGCGGGAAAGCATGGCGGGCATGATCGCCTGGATAAAAAAAGATCTGGGGACGGATGTGCCGCTTTTTTTTTCGCGCTTCGCTCCAAACTATCAGGTGGCGAATATCGGCGCCACTCCGGTGGAAACTCTGACATGGGCGCGTAACGCGGCCATAAAACAGGGCCTTAAGTATGTTTATGTCGGTAATATCCCGGGTCATGAGGGCGAGAATACCTATTGTCCGGTCTGCGGACGGATACTTGTAAAGCGTTACGGCTACGCCGTGCTGGAAAACCAGCTGACGGCCACCGGCGGCCGCTGCCCTCACGACGGAACCAGGATACCGGGTATCTGGTAAGAACAGGGGAATATGAAAAATACCGCGTTGATATCCGTGGCCGTCTTTTTATGTTTTTGTTCGGCGGGGGCCGCGCGCGACGCGCGCTTCGCCGGTCAATTTTATCCTGCCGATAAGCGATCTCTTTCCGGATTCGTGGATGAAGCCATGGCGGCGGCCAATCCTGGGGCCCTCCGGTCCTCTGCTCTTCCGGGCAAAGTTCTGGGTATCGTGGTCCCGCACGCCGGCTATTCTTTTTCAGGCCGGGTGGCGGCTTTCGCCTATAAAAGCATAAGCGCCGATTACGACCTCGTAGTCATTCTGGGAGTCGGCCATACGATGAGGGTCAGGGGGGCCGCCCTGCTGGCGAAAGGTTATTACGAAACGCCTCTGGGCCGGATACCGGTCGATGAAAAGCTGGCCGCGGAGTTAATAAAAGCCAGTCCTCTTTTTGAAGACTTGCCCGAAGCGCACGCAAATGAGCATTCCATCGAGGTCCAGCTTCCGTTCCTTCAGCGGCGCCTTAAAAACGCATTCAGGATACTGCCGGCGGTCCTTAATACCGATAATCCCGAAGACCTCGCGGCTATCGGTCGGATAATCGGCAAAAAATTAAAAGGCAGAAAGGCCCTGCTGGTAGTTTCCACCGATCTCTCCCACTATCCAAAACATGAAGACGCCCGGCTGGTGGACGGAGCGCTGGAACTCGCCTTGAAGACCATGGACCCCGGTTATTTTCAGCTTGCGAACCGCGTTCTTTTATCGCGCGGCGTGCCCGGCCTCGTGACCTGCGCCTGCGGCGAAGCCGCCCTGACCGCGGCGCTGTCCGCCGTAAAGGAAATAGCCCCGGCAGAGTTCGTCACCCTTAAATACGCCGATTCTTATGATGAAAACCCCGCGGATTCTCCGGCGGACCGGGTGGTCGGGTATCTGGCGGGAGCTTTTGTCGTTAAGGAAAAAGCCGATCCTTATAAAATGAGTTTCACTATAGACCAGCGGCAATCATTGCTGGCCGCCGCGAGGGCGGCTGTCGCCAGAGGTTTTGGGTCCTCCGAAAAAATGCCCGCTCTTTCCTCAGCCGGAGCGTTCCTGAATCTCCCGGCTGCGGTTTTTGTGACCCTTACCGAGGGTGGGAGTCTTAGAGGCTGTGTCGGCACTATTGAACCACGGATGCCGTTATTTGCCGCGGTGGATTTTGCCGCCCAAAACGCCGCCTTTCATGATTCCAGATTCCAGCCGCTTAAGAAACCGGAATTGGAGGGGGTAAAAGTTGAAATTTCCGTTCTTTCCCGCCTTGAAAAGATTACTGACGCTAAAGCGATAAAGCCCGGTGAGCACGGGGTAGTCGCGGTGCGGGACGGCCGCTCGGGCTTATTCCTGCCGCAGGTCTGGGAACAAATCCCGGGTAAAGAAGATTTCTTAAGCGAATTGTGCTCCCAGAAGGCGGGGCTGGAGCGGAACTGCTGGCAGGATAAAAAAACAGAACTCTACATTTTCACCGTGGATTCTTTTAAAGAGTAAAGCGCGAGCGCAGCCCCGGCCGCAAGCGCCGCGGCGGCCCATATCAGCGACGCGCGCAAACCGGCCAGCGGAATTATCGCGGCGGAAAAAATAAAAGCGCCCAGTGCGGCGCCAAGCAGATCCGAATAATAAAGCCCCGCGACGCCGCCGTCATCCCTGCCGGCGGAGGCCGCGAAATAACCGCCCAACACCGCTCCTCCGCAGAAAAGTAAAGCCATAAAAATCGGGAACGCCGCCGCCGGAGATAACGACGCGAGCCGCGGACAGAAGGCGTAAAGTCCGGCTGTAAGCGCGAGTCCCAGTATGAGGGCGCCGGCGCGCGCCGACGCGCTGGGAAAATTCTTTAAGACGCGGCCTCCGGCCGCCAATCCCGCCATAAAGCCAGCAAAAAGCATCCCCATCTTCCAGGTCAATTGCCCGCTTGAGGTCTGGAACATGAAAAGGCAGACCACTTCGAACCCCATCGCCCAGAAGCCGGCCAGAAAAACTCCGGCGGCCTCCTTATTCTTCAGCAATTCGGCCGGCTGCGGCAGGCGGCCTAATAGCAGAGCAAAGGCCGCGGCCATCAGCGCCAGGCCTGTAAGCGTTCCGGGCGAAACGAACATCGCCAGCCACATTTTCCACACATAGAAGTAAGCTACGGGGTTCAAGTCAGTGTTGAGCGGGGGGTGCTTTATCCTGCCCAGCGTGGTTGCCGCCCAACTCCGGCGGTACGGGTCCAGAAGGAAGGGGAAAGCGTAAGGCGTCGCGTAGAGGTTTTTGATTTTTCTTTGCCCGTAGCGCCGCGCCAGCGCTTCGGGCGCGAGATCTATAGGGGAGTCTGAGGCCAGCGCCGTCAGGGTTCCGCCGGGCGTCAGCTCGAGATATTTGAAGGCTGAGGCGGCGGAGGCGAGTATTGAAGCGGCGAAATAGGCGCGTTCGGGGGGAAGATAGTTTTCCGAGAACGGCAGAGTGAAAACCAGAATGCCGTCTTTTTTGAGCGATCGCCCGGCCTCGCGAAAAAAATCAAGGGTGAAATACCGGTTTGCCGCGGCGTTAAGCGGCTCCGGAACAGTTTGGAAGATCATGTCGTAAGTTTTCTGTCGTGAGCCAAGCAGGAGTCTGGCGTCCGTCCGGTCTATTTGCGCGTCTGTCAGGCCGGGATGCGAGCGCTCCAGGATGAAGGCCGCGCGGAACCGGTCGGGATCGCAAACGGTTACGCTCTTGGGATGATGTTTTTGTGCTTCGCTTGCCAGCAGCAGGCCGGCCGGGCCGATAAAGAGTATATTTTCCGGATTTTTATGGGCGAGCATCGGCAGTTGGACCGATATTTCGGACTGCTCCGTCAGCGGTGTCTGGATTAAAACGGAGCCGTCCTCAATAAAGGTCTTCTGCCCGCCGGTATCCATGAAAGCCATTCTTGAACCGGTGGTGCGCGCGTAGGCGGAAGCTCCGGCAAAATAATCTGGAAGCGCGAAGGGCGGTTTAAGGCGGGTCCCGCCGAAAAACAATAAGCCCGCCAGCGCCGCGGGCGCCAGTTTGCGGCCGCCGGCTAAAGACACCCCGGGCGCGGAAAAGATAAGCGCCAGCGCGGCCGCGCCGAGGATAAACAGCGGGTCGGTGCCCGGAAAAAAAACGGCATGCAGTAAAGTCAGCAGGCCTCCGGCGGCCGCTCCGAAGCTTTCAGCGCGATAAAAGGCCAGGCGCTTTTCCGAAAGGCCTCTGGCCAGGCACATTCCTCCGGCCAGCGCGGCGGGCAGGGTCAGCAGGAAACTGTATAAAATCAGCTCTAATAGGCCGGCGGCGAGCCCCGGCGTTAAAAGGAACCCCGCTTTTTTAAGGAGGATGAGGTTCGCGCCGGAGGCGAACGTGAAAAAGACGCAGGCCGATAAAAAGCCTTTTGGCCCCTCAAGCGCGCGGGTTAGCGCGGGATTCTTCAGGGCCAGCGCCATGCCGGCCGCGGTCCAGAGCAGCCAGGCCGACAGCCCCAGGCCTAAGGCGGCTTCATGGGCGGTGAGAAGGCCGGAAAGTTCTTTCAGGGCGAAGACCTGCGTGAGAAGAGAAAATAGTCCAAGCAGGAAAAAAGCGGGCATATTTTTGATATTATACTATTGTCCCGATGAAAATCCATGTAAAATCATACTTGACCGACAGGGAAAATTTTCTTCCGGCGGTGGCGTTTTGCGTCGCCGTATTCGGCCCTGTCGCGTTCTTTTCACGGCGCATAACCGGCGTGGGATTGAACGCTTTTTATCCCGCCGCCTGGTCGGCGTTTACGGCGCTCGCCGCTTTTTTTATTTTTTATACCCGCAGGGTTTCTTTTTACAGGAGGATATTCTTTTCCGGCCTCGCCCTGTCTTTTCTCGTCCATTTTAAACTGAGCCTGCTGTCAAAGATCTTTGACTCGTCCTGTTTTAAGGATACGCCGTTTTGCCACATTGCCATAGCTTCTTCCTTCTTCAATTATATGTATCAGCAGTATCTGGCCCTGATGAGCGGGGACTGGCGGCTATGGGGCCCTTTAAGCCTGGCTTTCGCGTGGCTTTTTTTTACTCTTGTTATAGGCCGGGCGTGGTGTTCATGGGCTTGCTTCTACGGGGGCATCGACGACGGGCTTTCATCCCTGCCTAAGAAAGCGCTCGTGAAAACCGGAGCGTTGGCGGGGAAATTTAGAGATTTTCCGGCCGCGCTGCTTATATTTCTGCTGCTCATTTCCCTGGCCTATATGCTGCCGGTTTATTGTCTGTGGCTTTGTCCGCTGAAAATGACTTCCGCGTTCCTGGATCCCGGCGACGCCTTGATACGCAAGGTGCAACTTGGGCTCATGCTGTTCGCCCTCGTCATCCTGTTAGCCGGGCCGCTCCTTACAAAAAAGCGCACTTTCTGCTCGTTCTTGTGCCCGTTCGGGGCTTGGCAGGCTTTTTGGGGCCGTCTGAACCCCTTCCGGGTGGTGGTGGACGAGGGGAAATGCAATGCCTGTTGGGAGTGCTTTGATTCCTGCCCCATGTTCGCTATCAGGGCCGGGCATGACGGCAAGCCTGAAGTCTCCGCCTACTGCAACCTTTGCGGAGAATGCCTGGCGGCCTGTCCGTCGGGGGGACTCCGGTATTCCGTGTTCGGGATGAAGGTTGGGGATGTGAAAACCGGCTTTGGACGCCTTTTGAATCCTGAAAGTTTTCTGGTTTTTTCCGCCCTCGTGACCGGTGGGACATTCGGCGCCCTGTTCGCCCCCGCGGCGCTGAAAGATATATTTGATATTTTATTACGGATCGCGACATCTTACTGAAAAGGCTGAAAAAGACGCGTCTGCTTTTTGGGATGTGCTGTTCATGACTAATCACTAACCACTTATCACTAGCCACTTTTGTAATATGCTTTCTATCTTATCCGAAGGTTTTATTCTCGGGCTTTCAACCGGCTTCTATTGTTTAACATCCTGCCTGCCGGCTTTGGTCCCCTATCTCCTGAGCGAGGGGGATAAAGTCTGGAAGACAAATTTCGACATATTTCTGGAATTCCTGTCCGGGCGCTTTATCGCCTATTTTTTATTCGCCGTTGTTTCAACGCTTATCGGCAAAGCCTATAAACCGTATCTTCCGCATTGGGTGGCCCCGCTGGCCATGCTGCTGACGGCTATTGCCATGCTGGCTTTTCTTTTTACCAGCCGGGGCGGCCATCCCGGTAAGGGGTGTGCTATGCAGTTCAGCCCTTTTTATAAAAGGATACCGCTGGCTCTCGGCTTTATGACCGGGATCAATGTCTGCCCTCCTTTTATCGCGGCTTTTGTCCGGCTGGTGGAGTTATCCGATATGACAGCCGGCATGTTTTATTTCACCGGCTTCTTTACAGCCACTTCAATTCTAATCCTTCCTGCCATAGCTCCGACTCCCTTCATGAATGATAGGCTTAAAAATATAGGCCGCATGACCCTGGCCATTGCGGGGGTTTGGTACCTCCTGTTGGGGATTAAAGGCTTAGCCGCGGCGTTGTAGGCTATAAGTTATAACGGGGTCCTGCCAGCCATGGGGCCCATCGGGCCTGCGACCGGCCCGGCGACTTCGCGCCGGTTCCTTCTCGGCCCGATCCAACCCATGTCTGTCACCCCTTGCACCCTGCCGTATTTAAGATTTTTCAGGGAGACATTCCTTTTGTAATGGCGAAATTCAATTAGCCCGCGCGGGTGACGGGGGAGCCGGATAAGCGAAACCGTACCGGAAGGAGCCGCTTGCATAGCGCGGCGACTGGGTGGAGCCTTGCGACACTGGGCCCGCTCCGGAAGGGCGGGCACGGTGTTGCCCGACCCTGTTTTAGCGTTCCGGTCCCCCGGCAGGCCCCGCCAATAAGAGAGTTGATTGTTGGGTGGGCCTAAAGGCCTATATTGGCATAGGTCCTTTGGCCTTGCCGGGTTTCACTTTTAGGCCTATACTCTATATCTAGACGCATTGACGCCGGTCAACATCATGGAGGACTTCAGGTAATGCGGAAATTTGCGCTCTCCCTCGCTTTAACTGTTCTATACTCGTTGGCCCCGGCTTTCGCCGCCGATTCCGCCGAAAATATTCGTGCGTCGGCCAACCTTTCTTTCAACAACATACTCAACCAGCTTACCGCCGACTACGCCAAAGGACTTGAGACGCCGGCGCAGTCTGCCGCGCCGGAGCTCGTTCAGGCCGCGCAGGACGGGCGCTATTGGGTCACGGCCTACGCCGCCGACTCACACGCGCGTACCAGGCTGCTTGAGGCCGGCCTTGATATCGTCGAGATACAAAAAGACCGGGTCTCCGGCCTGATCCGCAAAGACGCCCTACCCTCAATATCCGGGAAAGGGCTTGTCATCGAATCCATGCCCCTTGAAGAATATGCCGGGAGGCACTTCAAGGATTTCCCGGCCGCGGACGCCGCCTACCATAACTACAAGGAAACCACCGATCTGCTGAACGCGCTTGCGACGAAGAACTCAGATATAGCCTCGCTCACGTCTATCGGCAAAACCATAGAAGGCCGCGACATATGGTGCCTGCGCGTAAACTCCACGGCTAAAGGCGCCGCGGCCAGTCCCAAGCCAGGCGCGCTTTACATAGGCAATCATCACGCCAGGGAGCATCTTTCCAACGAAGTGCCTCTTTTATTCGCTGTCTGGCTCATGGACAACCGCAGCGCTCCGGAAGTCAGGAAATACATAGATACCCTGGATATATATATAATCCCGATGCTCAACCCCGACGGCGCGGAATATGACATCAGGACCGGTTCCTATAAATGGCAGCGTAAGAACATGCGCGTTAATTCCGACAAGACTATCGGAGTTGACCTCAACCGCAACTACGATTCCTGGTTCGGCGGGCAGGGGACTTCCCATTATCCTTCGGCTGACACCTATTGCGGACCTTCGGCTTTCTCGGAGCCGGAATCCATGGCTATTAAGAAGTTCGTGGAAGCCCGCAAGAACCTGAAGACCCTGATGAGCTATCATTCTTACGCCAGCAGCATCCTTTACCCTTATGGCGGCTCTGACGCCGACGTGCCGGATGCTCAGGATAAGAAAGTGTTCGTTAAAATGGCTGGCGAGATGGGCAGGCTTACCGGCTACACCCCGGAAAAGTCCAGCGATATGTACATCGCTACCGGTGACACCTGCGACTGGGCCTATACCACAGGCAAGATCTTCGCCTTCACCACGGAGCTGGAAGGCGACAGCTTTTATCCGGGGGCTTCAATAATAGATAAGACCGTGAAAAGCAACGTAAAGGCGGCGGCCTACATGCTGAGCGTTACCGACAATCCGTATAAGATAGTGCAGTAGAAATAAGGATTATGGAGTGAGTGGTGAGACGTTGGTGGTAAACGGTGAATGCTTTATCAAAAGCCCGGGCAAATATCGCCCGGGCTTTTTAATTATACAGCAATTAACTGCCGCGCTTCCATGGAGATTCTTTCCCGGCGACTTTCAGCCAGGGGAGATTCGCGAACTTTTCTGGAGCATGGCCGGTCACCATGGTTATGTCGGTAAAACTTTTTTCATGCAAGTCTTTGGCGATGTCTTCGCCTTTTATATCGCTACCCAGATCGGAATCTATATAAATAGGCGTATCTTTAGGCAAGGTTGCTATGACGGCGGCAAAATCTTTTGGGGTTTTATACGCTTTTAATCCCACACCTGCGGCCCTAGCCGCCAGTCTCCAATTCATGTGAACCAACACGTCATCGTCCAGTAAAACGGCGATATTTGAACTTCTTATCTGGGTCGTAATGGAAATGGGAACCAGATTTGCCAGACCTTTTGGGATAATGCGTGTTTTTAAGTGCAGGGATTCTTCAATTATCCGGGGGTCTTCGTGGCGGCTGGTTACCAATATAACTCTAGATGATATATTAAGTTCCTGGGCGAGGCTTAAGCCTGTGTCGTTATAGCCCAACAATTCATAATCAAAAAGATAAAGCGTATTTTCAGCTTTTATCGGATTACTTTTAACCCATTCGCGTAATTTGCTCGGCTCACTGAAATGGACCACTTCAATATTGTGCGCTTTAACATGAGCAGCCTTAAACCGACCCTGCCATACCTGATGGATGGTCACGTCATCATCCAGTATCACCACCGGTCTGTCGGGAGGAAGACTCAACACCGATACAAACTCGGCCGGGGCCTTGGCTTTAGGTAGCTTTATTATAACAGTAGTCCCCTTGCCCAATTCAGATGTAATAGCCATGCTACCACCCCAACTTTCAGTCATGGTCCTTGCATGGAACAATCCAAGGCCGGAACCACCGGCTTTGCCGTGCGTTTCGCCTCTTTGCCCGAGCTTGCCCAATATTTCAGGCGGTACGCCTCCCCCATTATCGATTACAGTTAAAATGATATTTTCGTTTTCATGCGCCAAACCCAGATTGACCGTGCCTTTATCACCTAAAACTTCAACAGCATTGTTGACTAGATTGGAAATCATGCGTCTGAATTCAATCGGCTGGATTTTAGCGAATAGGCCATAGGATGCTTGGGTTAATTCAAAATCAATATTAACTCCGGGTTTTGACTCAAATTGCAGCCGCTTTTCCGTGACCACAGGATCAAGAATGCCTGAAAGCAGATGGGCTTCCAAAAGCTCTCTAGTGTCGCTGGCTGAAGTGGCGTTGGGGTGCGGCTGGTTCTTTTGAAGGAGATTGTTGGCGATGTCGCGTATACGGTTAACTGCATGGCGCACCAAAATGCGTCGCTCTTCAGGTAGCTCCGCTGTATTCTTAAGCGCTGCGTCCAGCGCGGCCAGTGGTGAGCGTATATCATGAGCCACTTGCGCCGAGAGTTCACCAATCGCGACCAGTTTTGACTGGGATTCTATTGCTTTGTATGCTCCACGAAGCCTGTCAGCGAATTGCTGCAACTCGCTAAAGTGCAGGTTGTCTTCGGTTCCGAAGGCGAGATGGGATTGGTTCTCAATATTTTTTAAAAAATTTTTAATATTTTCAGAAATATAAAACGCCATGGCGGTTGAAATAAGGTAGAGGCCGAAAATGATAAATAATAGAGAAACTACCTGAAAGGAGCCTTTCAGCGAAACTACACCAAGTGTTTGCAATAAGAGAAGGAAGGCGAGGTTGAAAAAGAAACTCATAGTGACCAGTTGAACGCGCATGCTGGACCATTTAGCCATGGCCAGATCCGCTGAATCGCTAAACGTCTGCCCTGCCAGTATCAATAATAATCCCCAGAACCATCCATACTCATGGAAAGGAACCTGCATACCCAACACTACTCCGTCATTGTAACCCAGAGCCAGGGAAGCAATCGAAACAAGTAGTAACCCCTGCATTACAAAGAGCCAGTGACGCGAAGAGGTTCTGATGCTCAAAATGATAGTAAGGGCTAGGACGCACGCTTCGGCGAGTCTGAAAAAAGCGGAGTTTAAATAAAAGAATATGGTGGAATGATTTCCGCTGTTAATATAAGGAAAAAATACATACTTGCAGGACAGAACCGACGAGGTCAGCGCTAAGACGAAGAAATACAGCATCTCGCGTTTGCCCGGACTGGTAGAACGAAAAAATCCCCAGAGAAATAAAAACATGGTGCCGATATATATGGTGAATGTAAATTCAGTCAGCGCAAAGAAGCTTTCGCTGGTTTGCGGGAAGTTATGGCTAATAAGATAAAGTGTGTCACCTAAGAGAAGAGAAATGAGTGCAGCCCGCCAGTAAAAAGACTTGGCAATCTTGCCATAAAAAGCAAACAAAACTATTGCTGAGTCGACAACTACCTCTGCTGGCAGAATAAGCGCATTCCATTGCGCTCGAGGTATCAGTAGTACCGCCATAGCTGTAACCAGAATCAAAATTCGAAACAATTGTGGAAAGTTTACTTCTGTGCGCATATGGATATTATTGTTGTCTGAATATAATGTTCTGGTAAAAATAAATAATTTTTAAAATTTTAGTATTGTGTTCCGGGTAATGGTGTTAACAATGTGGTTCCTTTTTCTCAGTTTTTGGTGTCATATTTAATAATGCGGCGGTTTGACCGGTCTGCGGCATATAAGATAGTATTTTTTTGCCGCTATGATGCATTACCGCTTCATTAAAAAAGCCGATAACAAAACTCTCGAGCAAATTATATCACTTTACCGCGAGCAAGGCTGGTGGGACCGGTCCGATACCAAGCGGATGCTGCGGCGCATTATCAAAGATAGTCATTGTTTTATGGTAGCCGTGGAGCGCGAGCGGGTTGCGGGTATGGCTAGGGCCATAAACGCTTACTCAAAGGAAGCTTATATACACGATGTCGCCGTATTCCGCGAGTTCCGCGGGCGGGATATCGGTTCCGTGCTCGTCTCACGGCTGGTGCGGCGTTTGAAGGCGGACGGGATCGGTTGGATAGGCCTTATCGCCACTTCCAATTCCGCCCCATTCTACCGGCGCTTGGGATTCCGTCCTCCCGCCGATGCTCAAGCTATGATCCTCGGAAAAAATAATGTTTAAAAAAATACATCCGCATGATTATGCCCGCCTGACATCCTTTTTTAACGGGCAGCTTTATCAGCTATGCCCCTATTCCCTTGCTTCAATGATAATCTGGAGCGGTTGCGTGCACGAAGCCTTTTATAGGGAGGAGAAAGATATCCTTTACCTTTCAGAGGTGGATATAAAAGACCCCTCTAAACGCAGGATGCTGTTGCCGCTTTTTCGTCCGTTCCGATTCGCCACGCCAAAAGAGCTGGCCGAAGCCGCCCGGAAATTTGACTTCCCCGGATATCATTATGTCCCGCAGGATTATATTGATATGATCGGTCTTGAGAGTCTGCAGGGTTATTTCTCAATACAGGAAGAGTCCGGCTACGGTGATTATATTTACAACACCTCTGATATGGCTGATCTTAAGGGCCACAAGTATTCAAAAAAGCGCAACTTGATATCACAATTCCACAAATCCGTAGGGTCTTCCATGCTGGTTAAGCCAATGGAAGGAACGTGTCTTCACGCCTGTCTTGAGCTATTTGACCATTGGGAAAAGGTTCAGAGGGAACCGGTTGTTGCAGATATTCCCAACTGCGAGAGAAAAGCCATAGTCAGCGGGCTGACTAATTTTAAGGAACTTGAAATGTCCGGAGTCGCGGTGGAAATCGGCGGGCGTTTGGCTGGCTTCGCTTTCGGTTCACGTCTCAGCGGAGCCATGTTTACTCTGAATTTTGAGAAAGCCGACGCCGGCGTAAAAGGGTTATACCAGTTCCTGGATAGCGAGGCGGCTAAAGCTGTGCCGCCGCAATACGCTCTTATAAACAAAGAAAACGATCTCGGGATACCAGGGTTAAAAAAAGCTAAGGAATCCTATTTTCCCGCAACGATTGTTAAATCTTATGTTCTTACTTTGCTAAAAGCACAATAAACTAAAACTTTTCGTTACCCTTTTATTGGTTTGCTGTAGGGTGGTATGATAACCGAGAAAAATAACGGGCTCAAAATTTTAAAATTTGAGAATCTGTGCGGTGAGGCCGGGCTTAAGCACGGAGTTTCAACGCGGTCCGGAGGGGTAAGCCCCGAACCTTACGCCTCGCTTAACCTTGGCTTTGGCACCGCGGACCTTTCTGAGAATGTTACGGAGAACCTGACGCTTTTCTGCGAGGCTCTGGGCGGCGCTTTTGAAAAAACCGTGCGCATGCGCCAGGCCTACACCTCCAACGTGCGCGTAATAGGGCCGGATTTCGAATTTTCAGGCTCCGCGCCGGCAATCCCCGACTGCGACGCCCTGGTGACAAATCTTAAAGGAGTGCCACTGCTGGCTCTTTCCGCGGATTGCGGCCTGACCGTTTTCTACGATCCGACTCATTCGGTCCTCGCGGTGTGTCATAGCGGCTGGCGGGGAGCCATGCTTGATATCTACGGCCAGGTCATATCGGTGATGAAGCTGCGATTCGGTACCGCCCCCGCGGATCTTATAGCGGGAGTCTCGCCTATGATCTCGGCCGAGAACTATCCCGTCAAGGACGATCTTCTGGAAAAGTTCCGCCTATTCTATCCGGAGGATGTCACGCGGAAATGCCTGATAATGAAGGACGGGCGGCATCACTTCAGCCTTAAGGACCTGTTGAAGCACCAGTTACAGGAATTGGGCGTAATGAATTACGAATTCGCACATATGTGCACTTATGCCGGCAAAGACTTGTTCTATTCCTGGCGTCGTGACGGTCATAGGGCTGGCCGCTTCGGACTGCTGGCGGCGCTGGTATAATGATAAATAGTAAGCGGCGGGACGGCTGATCCTTACTTCAACATATCCCATATGATTTTTACCAGCAGCGAAATTGAGACTATAAAAAGCATCGGGCGTATGATCCAGCCGCCTTTTTTTAGCGCGATATGCGACCCCAGATAATTGCCGCACATACCTACCGCACCCATGGCCAGCCCCAGCCTAATATCCACCAGTCCCAGCGCCAGAAAAGTGACCAGTGCTGAAACGCTGGACGTGAGATTTAAAAGCTTGCTCAAAGCAGTGGCCTTCACCAAGTTGTAGCCGCAGAAACGCGTCAGCGCCACGGCGTAAAACGTGCCTGTGCCAGGGCCAAGCATGCCGTCGTAAAAACTTATCAGGAAAGCGATCGGCAGGCCGCGTCGCAGAAGCGCGGAGGCGGAGAGATCTCCGCTGTGGTCCGTGCGCCCGAAACGCCGCTTTGCGATAACGAACAAGGCGATCGGCGGCAGCGTGATTATCAGCAGGTATCGGATAAGAGACGGCGGCGCCATCGAGATGCATTTTGCGCCCAGGAAAGAGCCTGAGGCCGCTGTAATGATCAGCGGCAAAAGAAATTCCTTTTTAAAATCCAGCTCTTTCAGGAATTTGAATGTCGCCACGGTGGTGCCGAGGCCGGAGGAAAGCTTATTAGTGCCGAGCAGTCTGTCGACCGGCAGGCCAAAGTGCAGGTAGGCGGGTAGGGTTATCAGACCGCCGCCGCCGGCCATGGAATCAACAAAGCCGCCCAGAAAGATCAGCAGGCCGAGCAGAATGTGGTTAGCGTGCCCAAAGATGAAATCCATACAATAATACTATCAAATCTGGCCAGCCAACAGCCTGCCCATCCAGTTGGACATTTCCAGGTGCTCTGCGAAGTGAAAGTTTTACTTACTGTCATCGGTTCGTGGGGCCTGCCGGGGGCCTGGAACGTGGAACCAGTGTCGCCCACACCGTGGGCGCACTTCCCGTGCGGGCCCAGTGTCGCAAAGCTCCACCCAGGCGCAGGCAGTGTCCGTAGCAGTCCTTTGATAGCCCAGTCCACCCGCCGCTACGCAAGCCTCGGGTGGGGAACTGTCGTCCACCTTCGGCGGACTCCATCCCGGAGGGTTCCACTAACCCAGATCCCCCGTCACCCACTCCAAAAAACTTTACCTGCCTTTATTTTCATTAACCTTAACGTAGGAATTGGAGGCATTTTCGAGTCCTTGTCGTGGCACTCAAGAAAAAGTAAACTTATAAAAGCGGCCATGTTGAGAACAATTTCAGGAGATATATATGATAGATAAGGAAACCAATCTTCAGGACCTCAAAGACACTATTGAGATCTCGGGCGGTGGCAAACGCGTTGACCTTCTCCTTAAGAACGCCAGAGTGATCAACACTTTTTCCGGCGACATCCATAAAACTCACGTCGCGGTCCACAAAGGCAAGATAGTCGGTTTCGGCGTTTATACCGCCAAACAGACCATAGATCTCAAAGGCGCCTATCTGTCCCCCGGCTTTATAGACGGCCATGTTCATATCGAAAGCTCAATGGTGAAGATCCCCGAATTTGCACGGGTTGTCCTGCCGCACGGCACCACCTCCGCCGTTATAGACCCGCATGAGATAGCCAACGTCCTGGGCCTGGACGGCATAAAATATATGCTTGCCTCCAGCTTAAACAGCGTGCTGGGCGTTTATGTCATGCTGCCTTCCTGCGTGCCGGCCACCAAGCTTGAGACCGCGGGCGCCGAACTTACCGCCCATGATCTGGCCCTGCTTCTTAACGACGAGCGGGTGCTGGGCATCGGGGAAATGATGAACTATCCGGGCGTTATCTTCCGGGATGAGGAAGTTCTTAAGAAGATAGCCATAGCCAAGAATATGATCATAGACGGGCACGCGCCGATGCTGAAGGATAAACAGCTTTACGCCTATATCTCGGCCGGCATCCGTTCCGACCACGAGTGCACTGACGTCGCGGAGGCGCGTGAAAAACTTCGCGCCGGCATGTATATAATGATCCGCGAAGGTACGGCCGCCAAGAACCTTAAAGGCCTTCTGCCGCTGGTTAACTCCGAGAACTCCCGCAAATTCGTATTCGTGACGGACGACCGCCACCTTGAAGACATCTTCTGCCAGGGCCATATCGATTATCTTGTGCGAACCGCTATACAGCTGGGCGTGGAGCCCATAAGGGCGATACAGATGGCCACCATCAACACGGCGGAATACTTCGGTATTAAGAATCTTGGCGCTATCGTGCCCGGCTATAAGGCCGACATGGTGGTCTTTGACGACTTAAAGAAGCTTAAGATCTCAAAGGTGTTTAAGGACGGACGGCTGGTCGCCAGCAACGGTCTCATAGATCAGCGCGCCATCAGCGAATACCAGGGCAAGACCCGCGGCACCGTCAATGTCAGATGGATAGAGCATGAGGATTTCGCGCTGAAGGCGGAGGGGAAATACGCCAAAGTTATAAACATCATTCCCAATCAGATCGTCACTAAAGTAAGCGTGGAGCCCGTTAAACAGGATGGCGGTTATGTTTCTTCCGACACTGAGAAAGATATACTGAAAATAGCGGTGATAGAGCGTCACATGGCCTCCGGTCGCGTGGCGCTAGCCCTGGTAAAGGGTTTCGGTCTTAAGAAGGGCGCGATCGCCTCATCGGTTTCCCATGACTCGCACAACATTGTTGTGATCGGCACACACGACGGAGACATGTATACGGCCGCCGTCCAGGTGGTTAAAATGCAGGGGGGTATCGTAGCGGCCCTGAACGGTCAGGTGCTGGAAGCGCTGCCGCTGCCCGTGGCCGGCTTGATGTCGGACCGGAGCGCGGAGTTCGTGCGGGAAAAGCAGAAGCGTCTGAACGAGATAGCCAAAATGCTGGGCTCGAAGATAGACGACCCGTTTATGGCAATGTCATTCTTGACCCTCCCGCCCATACCGGAGATCAGGATAACCGACCGCGGTCTTATAGACGCGGTGGCGTTCAAGATTACGCCGTTGTTCGTGAAGAAGCATGGTAAATCGTAAGTAATGCCTTAAATATGCGACTTGTAAAAAATACAACTCTTAATCCTTACTTCCTATTCCTTATAACTTGCCTGTTGGCGTGCCCCGGCGTTCCGGCCGGCGCGGCCACGCTTGTTCGCGGACCTTATATTGAGAATGTCGGCGAGGATGCCGCGACGGTACGCTTCCGCACGGACGCTTCCACCGTGGCATGGCTTTCTTACGGCGCTTATCCCGACTGCGAGCGATTTATGACGCTGTCCCCTGAGGGGAAGGAGCATAAAATAGCTCTTTTCGGGCTTCTGAGCGACACAACTCATTGCTACCGCATTGACCTGCCTGACTCCGAGAGCACCGGAGTTTACAAGGCGGCCGAAAGCACTTTTAAAACGTTTCGCGGTGAGGATAAACCGTATTTTAATTTTCTCGCGTTCGGAGATTCCGGTTCAGGTTCGGAGGAGCAGCTGGAGCTGGCGGCGCGGATGGAGAAATTTGACCCGGATTTTGTGGTGCACACCGGCGACTTGGTGGAAACCGGTCTGGACACCTCGGCCGACGAGCAGTATTTTATCCCTTATGAAAAAATGATAGCTAAATATCCGTTTTTTGTGGCGCTTGGCAATCATGATTACGGAAAGGACTATAATAAAAAAGAGAGCCGCCGCTTTTTGCGCGAGAACTATATTCCGTTCCACACCATGCCTTACACCGGACTGCCGCCCTATTATTATTTATTTGACGACGGGAACGCCAGGTTCTTTGTGCTTGATACTAATTTTTTCTACGGTGCCAAATGGGCTCCGCCGCTGGGAAAGGATTCCAAGCAGTATAAATGGCTGGAACGGTTCCTTTCGAAGACCGATAAAGAGTGGAAATTCGTGGTTATGCACGAACCGCTGTACTCAACCGGCGCGCACGGAGGCATAGAAGAGCAGAAGGCCGTCCTGGAACCGCTGCTGGAAAAATACGGCGTTGATATTGTTTTTCAGGGGCATGATCACGATTATGAAAGAACCAAGCCGCTCAAGGCCGGCTCACCAAATGACCAGGAGGGCATTATCTATATTACCCTGGCCGGAGGCGGAACGCCGCTCTATTTTAAGCGCAATAACGCCGACTGGTCGGAAAAATTTATGCCCGTATACCATTTCGCGCACATCGAGGTTAAGGAATCTAATCTTAAGATGACGGTATATGATAAAGACGCTAAAGTCATAGATACGCTTGAGGTGCAGAAATAAATTTCAAGTTAGGCAGCCAGTTTGGGTCATAAGACTCTGGTCTATAGCGCTTTAGACCCTTGACAAAAAAGCGGCTGCTCCGTACACTATCTTCAGAGGATATTTATCATGAAAAAACACATTTTAATATCGGTTGCGGGCGTCAGTATCCTGTTTTTTATGACGCAGTTATCCCGGGCTTCCGCTTTTGAAGATCTGTCGCTTCATTTCTCCAGTTTCGGATTTGACGAGATACAAACCGTATATGTTTCCACTCCGGTCCCTTCCCAGGATGAGCAGGCCGCAGAATCATCTTTAGGGACGGACACCGGCGGTGATATAAATGTGCTGAACACGCAACAGGTGCCGCTGGGGCTTGAGATCCTTCCGGATGACGATATCCGTGAAGATTCGCCCATGGCGGAAGCGATTTTACCTATGGCGTACAAACCCGCTAATGGATCCACGAAAATAATGGGCGGCAGTTATATGGATACCCAGAATATTATCCCGGCCGACCTTAAGGCCGCGGCGCTGGCTTATTACAACGCCAACAAAGACAAAATAGGGAACTTGAGATATTTCGGCGTGCTGGACTTTTCCAAGCACTCAAGTCAGGCGCGTTTCTACATCGCGGATACGGTCAGCGGAGCCGTAAAAGTTATCCATGTGTCGCACGGCTCCGGCTCGGACCCCGACGGTGACGGTTACGCCACCAGGTTCAGCAATACCCCTAATTCAAACGCCTCTTCGCTGGGGTATTACATTACCGGTGACGTCTATTACGGCAAGCACGGGCGGGCCTTGAACCTGCATGGCATGTCGCCCACTAACTACAATGCTCTCAACCGCGCCGTGGTGATTCACTCGGCTTCATATGTTTCCGATTATAACACGCAGGCTGGCCGCTCCTGGGGCTGCCCTGCGGTAAGCCCTAACGAGATCGACTCCGTAATCACGATGCTTAAAGACGGCGCCCTTATTTACGCCGGATTAAGCGGCGTCAGATAGATATTCGTCCGCTGGTTTTTTACTCGCCTATAGACATGTGACCCGCCTCCGGTCCTGCGCTCACTCCTTCCTTCTTAATACTTGAAGAACTCTTACGCATTCCCCAAAACCATAATGTTCAGGCTCTTAGTAAATGGATGTGTTCTATGGTATGACACGTCGAGAAAAGCCTGTCATAAAAATGTCTTGACTTTAAACGAAGGAAAGCGGTAAATTGTTCGTAGATATTGAACTCCTAGGGGTAGGGGCTAGATAATGACAACCGTAATCCCGGCATATTGCCGGGACTGATATCAGTAGTTTCGGCCTTGTTCATTCAACAAGGCCGGAGGGGTTGTCGCACATATAGGGGGGGAAATGAAAACCACAAAAACACGGGGACGGCCCGCCGCCAGGCGGCGCCGACATCTGGAAGAAACCGAAGCTATACGCAGCGCGGCGCAGTTCCTGCACCGCACTTTTTACTATCTTACGGCGGAACAATTGCTTGAAGCATCGACCAAGCTTTTATGTGAGTCCGTTTAGGGGGAATATTTATGTCTTCATCAGGCTTGCTG
>CAIPTO010000083.1 GCA_903867985.1 uncultured Elusimicrobia bacterium | reverse complement strand
GGTTGCTCATGGTTAGTTGCTCCATTTAATCCCTCCTGGCTAGTTGCCTGAAGGGTTAGTTTACCTCAAACCATGACATTTCTACTTGCCGCCACCATGACATTTTAAAAAAATCGCTACAGCCCGGATCCCAAAATTTGCAATTCGTTCGTATTTTTGTATACTTGTGCTGTAGTACTTAGTCGTCTTATGCGCATCTGCATAAATATTGCGCCCGTAGCTCAGGGGTAGAGCATTCGCCTTTTAAGCGAGTGGCCGCGCGTTCGAATCGCGCCGGGCGCAAATTTTGAAGTCACAGTATTAAGTGCGGGAATTGCGGATATGGGTCGCAAAATAGCGGGGTGTCGTGACAAACTCAAAACCGTATTCGATATTTCGGGAGGCGAAATGTTTACAAGTAAAAAAGGTTTCACGCTCATAGAACTGCTGGTTGTCGTTCTTATTATCGGTATCCTGGCGTCTATCGCCATTCCCCAATATTTCAAGGTCGTGGAAAAAGCCCGCGTCGCGGAAGCCATGAGCATCATTTCTTCCGTCAAATCTGCCGAGGAACGCTTCCTGGCAAAAGGCGGCGTCTACACCTCTGACTTAACAGAGTTGGATATTTCCTACGCCAACATGACCGCCTCAAATATCCCCACCAAGTTCTTTGGTGGAGGAGTAGTGGCCGGCACCTGCACCAGCGGTCCCTGCTTTGTTATGACCGTTACGCGCCACGCAAATAATTCTTCTGTTGCAGCGCGCTACGGACTATACTCACTGAACGTCAATGTCCCCGACAGAGCTGATGTGCAGATCGCCGGTTGCCCGGGCGGCGGAACCAACTGCACCGAACTTCTCCAATAAAAGTCTCATAAAAAACATAACCCCCTGTCTTAGGTAAGACAGGGGGTTTTTTGTAAGGCAACTTTTATTCGGCTTTTTTAAGGCCGGAATGGATGGCCTCGTAGGCCGAGAGCTTATCGACGGCAGCTGAAAGTTTTATCCTGAAATCCTCCAGAGATTTTCGATAAGCGTCCTCCCGCGCTTCTTTCTCCAGACGAAGAGAATCCAGTTCCTGGTTCTTTTTAGAGATCAGTTCTGCCGCGCGGACCGCTTCCTGGTTTTTCCTGGCCAGCCTTTCGTCAAAATCCTTCTCTTTTTCAGAATAGAGGCGCTCAAGACGCTCGCGCTCAAGCAGTATCAGTTCCTCTCTCTCTGACTTGAGGGATTCAATAGCTTTGCTGAGCTGAAGGATCTTATCCTCGTACACTTTAGCCATATCCGAGATTTGAGACTGCAGTTCAGCTTTCCACTTCTGTCGCTCTTCCAAGACCGCTGTATTCTTCTCTTCTTCCAACTTTAACATGGCAGTTTTAAACTTGTTAATATCGTCATCCTTCCTGCCGTTTTCAAGACGGGCTTCCTCAAGTTGCGCGTCAAAGACTGAGGACATTTTGTGTTTTTCCGCGGCATGCCGCTCCCCGATGGCGGAGAGCTCATCGGCAAGTTCGTGTTCATGCACGGTTTTAAGCTGGGCGCGGAGAGCAGAGAGGTCTGTTTCGGCTTTACCTTTTATCGCGTCAATAGACCGGCGGCTCTCTGAAACCTGTGTCTGAAAAACAGCTTTATCGTTTATAGCGCCTTCCAACTCCCGGCGCAAATGCGCGATCTCTTCAACTTTAAGCCGCAGAGTGTCCTCATAGATGCGTTGTGTGGTATCCGCTTCCTCGCGCAGGGCGCCCGCCTTTTTTTCCATCTCAACCTTCAGCCTTACGTCGTACTCGGACTGCAGTTGTTTTTCCCGAAACGAGAACTCTTCCAGTTTTATATGGTACTGGGTCTGCAGGCCCTCAACCTTCTGGGCATACGAGTCGCGCTCGGCCTGCAAAGTCTTGTTGCTCTCCTCCAAAGTTTTCAGATGCTTTTCCAGGAAATCAATCTTCTCAGCGCGCTTGCGCAGATCTTCCTTGTAATTGTTCCCGAACTCGGAAAGTTTCTCCGCCAGGCGGCCGCGTTCGTGCTCTATGGCTATCTTGAGGCGTCTGGGAATCTCAGCTTCCATCTCTACATAGCGGGTCTTCTCCGCCGAAAGGCTTGCGGTAAGGCCGGATATCTTATGTTCGGATTCAGCCTGATAGCTCTTCTTCTCGGCCTCCAGAGTGCGGATAACGCTTTCCAGGCTTTCCATAGCCTGCTTGTACCGGTCCAGGTCAACATCACGTCTGCGCACGGCCTCAGGCAGATCTGAAATCTGCTTTTGAAGCAGCTCCACTTGTATTTTATACTCCTCCACCTCCTGGCTCTTCTCCATCAGCTTCTTGTCGATGTCCAGATCTTTCTGTCTCAAAACTTTTTCGCGCTCCGCAGCCTCAGCCTGAAAGCTGTCTTTGGCCCACTTTAGCACGGCTTCATGTTTCTTGAGTTCTTCAGCGCCGGATTTTTCCCTCTTTTCAAACTCGGAAAGCCTGTCAGCATAGGCATGCTCCAGGCTGCCCTTAGCGCTTTCAATTTCAGCGGCGGCCTTTTTGCGTTCGTCCTCAAGACGCGCGGCGTAAAGTTTCTCAAATTCCTGCTGCTTGGCCATCTGCTCCTGACGAAGTTTCCAAAGTTCCGCTTCTACTTGTGACCAGCGTGCGCGCAGCTCATCGGATTTTTTCTGATATTCGTCCTGAAGCTTGTTTTCCTTCTGCTTAAAAATTTCCTCCTGCCTCGAATCCTTGTCCTCCAGCTCTCTTTCTCTTTCGGCCAGGCGCTCGAGTTTTGCGCGAAACCGGTATTCCAGTGAGTCCTGCTTGGACTTCATTTCCTCTTCATGAGAGTGAATGATCTTTTCAAGCTCGACGTTTTTGCCCTTAAGCTGGCTTTCCAGAAAGGACGTCTGGGCCGTTTTCTCCTGAAGATTCTGTTTTGCGCGGAGCGTGTCTTCCTGTAGTGTGCGTATCTTGTCCAGCGCCCAGCGCAAAGCCAGACGGGCCGTCTCCACGTCGTTTATGGAAGCCTCGTTAAGGGATGATTCGTCAAATTGGTTATTCATATATTGACCTCAAGTTAATTTTAACTTTTTTCTGTTTCATAAATGTTGCCTAAAATTATTAAATTGGTTAAACATTCGGCTGATTTCCGCGGTTTTCCGGTCATTGTCGTCTGTTTGAGGAACCTTTAGGCCCGACAAAGGTCAACCCAACGCGAACAATACCGCCATTTCCCCCCAGCCCCTACCTTTGCTATTATATGGCTATGAAGAAAGGGCTCTTTATCGTGTTTGAAGGACCGGACCGGTCCGGCAAATCCACCCAGGTCAGACTCCTGTCCGACTGGTTGATAAAAAACCGCCTTAAGACCGTTTTAACGCGCGAACCCGGAGGCGCCCGTATTTCTGAAGCTATCCGTAATATTTTACTCGACCCTAAAAACAAAATCAGCCCCCTGACGGAACTCCTGCTTTATGAAGCGGCCCGAGCCCAGCATACCGCCGACATAATCCTGCCCGCACTGAAAGCCGGCAAAACGGTCATCTCGGACCGCTTCACCATGGCCACCACCGCCTACCAGGGCTACGGCCGGAAACTGGACCTCAAAACAGTCGAAGCATTAAACCGCATAGCCACTGCCGGCATTAAGCCGGACCTGACCGTGGTTTTCACCATGCCAGACAGCGAATTTTTTAAGCGCGGCAAAAATCTTAAATCGGACAGGATGGAACGCCAAGACACCGCTTTCAGGCTCAGGGTCAATAAGGCCTACGCTGTCCTTGCCGGAAGGCCCGGCTCTTTCAGGGTGGATGCCACAGGTACCGTGGAGGATATACACGCCGCCATAACCTCCAAGTTAGCGGCAAAATTCAATATTAAGTGATATACCCGATCGTTTGGCATAAGCCGTAAGCATAATAACCATTGCCGTTTGCCATAGGCCATACGCAGAGAAAAAATAAGCAACTCCTCTAAAGCGTACGGCATACGGCAAATAGCCTAAAGCAATAACGATTTATAACTATTATGTCCTTTAAAAACATCCTCGGCCAAGAAGGCGCGATAAAAAAGCTTAAGGCGCTCATTCACAGCGGGCGCGTGCCGCCCGCGCTCCTTTTTTCCGGCATTGAGGGCGTCGGCAAATTTACGACGGCAAAAGAATTCGCCAAAGCCCTTAACTGCACCCACATTATTCCGGAAGAACCGAAAGCGGAGGAAGAACTATTTGGATCTTGTCCTGAATCCATACCCGAACCATCTACCCTGGACCATCTACCCTCGGACGACGCCTGCGACTTTTGCGTTTCCTGTTCACAGACCGCCAAAGGGGTGCACCCCGACGTGCGTATTATAGACTCCGAGTTCCAAGGGCTGCTGATGGACGAGGACTCTCAGAAACAGAAGACCCTGCGCATAGATACGGTCAGGGAATTTACCCGCCATGTTTACCAGAAAGCTGTACTATCCGCATGGAAAATATTCATCATAAACGACGCCCACACTCTGAACACAAACGCCCAGAACGCCATGCTGAAAATACTGGAGGAACCGCCGCCCAGCACGATCTTCATTCTGATCGCCGCGAAAAAGAACCTGCTTCTTCCGACCATAATTTCCCGAAGCTATGCCATAGAGTTCAGGGGCCTTTCCCCCGCGGACCTGGAAGAACTCTTGGTACGCTCCGGGACGACGCCGGACGAAGCTTCCGCAATGAGCGAGGTGTCGGGGGGCTCGATGAAGAAGGCCCGCGACATTAAAAAAGTCCGCGACCGCCTTGCCTCCATAACTGCCGACGGGCCCCAAAAAATATTCAAACTGGTTTCAAGCCTCCCACGTGAGCCCTATATGGCGCGCGAAGAGGCTAAGATCATGCTGGACATGTTGCTGGTGTCCGTCAGGAAAGTATGGCTCGCTCAGCCGCACGGCAAACCCGCCGCGGAGCACGCGGCCCTGATAAGGAAACTTCTTCAATATCGCCGTTTTCTTAACCAGAATGTGTCGCACGGCCTCGTACTGGAAGCGGCTCTCCTGGAAAGCGCCAAACTTTCCGTCTCTTTTCTTGGTACGCGGGCCTGAAATTTCCCTACAGATAGCCGCATATTTCGGCCGGGAAAAAAAGAAACCGGGCTCTGATCCTCAGGGCCCGGCGGACTGATAAAGCCTGTCTTGCCGTCACTCTTCCTTTGAGCCCACGGAACACGCGAGCTTAAAGATACCAGCCAGAATGCCGGAGACGGCGTATAGCGAGAAGAAGAGGAACAGCGCGTCCTGCGGATAAGCTATTATCAGGAACAGGACTGAGAGAATAAGGAATAGCCCTTTTATGGATGCGGGCTTAAGCAGCCCCCCCTGCTTGAAAGCCGCGTAAGGCACGGAAGAAACCATCAAAAACGCCAGGGCGATCATTATGAAAGGCGTGATACCGTAAATAAAAGGCATCTGGTTCATGATTATACTTATACTCCTGACGCTTCCTTCCGTTTCCAGCATACTGTAAGCCAGAACGAAAGAGGCCAATATGCCGGCAGCCGCAGGTATAGGCAGGCCCTGAAAATATGCTTTTGAACTGCCGCCGAAATGAGCCTTAATATTAAAGCGCGCCAGACGCAGTGCCCCGCATAAAACATAGAGGAACGCCACCGGGTATCCCCAGACGCCGTAGTCCTTAAGCACAAAATTATACATCAGATAAGCCGGAGCTATTCCGAAGGACATCCAATCGGAAAGAGAATCTATCTCCACTCCGAAGGAACTTTCGCCGTGTACCAGCCGGGCTATGCGCCCGTCCAGCATATCCATAACATAGGACATGATAATAAACCAGCTTGCCAGAACATAATTTCGTTCAGAAGCCGAAATTATGGAGAAAAAACCAAACGCCATATTGGCGATAGTAAAAATAGACGGGAGCACCACCGCCCCGGTCTTTTTCAGCTTTTCCATATCTATGCGCTTTTGCTTTATCTGTATATCTTCCATATTGTTTAAATCCTCGTCACTCGGATTGTTTATACCTCAGACTGAAGGTTGTTAGTCGTAGCTGCTTCTCGTCGGACGGGCTAACCGCCTGCCCACCTCTATGATCTTCACCAAAGACCCAATACCGTTTCGGCGCCGTAAACCTTGTCGCCAGACTTCACCAGAACGCGGGAAGTAACAGGCAGATACACCGCCACCTGGGAGCCAAAATAGATCATGCCTATCCTGTCGGTTGCCTTCACGGTATCACCGGGCTTAACATAGGCTACTATGCGCCGGGCAATGGAACCGGTAAGTTGCTCCACATGGGCGAAGCGGCCGTTATCGCCGGTTATCTTAATAAGATTGCGCTCATTTTTGGAAGCCTCCGGCTTATAAGCGATTGCGAACTTACCCTTGGTATAGGTTACGCTCTCGACTTTTCCATCCATCGGCGAGCGCTGCAGATGCACGTTAAAAACGGAAAGAAAGATACGCACAACCGTAACGCCAGGGTTGTCCTCCGTCCCGACGCTCAGCACCGTGCCGTCGGCCGGACACACGATTTCGCCGGGGGCGAAAACGTGATTTCTCTCCGGATCGCGAAAAAAATAAACAGAAAAAAGGGTGAAGAAAACGCCCAGGACCAACACCGGTATCCCCAGCCATTTCAGCCAGAAAGACGCTACGCCGCCAACCACGGCCGCCGCAACTCCGATGCAGACAAGTTTTATCCCTTCGGGAACTATGCTCATAAATTTTCACCTCGCTAAATTTTAGCAGCCGCAATATCGTTCAGGGTGCAGGCAAGCGCACAATACTTAAAAATGGGCAGGGCGGGACTCGAACCCGCACGACCTTGCGGTCAACGGATTTTAAGTCCGTCGCGTCTACCAGTTCCGCCACCAGCCCGTAATATCAAAGTCATCGCTAAACAATCCCCAAAAACACGCCAAATCGCAATTTATTTTAGCATTTTTAGGACTCGTCATAATCAACCCGCGTTCTCATCTGCTTTCCTTCCTCAGTTCCGAGTCGCAGAGACGGTAGAAGACGTCGCAGGGAATAGACGGCACTTTATCGCCCGCGGCCTTCTCCCTTATTTCACGATCATTAGAAACGATCACACACCGCACGCCCTCCTTAACAAGGAAATATGAGCGCTCCAGTAAAAAATCATCGGCTGACTCGCTCCCGCTGAAACAAACTGTCATTGAAGGATTTGCGAGGCCGCGCACAGGCCTGAATTCGCCGTCAAACACCACGCGGAAAGAAGAGGCCCTTAAAACTTCAAGCCGCGAGACCGAGTCAAGCCAGTTCAGGAACTCTGCTTCGAGCGCGTCGGGCTTACCCGCCCGCGAACCATCCCAAAAACTCCTGGAAAAATTAGAGCCGTCGATGAGATAAACCGTGGCCTTTGAGGAGATGCGTTTCATTGTTCCCGGACTTCAAGGACTGTAATCTTACGATTGGTTTTCTGAAGCCTCAGCCCAAGTTGATTTATCAGCGCGGAATTTATGCCCGCCGGGTCCCTCGTGCCTGTCTGGAACGCATAATCGTAATACCCCTTAAGACCGGTCTCATCCAGCAGCGGCAGATCAAGCTTTTTTTTGAGCATGTCGCACAGCAGGTCCACCGGCATATTCTCCGTCTTAAAATCAACACCGTCCACGGAAACGGCGCTTTTAAGGGCTTTCGTACTGCTAAAACCTTTTACGCCTCCCGATGCCGGCTTCAACAGATAAACTTGCATGTCTTTTTTAACGGTTTGCAGCTTGAGTCCCAATGCCTTCTCCACCCCCGTTGAGAAGAGATCTCTCAATTCCCCGAGGCGCTCCCGCGGCAGACGCGCCCGCATATCGTAGCGTTTTTTCAACCTGTCAGAGACCGTCTGGGAGGCGTCTATTTTTTCAGCTTCCCTGTAAAAATATCCAAGCGCGTCCGCCAACGCCAGATTGTGAGCGGTGTAATATCCCGGACCGTAGTCGGAGGTCGTATTACGGCTCTCCGGCTCGCCTATATAAAATTCGGCTATCGCTGCGGCAGCGGAGTTTTCCACATCCCGGATGTTTCCCTGCAAGCCTTTTATTGGAGGAGCTTGGCCGGCCAGCATGGCGTTTATCACATCCTCTGTGACTTCAGTCGGATAGGTAATAGCCGAAACCTTTGAGTCCCGGCCTATAAGAACTGTGTGCGGCCGTCCGAAAACACGGTAAGCCTTAAACACAGCGGCCGGCGCTCCGGGCGCTACCCAGCCTTTAATCGGCGTCCTTTTCAGAAATTCCGAAACGTCACTGGCGGCTTCGTCGGTTATGGCTATGAAAACGGCGGGCTTATCTTTAAACTTCTCAGCCAAATCGTTAAAGTGAGGGACATTCGCAACGCATGGTTCGCACCACGTGGCCCAGAATTCCAGCACCACAACCTTGCCTTTAAGTTCTTCCAGGCTTTTCAGTTCCGCTACCGGGGCGTTGATAATTCCCGACAGCGCCAGCTGCGGAGCCGCCTCACCCTTTTGAACAAGGTTCGGGCGCGCCTGAGGCGCTTGCTTTGAACACGCCGCCGTTAAAACCGAGAGCAGAAGTAATGTGAAGACTTTATTCATTGTCTTTTAAAATTATCACGGTACAAAACCACAGCCGGCAAGATTATGTCAAAAGCCCCTTGTCTGACAAGCCTAACGCCCCGCGGGATCGAGCAGAAGCGTTGGAGATGTAAAAAGAGATTTCGTGAGTAATATTCTACATAAAATGGGGCTTTGCGGCCCACAGAATATTTTTTGCTTTACTTCGGGTTTTTTGCTATATTCTCAGTCTATGGCAACCGCAAATATCAAGTTCGGCTACTCCGGCTGGCGAGCGATTATCGCCGAGGATTTTAACCTTAGCAACCTGCGCAGAGTCACACACGCCGTGGCCGAGCACCTTAAGGAAAATCGCGAATACGGCTATAAAGGCGAAGAGTACCTTCTTCATCTCAAGAACAGCGGCCGCGTGCCCCCGAAGGTTCAGCATGTCATAGTGGGATATGACACCCGATATCTCTCAGAGGAATTCGCCAGGAATGTAGCGGAAGCTTTCGCCGCCGAGGGACTTACGGTCCTGTTTTCCAATATGGAGACGCCCGCGCCCGCAGTCGCCTGTACGGTTATGAAAACCTTCGCTGCCGGCGGCCTCGTAATAACCGCCGGCAACGACCCGGCCCACTATAACGGTTTCAAGTGGATGCCATACTGGGGCGGTCCCGCCCTGCCTGAAGTAACGGACGACCTGGAAGCCAGGATACAGAGCCTGACTATCGCCGAATCAGAAAAGTTTCTGCCGTTTGACCACGCGGTATCCGCCGGCGTCATCAAGGTTCTGGATTTTCACGAAAACTATTTTAAGCAACTTTATTCCCTGTTGGACTCCTCAGCCATAAAGAAAGCCGGATTAAAAGTCGCGGCGGATTCCGTTTATGGCGCCGCCCGCACCTATTTGCGTCCCGCGCTTGAAAAACTAGGCGCGAAAGTTATCCCCTTACGGGAGACCAGAGACGTGCTTTTCGGCAGCCGCGCGCCGGACACTGCCGAAGAGAACCTCAGAGAGCTTAAAACAGCAGTTGTAAAGAACCGGCTGAACCTCGGTCTGGCCTGTAATTGCGACGCCGACAGTTTCGGGATCATTGATTCAGACGGAACCTGGATCTCCCCCAACCTGGTGTTTGGACTCGCACTCGAACACCTGGTGAAGAATCGCGGTTTTAAAGGCAAGATTGCGCGGTCGCTCATGACCTCCCATTTCGCCGACGCGGTCGGACGGCAGTACGGCCTGACCGTAAGGGAGACACCCGTGGGCTTCAAACACGTAGGAAATCTGCTGCGCACAGGCCAATATCTGATCGGCGGCGAAGAGTCCGGCGGGCTCTCGATAATGGGACACGCTCCGGAGCAGGACGGCATCCTTGCCTGTTTGCTTATGGCGGAAATGGTCGCTTATGAACGCAGGCCCATAAAGAAAATACTGGCCGAGCTTAACAGGAAAGTAGGTAATTTTGTCAATTCCAGGATTGACCAGTGCGTGGATAAGGGCGTCAATTTGGCCGCGGTGCTTGAAAAGCTCACTCATCGCCCGCCCCTGAACCTGTCCGGTGCCTCGGTATGGCGTATAGACCACACAGACGGGTTCAAATTCATCATGAAGGACGGCAGCTGGATGGGTCTGCGACCTTCAGACACTGATCCGACAATAAGAATATACGCCGAAGCTTCGACCAAACCCCGGATGGAAGCGCTCATAGAGACCGGTAAAAAAATAATAAACGGAAAGTTCTAAACCCTGGCGGAATGTGCCAGATACGATTGAGAGGAGAAAAATATGGACGCTAAAATTAAAAAAGTAACTGCAAGAGAGATACTTGACTCACGAGGTTTCCCCACGGTTGAAACCGACATATATTTAACGGACGGGTCCTTCGGACGCGCCGCGGTCCCGAGCGGTGCCTCCACCGGCACTCACGAGGCCCTGGAACTGCGCGACGGCGGCAAGCGCTATCAGGGTAAGGGCGTGGTCAAGGCCGTTGAAAATGTCAACGACCTTATCGCACCCGAAATCGCCGGCCTGAAAACAGACCAGGTTAAAATAGACGAGCTTATGATAGAGCTGGACGGCACCCATACGAAATCAAAGCTGGGCGCGAACGCCATACTCTCGGTTTCCATGGCCCTGGCGCGGGCCGCCGCGGCGTCCGCCAGGCTGCCGCTTTACGCCTATATTCGCAAAGCTTACGGCATAAGGCACAAGGACTTTATTATCCCGGCCCCTATGCTCAATATCGTAAACGGCGGCAAGCACGCCGACTCCGGCATCAACATTCAGGAATTTATGATCGTCCCTACAGGCGTCACAAAGTTTTCCGAGGCTATACGCGTCGGATCGGAAATATATCACACCCTCAAAGGCATCCTGTCCAAGGGCGGTTATACGGTGTCCGTAGGAGACGAAGGCGGTTTCGCCCCCAAGATCTTCACCCACGAATCCGTGCTTGAAACTATCTGCAAGGCAATAAAGGACGCCGGCTATACCTTCAAGGAAGTCCAACTGGCCCTGGATTCGGCCGCTAGCGAGTTCCACCAGAATGACCGCTACGTGTTTGAGAGTTCTAACCTCACCCACCAGGAGATGACCAGCAAATATTCGGAATGGAAAAAACATTTCCCTCTTATTTCCTATGAAGACCCCCTTGCCGAGGACGATTGGGAAGGCTGGGAGCACATGACCAAACAGCTGGGGAAAAAGGCCCGCATCGTGGGCGACGATATTTTTGTCACCAACCCGGAGCGCCTGAAACGCGGAATAGAAGAGGGCATAGCCAACGCCATCCTGATCAAACTGAACCAGATAGGGTCCCTGACCGAAACCGTGCGCGTTATAGAAATGGCGCAGAAAGCCGATTACGCGACCATCATCTCTCACCGCTCCGGCGAGACGGAAGACGCCTTTATAGCCGACCTGGCAGTGGCAACAAACGCCGGAGCCATAAAGACCGGTGCGCCCTGCCGTTCGGAGCGCCTGTGCAAATACAACCAGCTCATCAGGATAGAGGAAGAACTGGGCAAGAAAGCCAAATACGCCAAAGACATGGCGTTCAGATTTAAATAGAAAAATTCAGCTGACAGCGAAGTAGGGAAGCAGCGAAATGGCGCGCAGAGAATAAAATTCTTGTCAGCCGACTGCTTCGCTGTTTCGCTGTTCGTTGTTTCACAACCTCAACTATGCAGCCTAAAAAGCATAAAGCCAAGCTTAAATATATTATTCTACTTGCGCTGACTATATTTCTATTGGCAAACAGAGGCTTCAGGTCGCTGATAAAAAACTACCTGGAATTAAGGCGGCTTAAAAACCAGAAAATAGAACTTAAATCGGAGGAGTTGGGACTCGAAAAAAGTTTTTCAACAATGAAGGAACCCGGGCAGATAGAACATACGGCCCGCAAAGAACTGGGCCTAATAAAACCCGGCGAAATAGAATACCGCTTTCCGCCGCCAAAGGACGATAAATGAAGGCAGAACAACTCAAGCTGGGCCCCATGGATAATTTTTCCTACGTGGTCTGGGACACACATCTGAGAGAAGCCGCCGTTATCGACCCGGCCTGGCAGCCGAAAAAAATCGAGGACTTCCTGCAAAAAGAAAAACTCGCCCTTAAACTCCTGCTTCTGACTCACGCTCATCCTGATCACGTCAACGCCGCCCGCTATTTTCTGGATAAGGATAAGGCCCTTACCCTTACCATGCATAAGAACGACCTGTTCCTCCTGGGTGACGACATTAAACCGCTGAACCTGATTAAAGACAATGACGAACTCGTTCTCGGGCGCGTTAAAATAAAGGTGATACATACTCCGGGACATACCCCCGGTTCTGTCTCTTATGTGGCAGGCGGCTGCGTGTTCACGGGAGACACGCTCTTTGTGGGCGGATGCGGCAGAGTGGATCTGCCCGGCTCCGACCCCAAAGCTCTGCGCATTAGTCTTTTAAAGCTCGCCGCCCTCAGCGGAGAAACAACGCTTTACCCCGGTCACTCCTACAACGGAAACAGTTCCACCATCGGGGTGCAGAAGGAATGTAATATTTATATGAAACTGGCCGCTAAAAGCGAGGCTGAATTCCTGAAAGCCGCGGCATGAGAAGGGCCTGGGCGGAATCTGCGCTTGCGCGGACAATCCTTAAAGGATAAACTAATTAAAGGATTATCGCTTTTAAATCGTAATCCAAAGATGTTGAATCGCACGGTCTTAAATACTGAACATGCACCCTTTTTTATTACACCTCGTCGGTTTTAAACTGCCAGCCTACGGGTTTATGGTAGCCCTCGGGTACTCGGCTGCGATTTTCTATCTTCTTAAGAGCCGCGCCAGCTCCGCTATCACCAGGGAACAGACCGCTGATCTGGTATTTTATTCGGCCCTGTCAGGGATATTGGGCGCGAAAGTTGTATTCGCCGTCACATACTGGAGCGAATTGGGTCCGGACCTCATCTCAAAGCTCCTTTATGTTATGAAATCTTTCAAGTACGGTTTCGTGTTTTACGGCGGTTTTGCCGCCGGCGCCGCGGCCTTCTTTGTCTATTGCCGCCGCCATAAACTTAATTTCCTCAAAGCCGCAGACTATTTCGCTCCGGCGCTGGCCTTGGCGCATGGATTCGGCAGAATAGGCTGTTTTATGGCCGGTTGCTGCTATGGCCGCCCCTCACCCGGCAATTTAGGAATGGCCTTTACTGACCCTTTATCAGAGGTCCCGCAGGCATACCTGGGCGTGCCGCTATATCCGACACAACTTATTGAAGCGGCTGGAAATTTTTTAATATTCGGAGGTCTGGTCTGGTTGTCACGCCGTGAAAAACCGCTGCCCGGAGGCGTGATATTAGCCGCCTATATGCTGGCGTATTCGATCCTGCGCTTCCTGGTGGAATTCCTGAGGGGAGACGACCGCGGAGGATCGTGGCTGGGGCTTTCACCCGCTCAGATATTGTCGCTCCTCGTGGCTTCAGCCGCGATATTTATAATTACTATTGTGAGAAAAAAATGAAAACACAGGCAATGATATTTGAAGGCGCGCCGGAAAGGCTTGACGTATTTATAACCCGCTCTGAATCCGGGCTATCAAGGGAATTCGTAAAGCGGATGATCAATGACGGCAGGGCACTGGTAAACGGCACGGTAAGAAAACCGTCTTTTTTGCTTGAACCCGGCGACTCTGTTACAATAGACCTTCCGGCCATGGGGAAAAAGGAAACTGCCGCACTCGACTCCATTATAATATATGAGGACAAAGACCTGCTGGCAGTCTCAAAACCTGCGGGCGTAAGCGTGCATCCCAACGATTCCAACTGGGAGCGCCGCCCCGAAGCCTGCCTTATCTGTGAACCCACACTTGTATCGATGCTGCTCCGGGCGCGCCCGGAACTGGGTAATAATAAAGTCCCCCGCATGGGCCTGGTACACCGCCTGGACCGGGACACTAGCGGCCTCATGCTGGTTGCGAAAACGCTTCAAGCGCAAACCGCCCTGCAAACCCAATTCCGCGAAAGGCTGGTGGAAAAAACATATGTTGGCGTTGTCGGAGGAGTGCCGTCTAAAAAGACCGGGTCCATAGATGCGCCTATAGGCCGCGCTTCAGGCTTCAAAAAAATAAAAGTATGGGAGTACGGCCGGGCCGCGCTCACGGATTTCAAGGTGACGGAAAAAACAGGGAAACACGCCATGCTCGAGGTTTACCCCCGCACGGGCCGCACCAACCAGATAAGAATTCATCTGGAGTTCATAGGCCACCCGATAGTCGGCGACAGGCTTTACGCCGGGGAAAGAGCTTCCCGCCTCATGCTTCACTCGCGCGAAATAACTTTTATGCACCCCTCGAAGAACAAGAACATGACTCTGAAAGTGGAGCTGCCGGAAGATTTCCTGCGGGAATGGACCAAAATCAAAAAAGCGGACAAATAGAGAATCCAGGAATTGGAAGAACGACGGACCAGACATAATCCAGCCCTTTATAACTTAGACACTGAAGCGAACAGCCTGAAATCCAGTTTGGGGAACAGGCTGTTCTTTTTTTCCAGGCTGAGAAGATTTTTTTCATCAACGCGCTTCTCCAGGACTTCGGAAAGCAGTCGTATGGCGTTGGTTGTATGAGTTTCTACGCGACCGGCGGCATATTGCGAGTGGGAACCTATATACATAAGAAACGGCCAATCGGAACTCTGAGCGAGCAGGACCTCCCGGGCGGCCTGGTTAAGGGCCCTGAGAGTGACAGTGGACAGGTCTTGGTTGCGGAATCTGTTGGCGGTCATGATCATCTTGTCCGTCACGTCCAGGATCTTTGGATAGATAACATCATTAGACTCGTTAACCCAAGGATCAAAATAGCCATTCTCTCCCCAGGAAGAAATCTGAGGATTTATTTCAACGGGTTCAGGACAGGTATTCATGTATTCTTCGGGTGTGACGAATTGCAGGGGCAGCCGATCCTGCCTTATCTTCCTTATGACACTTTCCAGGAAGGCCGGCCCTTCAAACCACCAGTGACCGAACAGTTCCGCGTCATAGCAACCCACGATTACCGGCCGAATACTTTTAGAGGCGTGAATTTCGTCAATCTGTTTCATACGGCGGGCAAGGAAATCGGCGGCGTGGCGCTCAACGGTGGCCAGGGCTTCGTCGGAATCGTAATAAAGCTTTTGGGCAAGGTCCACGGAACCCGTGATGCGGTGGTACTTCAGGCCCAGGGATCGGCGCGTGCCGTCTGTGCTCAAATAAGGCTTTATGTAATCATAGTCGGCGTCGTATCCTAAGTCGCGGTAAAACTCTCTGTAGGCGGGGGCTCCCGGATAGCCGAATTTAGCGCTCCATACTTCTTTGGAAGAGTCAGCGTCGCGGGCAAAAAGGTTGAGACCATTGGGCGTACGGTAGGACGCATAGACGCCGTTCTTGGGCGCCGCGTCGGAAAAACTAACGGCGTGAGACTCCGTAAAAATGTATTTGAATCCGGAAAGCTTAAGGTAAGTCTGAAGACGGGCGTCATAAGCGCATTCCGGCAGCCAGAAACCGGACGCTTTCCTGTTAAACCTGTCAAAATAATCATCAGCCGCGGCAGATATCTGAGCGCGCAGCGCTTCAGGGTGCGCCAACAGAGGCAGAATCGAGTGCGTGGCTGAAGTGGTTATGATCTCAATATGCCCTGCGTGCTGAAGTTGCTTTAAAGGGGTGATAAGATCGCCGCTATACTTATGGATGATCCTAGCCGCTTCACCGTAAAGCCCGGCGTAAAGCCTCACTGTCTTTGAAAGTACAGGATCGTTCTCAGTGCGGATAAGTTCTTTATCTATCAGTTCCAGGCGCGCGTCAATGTAGCGGTTGAGTTTTTTTTCCAACTGCTCGTTCTCAAGCATCGCGCCAAGGGTCGGCGAGATAGAAATGGCGATGCCGGGCCTGATACCGTCCCGCACAAGCCTGTCAAGCATGGAAATAAGCGGTATATAGGTTTCCACCACGCCTTCAAAGAACCAGTTCTCTTCCAGAAAATCCTGCTGCTCCGGATGATTGACATACGGAAGATGCGCGTGCAGGAGGAAAAGCAGAGAACCTTTGGAACTCATACAGGATCCTTCCGGAAAAATTCGGAACTTGAGTACCCGGCCGACAGAATCTGTCTGGGAGCCGATATGGGTGTGGCCGCTACGTTGCTCTCCAGGATTTTTTCCTGGGTGCCGTCTTTTTTGCGGACATAGACGGCGGCGGTATATGTCCGGCCTTCAACGGGCGGTTTCATATAAAGCTTACCCGCATTCCATTGGGCGGAAACTTCCGAGGTCAGAGCTTTGTCGTCCACGGCGGAGATCTTCACAATTATTTCCGGCTCGTATGTCCGGGCTTCAAAAGTTTCCTCCATGGACCGGCTCCAGGTCCAGCAGACAAAAACCGCGGCCGGGTTCTTGGGCAGCAGGTAAACCCTGTCGCTTGACGGAGTGAAAAGTGTTTCGTTGGCCATATAGGGAAAAGGAACCGCTCAAGCGAATAGACTATAGACAGTCAGACTGCGGAGAAGAAGCGTAAATTTTAAACCACCGGCCTCCAGGCTGAGCGACCTGACTGCTACAGATAATTTACTAAATTTGCCCCTAATTAAAAACATTTTTTTATGTTTTGTTTTTTTATATGATAGAAGTCAGATGTTTAACCTGAACAACCCGGCCTATTTGAACAAGGAGCCTTCATGAAAGCTATCTGCAAACTATCTCCCGGACCCGGCGCCGAATATACAGACTGCGACGTCCCGGTCATCAATAAAGACGAGCTGCTTTTGAGGGTGGATCACGCCGCCATTTGCGAGAATGATCTGGCGATCTACAACTGGACAGGCTGGGCGCCGGACCGGGTCAAAACCCCCATGATATTCGGGCACGAGCTCTGTGGCGAAGTAGTGGAAATGGGCCAGTTGGATAAAGGCTTTAATAAAGGCGATTTCGTGTCCGTTGAATCCCACATTTTCTGCGGTCTCTGCTATCAGTGCCGCAATGATCAGCGCCATGTATGCGCCAATGTGCGCATGATAGGCATAGACACGCCGGGCGGCTTCGCCGAATACGCGGCCGTGCCGGCCCGCTGCGCCTGGAAGCACACAGACGATTCGCTGAAAGATATTGGCGCCATCATGGAGCCATTCGGCAACGCCGTCTACGGCGTACTGGCCGAGGACATCGTGGGCAAAACAGTGCTTATCTCCGGCTGCGATCCCCAGGGGCTGTTCGGCATAGGCATAGCCAGAGCCGGCGGCGCCAAGAACATTATCGCGCTCGACTCCTCCGCCTACCGGCAGAAGCTGGCAAAAAAAGCGGGCGCGGGCCACGTTCTGGACCCGCAGTCCGAGGATATTTTTACAAAGATAAAGCACGCCGCGAAATCTCCGGACGGCGTTGATACCGTCATAGAAATGTCAGGGGACCCTAAAGCCATAGGGCTGGGGTTATCCGTGCTCCGCTACGGAGGCAGATTCACCGCCTTCGGTATGCCCGGCAAGAAAATAGAACTTGATTATGCCAAAGACATAATCTCAAAAGGCATACGCCTCTACGGCGTGGCCGGACGCGAGATTTTCAGGAGCTGGTACAAGATGGAAAGCATACTGAAATCAAACGCGGTAGATCCACGACCGATAATCACCCATACTTTCAAATTCAAGGATTTCAAAAAAGCCTTTGAACTGGTAGGGTCGAAAGAAAAGAAATGCGGCAAAGTTATTCTTACGCCATAGGCGCCAGAGTATCGTTAGCCGTTTGCCATAAACAGAAAAGGACTGCCACTTGCTATTAGCCGTACGCCATATGCTTTAAAGGAGTTGCCTGATTTTTCCGCGAATGGCCAATGGCGGATATGGCGGTAAATTTTCATTTTCGTCGATTAAGGAGACAACCACATGATTTTTGATACGCTGAAATTCGCGCAAGACGAAGTCGCCGCGCTTAAAAAGGAAGGCCGTTTCATTAAGCCCCGCGTCCTGGAGTCCGCGCAGGAACCGGTTTCCGTAATTGACGGGAAAAGAGTTATCAACCTTACCTCCAATAATTACCTGGCCCTGGCCAATAACCACAAAGTAAAAAGAGCCGCCATCGAAGCAATAGAAAAATACGGCGTGGGCTCCGCGGCCGTGCGCACCATCATCGGCACCATGTCGATCCATGAAGAACTGGAAAGCAAATTTGCCGCCTTCAAACACTCCGAAGCCTCCATCCTCTTCCAGTCCGGCTTTACCTCGAACGTCGCGGTCTGCCAGTCCCTGATGTCAAGTGAAGCCGACCTGCTTATTTCCGACGAACTCAACCATGCCTCAATAATAGACGGCGCGCGCCTGGCCAAAGCTCCCCGTAAGATTTACCGTCACAAAGATACCAAGCATCTGATAGAGATACTTGAAACCCCGGAGGCGAGAAAGGCCCGCAGAAAGATGGTGGTCACCGACGGGGTGTTTTCCATGGACGGCGATATCGCGCAACTCGACGAGGTTGTGGCCACGGCGCATAAATACGGAGCTTTTGTTATGGTGGACGACGCGCACGCCAGCGGCGTCATCGGCAAGGAAGGCCGCGGCACCGTAAGCCATTTCAATCTTGACGGGAAGGTGGAGATACAAATAGGAACGCTTTCAAAAGCTTTCGCGTCCGTAGGCGGATACGCGGCCACGACACGGAATCTCAGAGATTATCTGGGCTCAGTAGCCAGACCCTTCCTATTCTCCAGTTCACAGCCGCCGTCAGTGGCTGCGACCTCGCTGGCGGTTCTTGACCTATTGCTCACCGAACCGCGGCATTTAAAAAGCCTTTGGGACAACACCGCATTTCTGAAAGAAGAACTGAAGAAAGCCGGTTTCGACACCGGCGCCTCGGTAACACCCATCACGCCCGTCATGACGGCGAAAGCCGTAGAGTTCTCAAACCGCCTTTTCGAAGAGGGCGTGTTCGCTCTCGCCCTCGGTTTTCCCACTGTCCCAAGGGGCAAAGAGCGCCTGCGCACGATAGTGACCGCCGGCCACACGATAAAGGACCTTGAATTCGCCGTAGATAAGTTCCGCAAAGTGGGCAAAGAACTGAACATAATATAAGTTCCGGGGCCAAGCCGGGGTTAACAGCAAAAAACAGGAAAAGCAACCGGGAACGTATGGTTACAATAATAGGCTTCGGCATCTCGTGTGGAGAACATTTGACCCTGCAGGGACTTAAAATGCTCCAAGGTTGCGATATAGTGTTCGGACCAAAGGGAGCCATCCCGCCAGATATACTCAGGACGATTCCTGACTTCCGCGACATTGTGCAACTCTACCAGGGCGAAGGCGCGGAACTCCGGGTGACGGAAGCCGTACTGGCCGAGGCGGCGCGCGGAAAAACAGTTGGTTTATGCACTATGGGTCATCCGCTTATCTTCGACAAACCCGCGGCCTTTCTGGCAGGGGAGTGCCGGGCCCGCGGCATAGAGTGCCGGGTAATACCCGGCATTTCGGCCGTGGACGCGGTCCTTTGCGAACTTGGCTACGTGGTGGGCCCGGCTGGGTTCCAGGCTCACCAGGCGCTGCACCTGCATAAGACGCAACTTGATGCCGGCCTTCCGCTTTTTATCTTCCGCTTCAGTGAGCTGATCAGACATCAGGCAATCAGGTCCAAATTCATGGCAAAACTGTCTAAGACTTATGCGCACTCACACCCGGTATACCTGGTGGAGTCGGCACATATACCTAACGCCGGTTCACGAATAGAAAAAATCGTCCTGGGGAAACTTAAAAGCAAACTCGATTCGGCAGCGCAGGAAGTTACACTCTTCATCCCCCCTCTGTAATACTTCCTTGAACTATCAGTGACGGAAATGACGGATGCCTGTAAGGAGCATTGCCGCGTTCTTGAGGTCGCAGAATTGGGCGCACAAAAGATCTTCCCGCCAGCCTCCCGGCTGGATTACCGCGCTGACGCCGCTCATCAGCGCGGCCTCAAGAGTGCTCAACGGCAGCGCCGCGTCGCAGGCCATAACCAGCGGCGCCTTACCCTCAAATATCGGATGCTTATTCTTAAGTTTTAAAACAGCGCTACAAAGCGCGTCATAAGTTGAACTTTCTGCCGCGCTCACGGAAACGGCCGTGCCGCCTGAAGCCAGCACCACCGCGTAGGTTTTTGCGTATTTGGACGTCTTCCAGGCCAGTTTCAGCGACCTCAACTCCTGGTCGGACGGCTTGCGCCTGGTAACGCATTGCAGTTCCTGCCCCAGGACAGCCTGATCTTTAGACTCGATCAATACTCCCCCCGCCACCGCGTAAAGTTCTACCTCATGCGGCGAAAGCACCGGGGGCGGCAGGGTGACGACCCTGAGTCCTTCCTTAGCGCGCAGCAGCGTCAGAGCCTCGCCGCTATAATCCGGCGCCACCACGCTCTCTATAAAAGCCTCTGCAAGAGCCCTGGCCGTATCCGAATCTACCTGTCTGTTAAAGGCGACCGTACCACCCGCCGCGCCCGCCGGATTGGCCGTCAAAGCCCCCCGGAAGCAATCCAGCGGTTTACCGGCGGAGCAGACTCCGGCCGGTTTGGCGTGCTTTGAGATGACGCAGACCGGTTCTTCAAACTCCGCGGCCAATTCAAAAGCCGTGTCCAGATCAAGATAATGGTTAAGGTTAAACTGCCCGCCGGAAAGTATCCTGGCGGCGTTAAGGCCGCGCGGTCTGGCGCCGCTCAGCGCGTAAAAAGCGGCTTTCTGGTGGCGGTTCTCTCCGTAGGCCAGGTTTGACACTTTCTTAAGGCTCATCACAACTTCTTCACCCAGCAGGTCCCTCGTCTCGGAAAGATACTGAGCGATGGTTGCGTCGTAGGCGGCCATGTACTGCCAGGCTTTGGCTGAGAGCTGCCGCTTTTGCTCAGGCTCAAGCCCGCCCGCGGCCTTAAATTTCTCAAGGACAATCAGATAGTCCTCCGGTCGGCAGAGGGTTATCACATTTTCAAAATCCCTGGCGGCGGCGCGCAGCACTGAAGCGTTGGCCTGGTCCAGATAACTGGAAAGTTCCTCAATGGCGAATTCTTCCTGCCCCACTATGCTGGCGATAGGATAGAGATTGGCGGCCACTAAGTAAGGCTTCGGGACTTCAACTCCGTTCTCGGAAACCACAGCCGACGCGCCGGCGAGCGCCTTGAGGACGGAAACGGGAACCGGAGGAGAATAGCGGATCTCTTCCGCTTCCACTTCGGAATCCTTTAAAAGTTTAAACGTGGACCCGGACGCGTAGATTTCAAAGCCGAGTTCGTCCAGACCGCGTGCGAAATCAACGATACCGGTCTTATCGTAAACGCTCAGATAAGCGACTTTATTCATAAGAACGAGATGAAAGCAATCTAGCCATTTAGATGCACCGCAATTCAGCAATTTAGCGAAATTGCTTTACATCTAAACTGCTGTGCATCCATATCCCGAAGTTATCGCCCGATTAGTTTGAGGAATTCTTCTTCGGAAAGTATCGTTACGCCCAGCTTTTTGGCCTTGTCGTGTTTTGAGCCTGGATTCTCCCCCGCAACCACGTATGAAGTCTTTGAGGAAACGCTTGTAGCTTCTTTACCACCCAGTTCCCGTACCTGAAGCTCTGCCTCTGCGCGGGACATGGCTCTCAGTTCGCCCGTAAAAACAAAACTTTTTCCGGCCAGTTTGGAGCCTTTCGCTTTCTCAGGCTCTGTCATGCTGACCCCGAGATTTTCAAGTTCATGCGCCAGAGCCCGCACATGCTTTTCGCTGAAAAAATCAATTATCGCCTTGGCAATTACGGGCCCGATGTCGCTTACCCGGCTGAGGTCTTCAAGTCCGGCCCGCATCAGGGCGTTCATATTTTTAAAATGCTCAGCCAGCACACGGGCGCTTTTCTCACCGATATGCGGGATCCCAAGGGCGTAGACCAACCGGGAGAGCGGCTGCTTTTTGCTCGCTTCTATCTGTGCCAGAAGATTTGCGGCCTTTTTATCCTTAAAGAGTTCCAGCGCCAACAAGTCCTCTTTTTTCAACCGATAGATGTCGGAAAATTTAGCGACCAATTTCTTAGCCGTAAGCTGTTCCACTGACGCTTCGCCAAGGCCGTCTATATTCATGGCGTCCCTGGATGCGAAGTGGAGCAGACTTCTCTGTATCTGACTGGGGCAGGAGGGATTAAGGCAGCGATAGGCCACAACCTCCTCATCTTTAAAAACGTTCGAACCGCAGGAGGGGCAGTGTATCGGCGGGAGTATATCCCTTTCATGCCCGGTCCGGGAATACGCTACGACCTTTATAACTTTGGGGATGACCTCGCCGGCCCTTTCGATGACCACTTTATCACCCGCTTTAAGCCCTAGCCTTTTTATCTCGTCAAAGTTATGCAGAGTGGAACTTGATATGGTTACGCCTCCGCATTTTACCGGTTCAAGATCCGCCACAGGAGTAATGACTCCGGTGCGGCCTACAGAGAACCATACATTTTTGACGGTAGTTGTCGCCTGCTGGGCGGGATACTTGAAGGCTATGGCCCAGCGCGGGCTTTTAGAGGTAAAGCCCAGCAGTTTCTTCGAACTGTGGGCGTTGACCTTCACCACCAGGCCGTCTATCTCATAAGGGAGCATAAATCTTTTTGAAGCGTATTCTTTGTAAAGCTTCAGGACCTCGGAGGCGTCCTTGCAGGGTTTTTTGCTTATAAGCGGAACCGGGAAACCGGCTTTTCCGCAATACTCCAGATATTCCAGATGCGTTTCAGGCTCAGACATACCTTCAAAATAGCCGTAAGAATGCGCAAAAAATTTCAATTTCCTTTTGGCGGTTACGGCTGGATCTTTCTGACGGAGCGATCCGGCCGCGGCGTTTCTGGGATTGGCAAATGGTTCCGCGCCTTGGTTCAGTTGTTCGCCGCGGATGGATTCGAAATCCTTTTTATCTATGTAAACTTCTCCACGGGCCTCAAAAAAAGCCGGTGGTTCCTCCATATTCAGCTTAAGCGGCACAGCGCGTATGGTCCGCACGTTAAGAGAAACATCTTCTCCTGTCTCCCCGTCACCCCGGGTAGAGGCCCGCGCGAAGACGCCGCGCTCGTATTCAATTGAACAGGACAGGCCGTCTATCTTTGGCTCCACGACCAATTCGTACGGCGCCCCTTTAAGGCTGCTGCGCACCCGCTTATCCCAATCCAGGAATTCCGCTTCGGAATAGGCATTATCAAGAGAAAGCATCGGGATCTTATGGGCCACCGGTGCGAAAGCTATAGAGGGCTTCCCCCCCACACGGCGCGTGGGAGAGTCCGGAGTTATCAGGTCGGGGTGCGCGGCTTCAAGAATTTTAAGACGGCTTAGTAAAGCGTCATATTCCCCATCGGAGATACGGGGGTTATCCACAACATAATAAAAATGGTCATGCCGCCGGATCTCATGCCGGAGACGCTCTATTTCATCTCTGGGACCCTGACTGGTCATTTGGGCAGGTGAAGATTGTGTTGTTTCGCGATACTGTCAAGAACCCCGTTCACAAATTTGCCGGAATTCTCGGTGGAATACTTTTTAGCCAGTTCTATGGCCTCATCGATGATGACCGGGACGGGCGCGTCTTCCAGGAATATCATTTCACAGACGGCGAGCCGCAGGATGCAGCGGTCGATAGCCGACATGCGCTCAAGTCCCCAGTTCTTACTGGTGGACGTTATGATCCCATCTATTTTTTCCCGGTTGGTGATAGTGTCGGTGAAAAGGGTTTTATAGAACTCAAAGACTTTCTCCTCCAGGGCGAATTCCTGCATCTGGAACATGGCGAGTATGTCCTGCGTCTCCAATATCGAAACATCCGCCAGGTAAAGCGACTGCAGGCACTGTTCGCGGGATAGTCTTCTTTTGCTCATAATTCCTTCAAAGAACCTTTCAAATCAATTATATAATACAAAATTTCCACCCGGACTCGTCAAAAACCGTGACTAGTGGTAACTGATAACCCCGTTTAGGCTTATAGTTGACCACTGTCGGATTTGCGTTGCCGCGCTGTCTTGCTGCTGCGCTGTCGCTTCTAATTTGCGGGCGCGTTTGTTATGTATATGGTTTTTTGGTAGACTCTAGATAGCGGGGCAAGTAGTAACTTCCCGCGCTCAGAATACAGTAAGGTAAGGGAGGTTTCAATGTTTATTGGCATGACCCCGATTATAATAATTGTCATCGTCATAGTTTTCACAAGTATCAAGGTGCTCAATGAGTATGAAAGAGGAGTTATATTGACGCTGGGACGCTTCACGGGCGTTAAAGGCCCGGGCCTCATATTCGTGTTCCCCGGAGTGCAGCAGATATTCCGTATGAGTACCCGCGTGGTCGTGCTGGATGTCCCCCCTCAGGATGTGATCACCCGCGATAATATATCGGTCAAGGTCAACGCCGTTATTTACTTCAGGGTGGTCAATCCCCAGACCGCCGTCCTGAATGTGGAGAACTATATGTACGCAACCAGCCAGCTTGCTCAGACCACTCTCAGAAGCGTACTCGGGCAGCAGGAACTGGACGACCTTCTCGCCAACCGCGACAAAATTAACAAGAATCTGCAGGAGATCCTGGACCTTCACACCGAACCCTGGGGCATAAAGATCTCCAGCGTGGAAGTGAAAAACGTGGACCTGCCGCAGGAAATGCAGCGCGCTATCGCAAAGCAGGCTGAGGCCGAGCGCGAACGCCGCGCCAAGGTCATCCACGCCGAAGGCGAATTCCAGGCCGCCCAGAAGCTTTCCGATGCGGCCGCGATCATGGCCATAAATCCCGCCGCCATCCAGCTCAGATACCTGCAAACCCTGACTGAGATAGCGACAGACAATAACTCGACCACCATCTTCCCCGTGCCGATAGACATGATAAACATGTTCATGAAAAAATAGGGACGTGGCGGATAACAAACAGATTAAAAGGGAGCGGCGCTAAAACGCTGCTCCCTTTTTCATATTTCAATCTTCTCCTTGTCCGTTAACCACTATCCACTTTAGTTATAATGTCATATGCCCGGTCTGTACATTCATATACCTTTCTGCAGGCGCAAGTGCAACTATTGCGATTTTGCCTCGCTGGCTGGAAGAGATGAGCTCATCAGCCCCTATCTTCACGCCTTAAAAGCGGAGGCCGCGCGCTTAAAACGTATTTTCCCCCGGCCAACCACGCTTTATATAGGCGGCGGAACCCCCAGTCTGCTGGGGCCGGAGCAATTGAAAACCCTTTTTTCGCTGGTGGAAGACACTTTCGGACCTATAAAAGATCTGAAGGAAACGACTTTTGAGGCGAACCCAGAAAGCCTGACACCTGAAAAAACAGGGCTGCTGAAGGCCGCCGGCGTCAGCCGGATAAGTCTCGGGCTTCAGGCCTCGCAGGATAATCTTTTGGACCGATTGGGGCGCCTCGCGTCATTTGATGATTTTCTGAGGGCCTTCAGTCAACTAAGACTAGCCGGGTTTGAAAACATCAACGTCGACCTGATGACCGGCCTGCCGGGCCAGAGCGAAGCGCATTTCCGTGAGACACTTGAACTGATATTGGCCTTACAACCGGAGCACTTGTCATTTTACGCCCTGGAAGTTCATGAAGGAACGGCTTTCGCAGCCGAAGGGGTTTGCGAGGCGCCGGAGCCGGCGGCAGCCATGTTCGCGCTGGCTGGCCCGCTTATTGAAGCCGCCGGTTTCAGCCATTACGAAATATCCAATTTCGCCAAACCGGGCAGGGAGTCGCGTCACAACCTTAACTACTGGGATCAGGGCGATTATCTGGGCCTTGGCGCCGCGGCGGCTTCGCACCGCAACGGTAAACGCTGGGCCAATACAAAAGACCCGGAGCTATATATAAAAACCGCGGCCGGAGCCGAAGGACCAACGCTCGAATGCTCGGAAACCCTAACCCAGGCCCAGCGCCGGGCGGAAAAAATAATTCTGGGCCTGCGAAAAACCGGCGGAATTGAATTACCTGACGATATATTTATAGAATCTAAAGAACAGATAGACAAGCTGTCCGCGCAGGGCCTGATTGAAGTCTCAGGCCGGAATATAAGGATTAAAAAAGAAGCGCTCTATATTTCCAACGCGGTTTTTCGGGAATTTGTGTAATAAGTTCAGGGGTTTCGAAAGTTGCGAGTTCAGAAGTTTCAGAATTTTGAACTTTTTACTTTTAAACTCCCTGACTCCGCCGAACTTTTCAACCCGCTGACTCCCTAAAAGGATACCTATGCTCCCCAAGGTTTATGATCCAAAGCCGGTAGAGGACAAGTGGTCGGAACTCTGGCAAAAAGAGAAACTTTTTGTCTCAACCGTGGACAAGAGCAAAAAAGCCTTTGTCGTAGTCATCCCCCCGCCCAATATCACCGGGGCTCTGCATATGGGCCACGCCCTCAACAATTCTCTGCAGGACTCGCTGATCCGCTATGAACGGATGACCGGAAAAGAAGCTTATTGGGTGCCGGGCACGGACCACGGCGGCATAGCCACGCAAAATGTAATGGAAAAGATGCTCAGAGCCGAAGGTAAAACCAAGGAAGATCTGGGGCGGGAAAAATTTTTGGAGCGCATGTGGGTCTGGTACGGAGAATGCGGCGGGACTATCCTGAACCAGCTCAGAAAGCTGGGCTGCGCCCTCGACACGAGCAAGGACAATGTCCGCTTCACTATGGACGAGACGCGGGCCGGCTCCGTTTTTGAGGCTTTCAGAACCCTCTGGGAGAAAGGGCTGCTTTACCGCGACGAGCGCATGATAAACTGGTGCACCCGCTGCGAGACCGCGCTCTCGGATATAGAAGTTGAATATGAAGAGGAGAAGTCAAAACTCTGGCATATCCATTACCCCCTTGAAAACGGTTCCAGAGGACTGGTGGTGGCGACCACCCGCCCCGAAACCATGGTCGGAGACACGGCCGTAGCCGTAAACCCGGAGGACCCCAGATATAAAGTCCTCATCGGTAAAAAGCTTAAGCTCCCGCTCACCGACCGCCTCATTCCCGTCATAGGCGACACAGAAGTTGATCTTGAGTTCGGAACCGGGGCGGTAAAAGTTACTCCGGCCCACGATCCGCTGGACTTTACCATAGGCCAGCGCCACGGACTTGAAACTATCCAGGTGATAGATTTTAACGGCAAGATGATAAATTGTCCCGAAAAGTATAAAGGGAAAAGCGTGCAGGCAGCAAGAAAAGAAATTTTGGAAGACCTTAAAACCGGAGAATTTCTGGAGAAAGAAGAGCAGTACAAACATTCCGTAGGTAAATGCGACCGCTGCAAGCAGCATATAGAGCCTTTGGTTTCGGAGCAGTGGTTCGTAAAGATGAAGGACTTGGCCGCGCCGGCTATAGCGGCGGCTGAAAAAGAGGAAGTTAAATTTTACCCTGTCTCCTGGAAAAAACCTTTTATCGACTGGCTGAAAAACATCCAGGACTGGTGCGTTTCCAGACAGATCTGGTGGGGTCATCGCATACCAGTATGGTACTGCCTCGATTGCGATAAGAATACCCTGCCTTATGTAGCCGGAGCGGCGTCCGCAAGAACAGGTGAAAGCGGCGTATTGCTGCCCGGATCCAGGAAAGGCTCAAACCCGATCCTGAGCATGAATACACCTGAGAAATGTCCTAAGTGCGGCGGGCATGATCTGATACAGGACCCGGATGTGCTGGATACCTGGTTCTCCTCGGCCCTCTGGCCATTCTCAGTGTTCGGCTGGCCTAAAAAAACCGAAGAATTGAATTACTATTATCCCACCTCGGTCATGGTGACAGGCTACGAGATCATCTACCTCTGGGTTGCCCGCATGGTCATGAGCGGTCTGGAACATATGGGCCGCGTCCCCTTCAGCCATGTCTATGTGCACGGCATCATACGCGACAAACACGGCAAGAAAATGTCCAAGTCGCTCGGCAACGGCATAGACCCGCTGACCATGATAGAAAAATACGGAACGGACGCCATGCGCTTCACCATCCTCAGCCAGGCGATCGGCGGCAAAGATATACCTTTCTCAGAGGAAGCTTTGGTCGGCGGTAGAAATTTTGTCAACAAGATATACAATGTCTCCAGATTCATCCAGATGAATCTGCCGGAGACTCCCCGGGTGATGTCCGCGGTGCCGGAAGATCTGGAACTTGCCGATGAATGGATCCTAGAGCGCTACAACAAAACCCTCGAAAAAGTCAGGGTTTCAATGACTGATTACGATATCCCCGCTTCCGTGGGGGCGCTCTACTCTTTCCTCTGGGACGAGTTCTGCGACTGGTATCTGGAACTCGCCAAGCCGCGCCTGGAGACGGCTGATAAGTACCGTGTCCTGGGTCTGCTCCTCCATGTCTTCGGCGGAACGCTGAAGGCCCTGCACCCGTTCATGCCTTATGTGACGGAAGAGATCTTCGCCAGTCTCAAACCTTATCTGGGCTCAGATAAACCTTTCCTCCTGAAGGAACCATACCCGGGCGGAGGGAAAACGGGCAGCGTAAATACTGAAGCGGACATGAAGAAGATCATGGACATCATCACACAGATACGCATGGTGCGCGCCCAGCTTGAAATCTCTCCCGCAAAAAACATAAACGCTCTTATAACGTCCGCGAACGAAAAAGACCTGGAACTGCTTAAAAAGCACCCCGGCTACATAACGCGCCTGGCCAAAACTGATAAACTGGATATTGCACCCGGGTTGGCCAAACCGCCGCACGCCGTCACATCATTATCAGGACCTTTTAATATTTATATCCCTGTCGACGGAGTTGTAGACCTGGAAAAAGAGCGCTCGCGCATAGCTAAAGAAACAGAAAAGCTGACAGCAGAACTATTCGCCGCCGACACCAGGCTTCAGAACGAGAATTTCGTCAGCCACGCCCCGAAGGAAGAAATCGAAAAGATCACATTGCGTAAAGCCGACGCTGAAAGCAGAATAAACCGCCTCAGGGAAATTGCGAAGGATCTGGCTCTATGATGTCTCTGCGAAAATTTTGGATACGCCCGGACAGGGAAGAATACTTTTTATGCGGGGTAATGGTGACCTGCGTTATAGGCGGATTCGTTTCATCCTACTGGCACTTTTCCGACCGCATGGCGGTAAGGCCAAACATAAAAATCCATCAGCAAAAGATCTCAAAGGCGCAGGAGTCCCAGAAACTGAAGGAGGCCCAGTTCTACGCCCCGAAGTTTCGCGTAGGCGCCACGCAATATTACACACTGGAAGAAAAGGGTACCCTTACCAAGATACCCGCCCTCCCGGAGGTTGATAATGGGAATTAACCGAGTTTTTTTGGCGCTCACTCTCGCGCTCCCGTTCTTTGCCGCCGCTCTGCCTGCCGCGGCCCAATACGATAGCGACGCAAAACAGCAGGCTTTCGACTACACACCCCCCGGCGATGAAGCATCACAGGTCCTAAAAGAAATTGTTTCCGTGGATTACGACGACGCGGAATTGATAAACGATTCGGTCAGAGGCGTATTCATGGTCTCCAAAAGCCGCTGGAAAAGCTGGGTGGCCCGGGCGGTATACCTTTTGATAATGGATATAGCCCTGATAGTGATCCTGCTCTCCCTGCCCAGGAACGAGGAACACAATATCATCATCGCCTATATACTCGCCGGGGCCAGCGCCACCCTGAGCTACTGGGTTTTTCTGTGCGCCTGCATACTCATGAGCCTGAAATCCTCAACATGGATGCTTATTCTGCCGCTATCCCTGGCAATGGCGGTGGTAACCTATATCATCCTTATGAAAATAAAACGTCTGGATGTATCATTGACAGAGCTCAGGGAATCATTCCAAAAAATGAGCGCCCTCTCCAACGAGGATGCCAGGTTGGTCTCGATAGAAGGCCAGCCGAGCGATTGGCCTAACCAGGATTTTTTAAAATAAAAGACGGGTCAGAACTGCATCCAAAAACCGAAACGGTGAATATTGCCAAGATCGCCGAATGGCAGATAGGCGTAGTCCACCCCTAAACCAGCTACTTTAAGACCGAAACCCAGACTCAAACCGACCTCGGCTCCGAGGTTTACGGTGTCATAGCCGAACTTATATCCGCCGCGAAGCGCAAAAGAATCACGGAACCAGTATTCAGCCCCAAAGGCGGGATAGAACTTTTCATCTCTAAAATATTCCCCAAGCTCACCGGTGAGGTTAAGCCGGGGAGAGAGTTTGTAAAGCATTCCGGTTTTAAGGCTGAGGGGCAGCGGATCTGAGACGTCTTCAAATTTCATCCCGGTACCGAGGTTCTGCATCACCAGAGAAAAATTCATTTTATCAGTGGCATGATAAATAGCACCCGCGTCCGTCGCGAAGGCGTAAGCGTTATTATCATCTATGGACGAGCGGATGAATTTGATAGTCACGCCCGCGTCAAGATTGTCCAACGCGCCCGGGAAGACATTCTTCCTGGCATAGGCCAGAGAAACGGCCAGGTCGTTGGAATCGAATGAGCCGATATCCGGCACCACGCCCACGGAGTCAGTGTTGGAACGCCTCTCTATTCCGGGAACATTCATAAGCGTCACGCCAAACCCGAAGCGGTTATTGGCGATCTCACCGGCGTAAGAAAAGTTCCCCATCTTGGCGTCCTGAAAATAGTTGGTGAAGTCCACGCCCGCCTCCCTGTTATCGAACTGGGCCAGACCGGCCGGATTCACGAAGACCGCGCCGGAATCGTTGGCCAGCGGACTGAATGCGCCAGCCATAGCCACGGCCCTGGGGCTCATTGCAGCTTTCAGGAACGGGGCGGCGGTAGTGCCGGCCCCCGAAGCGTAAGCGCCAGCCGGCAAAGCCAGCGTCAGCACTAAAAATAGTGTTTTCTTCATAAATTACCTCTTCAGCAAAATATCCATTACCCGGATTCCGAATCCCCCAGTCAGGATTCGCCCGAAGCGCGGCAGTCAACACACAATCCTCAACTCCGCAACTTGTAAAACTCTTAACTCTAAAACTCACCGACCAGCAGCCCTATTTAATTATCGCCATCTTATGCACCTTATTACCCAGCTTCTTGCCGTCAAGGTAGGTCAGCATGAAGTAAACGCCGGAAGCACAATCCTGGTTGGTGTCGTTCTTTCCGTCCCATTCGGAATAGAACACTTCTCCGCTGCCGGTGGTTATCGTCCGGACGCCTTCATCTATGGTCCTGACCTTTTCTCCGGCCAGGTTATAGATCACAAACTTAAGATCACCTGATTTTCCGGCGGGAAGATGGTATTTTATAATAGTACCCCTAACGGTATGCGCCCCTGCGGCTATTGCCGCTCCGCCGTCAGCGCTTATGGTAACGTTCTTATCTTTAAGGTTGAACGGATTAGGCATATTGTAAACCTCGTACGACGAACCGGCGTATGCCACACCGCTGCCGGGCTTGGCGGTGAACACCGCGAATTTGCCGGTCTGAAGTGCTGGCGCCGCGCGGGTAACATAACGCCCGTTGCTCACCGCGCTCATCTTGAAGTGCTTGCGGCCCAGAGGGGTATTGGAACCGCCGGTGCCTTCGTAGGCGAAGTTAAGATTAACGATGTCAACCGCGATCACTCCGGACATCGGGTCCACGGTATAGTTGCCGGGAACTTCCTTCCATTGGCCGGAGACTTCGTCATACTGGTAGATCCGAAGGTTACCGGTACTTATCACCCGCTCTTTGTCATACTTCAGCGTGAGGGTGAACGGCTTATTGACATCGGCGTTAGAAAGGTCCATATTGTAGACTTCAGATGCCATCAAGTCCTGCAGGGACGCCTCAATGCTCAGATTGCCTTTGGCCGTCTTTACCGTCCGAACCGAGGGAAGGGCGCTGAAGAAGCCGCCGACCAGGTCCTGAAAATTGACATCGGAAACCGAAGAAGTGGAATAGGACAGAGTACCGGCGTCAAGCTCCATGCCGGAATATTCCTCTTTTTCCTTATCCATGCTGATCTCGCCTCCGGCCAGGGCCTCTTCCTGTATGTACTGCTCTGTTTTGGCGTCGCTGACCTGGTCGTACACCACAACTTTTTTCATTTTATTATTGTCCCCCGCCGACACGCAGACGCTGTAAGTCGGCTGGTTCCGCGAGACAGTAAACTCTCCCAGATACGTATTATCGGGGCCAAGCTCCAGCGTGAGGATGACCGCCGATGTAGAAGCGCATACAGTGTCATCCGCGGAAGCCGCCTCGTAAGTATCACCGGCGTTGTATTTGCACACCGGCGTAGAGATCAGTTCTCTCGGACTGCGTATTTCCACATTTACCTTGTTGACGGAATCCGCATTCCGGCGCACTTTGACCATGATCTGCGGCGGGATATCCCTTAGCACGATGTCGTCCAGCACGGTTACGCCGTCCGCCGCGTCGTTGACATCCACTATTTCCGGCATTTTGCCGCTGAACATGGCGGAAAGCTTGTATTTATGGCCAGGTATGACGCCATGAACCTCATAATAGCCGGCATCGTCAGTCTGGACTTCCATTTTGGGCAGATAGGAAGACGGCGCTTCCACATTCATGGTCTCGTCGTATGCCACTATCTTGACCCCGGCCCTGGTAACCGGAGCCGGGAACTTACTCATGTAAATTTTGCCGGTTATCTTCGATTCGGAAGGCCGCATAAAGAAGTTGAATTCCGCCTCGTCGTTACCGGCGAGACTGGTTTTCTGACCTACGGTTACGAATCCATCCCGGGTCACTTCCAGCCTGTAGATGCCGGTGGGCAGGTTTGAAAATCTATAGGCGCCGGAGGAATCGGTTACGACGAATTTTTCCACAGTCCTGTGCTTCAGGCGGACCAGAGCATTCCCCACGAACGAGGAGACAGCCTCGGAGCTCTTCACCACACCGTGGATCGTGCCCACGACACTTTTCTGGGCGTCGAAGTCGAAGGGGGTGGTCTCCTCCGAACCGGACCTGGGCAGGGTCACATCCGCGGTTACGGGCGGATAATTAGGGTTAACATAAACAGCGGTATACCTGCCCGGAGGCAGCCCCCAAGCCATGTAGCGCAGAGGATTATCGGCAAGCGAATTTATGATGGTGGTCGTACTGCGGGTTTTAAGGCCGCTCTCGAACCCTACCAGACCGACCGCATCCGGCATGGCGTTGGTAAAAGCCCTCAGATCGCCGGCATTATCGTACAGCATGACGGCCGGAATGATGCCCATTATCTCCGAGTCGAAGTTAGAGAATATCTTCTCAAAATCTCCGGCCGTGAATATCTTATCGCCAATAACCCGGCCCTTCATCTCCGCCTGGCCCAGGGAGCCCTTAATATTTATAGGGATAGGCTGGGTAAGGGTACCGAGATTCGCGTTATTGGGATCTTTCTGTATGGAGACATTTTTCACACGGCCGATGAATGTGGCGAACTGGTCGCAACTCGCCCCGACGCTTTTGCCGCAATCATAATTGACGCCTACGACCAGGTAGAAGTCGTATTGCCCGGGCTCCATGAACTTTTTATCCCAGCTGGCGGAATCCGCGTCGTAGCTGAAGGAATACTGCGGCTGCTCGAAGAACATCTCGGTGATATTCTTCTGATTCATCTGAAAACCGGAAGGCACGCCAAGAACCGTATAGCTCCAGGTAGCCGTTGAAAGCGCCTGCAGACCGATGATCTGCGGCTGTACCGTCAGACCGTCATTCAGTTTTATCTTGACCTCAGTAGTATTTCCCAGCGTGACACGCACATTCTCCACTTCCGCGGGGGGCCAGCGGAAAGCCCCGCCTTGCGGCCTGAGGTAGACATTATAGAGGCCGGGCGGCAGGTTAGGGAATTCAAAATTTCCGAATTCATCCAGGCCGGTGCCGGAGTTATACTGAACATTAACGCCTCGCACATCTATACTGGCGGTCATATATCCGGGATCGTCACTGGCCACACTGTAGACGGGCTTGAAACTGGTGCCGTCGGGCATTTTGACAGCCCCGCGCAGCGCGCCGGAGCGGGTCAGGGTGAAGTCCATGGCGGCGGTGGTAGCGGAAGTCAGGTCGACCCGGTCGTTGAAGTTGGACATCTTCCCCCATTCACCGGACATAACGCTGGCGTAATAAGAGAAGCCGGTAGAAAGCGTAACCGAATAGGTGGTAGCGTTGCTGGTGAATTCGCCGGAGATTGAGGCGAACCCCATCTGCCGGTTCTGGCAGTTACCTCCCTCGCAATACTGTGTGGCCATGATGGTGACTGGCGACTCCGCCGGCACGACCAGCGGCATTTCGGCGCTGACCGTATAGGTGGTGACAAAAATCACCGTGCCGGAAAGGGTGCCGGCGGTGTTGCCGCTGTCCGGAGTCAGATTGAACGTCACAAGACCGGCGGACTGGCAGGCACCGGCGCTGTCAAGTATCCAATTGGCCCCGGGCAGGCAGGGATTGCCTCCCGGCTCGCTGGGACCGGTGGCCCCGGCGGAAGAAATTATTATCTTCAAGTCGTCAGAGTTGCCGTTGGTACCATCCGGGCCGTTATTCAGGTCTCGCCAGTTGCCCATAAAGTCCATATTCACACGCACGCGGCCGTCCGGCAGACCTTCAGCGGTAAATAAACCGTCCGCCCCGGTGCGAACCTGGGCGTCGCTCTGCATGGCCCCGTCCCAATAACCGGAATAGGAATCGTCCCCGGAGCCGGTGGCCCAGTCGCCGTAGACCATGACTCGGGCGTTGGGTACGGGTATACCGTTATATTTGATCAGGCCGGTTAAAGTATAAGTGGCCGGGAAAAGTGCGTACTCGCGGTACTGCGCCACGGCAGCGGCTGTATTGGCGCCCGCCGGCATGCTTGAGATCATGATCATGTCAAACCAGCTGCGCGAGCCCTGTTTCTTAACATTCACATTATACGGCGTGGAAGTGGAAGGGAGATTATAGAAACTGAATTGGCCGTTTACGTCGGTAAGATTCTCATAGCTAATCGCTTTGGAACAGGTGTTGGCCCCGGAACACTGATTTATGAATAATTCTATCCTTGCGCCCTCCAACGGAACCATGGTCGGACTGCTGCGCACTACGCCCTGAAAAGAGGGAGGAACGGTGGAACCGGAGGTGTCAAAACCGCCGCTGGAAGAAATAGCGCTGGACATGTTGACCGTGTAAACCGAATCGGCCGGAAAGGCTGTGTCCAGGAAAAAATTCAGGAACTTATTCTTCCCGGGTACGCTCAAAGCCACGCCGTAGGTTCCGGCCGGAGCGGACGGCACGTTGAAAATCTGGAGCTGGCCGGCCGGGGCGCTGGCCGCCAATACACCGTAGGCTACTTTTTCTCCGGTCCTGTTGACTGAAACCTCGCCCATCAGAAAGTCACCGGGCGTCAGGCCCTCGGAAACATTGACGGTCAGTGTGCTTATCGGGTCAGAGGCCGCACGTGGATAAAGAGAGAATTCTCTCGTGGTATCACTGTTGAGCGTAAGGTAAAAATTGCCGCTGGGATCCATTAATTGGTCCTTTACGGTAGGCACATAGCCGGGTGTGGAAAGGCCGATAAAATACTTTAAACCGCCCGGCACGGCGGCCGAGAATCTGCCGTTGGCGTCCGTGGCGCTGACCCGGATGCCGGCTGGGTCCATCCCCCCCGTCTGATTAAACGCTAACAAAATCACATTCACGTCCTTCAGCGGCGTGCTGCTCCCGTTATATTTAACGGATGCGGTGATAATCGGATTGGTGGCGGAAGTGCTGAACTGTTTATATTTGAAATAGCCGGCGGCGTACTGGTAATTAACACCATAGCTATAGCTGCCCGGCACATAGACGAAACCGGATGAGTCCACGGCTATGTCATCGGCATACTCGTAGGAGTTCCCGGAACTGTTAAAAGTATTGGTCCAGACTATGTCGCCGGTTCCGGTATTGTATTTCCTGAAGAAAAGGTTATACCCCTGATTAAGGTCGCTGCGGTTCTCGTAGCCGCTGACATACGCACCGCTGCTCGTGTCCACCGCAAGGCCCTGTATTGATTCGTAGGAATTGGCCGGTGAATTGTAGGTGCTGGACCAGACCTCAGAAAGAGCCGGGGTGAGTTTCACAATAAACATATTGTCATACTGGTACTGGTCATAAACGCTGCCGGCGGCATAGATGCTGCCGGCAGCGTCAACTTTGATAGTGTTGCCGGATGAATAACCATAGGGCGCGGAAGGACAGTATTTTTTATCTGCGACGAATGTCAGGCCGGTGTCAAACTTTCCTACCCAGAAGCAGGCTGTGGAGGTGTTTATGCCCGCCTGGCCTGACACATAAAGATTGCCGTCAACCGCGTTATAGGTTATCCCAACGGCCCGGACAGAGTTGTAACTCCCGCTATACGTTGAGGAAGCCAGCAGGACTCCGGCCTGAGAATACTTGGCCAGAAGAGCGGCGCCACTGGAGATATTCGCGCCTGAACTTACCGCGTTGTACTGCCCGGTCAGATAGATACTTCCGTCGGACGCGGCCGTTAAGCCGCTGAAATCCTCATAAGCTCCGCGTGAAGGAATGGTCCGGGACCAGAGCAATTCTCCGGCGTCGGAATACTTTGCGATATATGGATTGGTCCCGGCAGCGTCCCTTCCGGAACCGGAAATGTAAACATTACCGGAAGCGTCGCTGGCCAAGGCACGCAGGCCGCTGCCGTTGCCCGAGAAATAATAGCGCACCCACTGCAAAACGCCGCTCAGGTTATACTTTTTGAGGATGACGGAAGATGAGGCGTCGCCCTGTGAGGAATAGGTCTGGATGGCAAGATAGATATCTCCCGAAACGGCACGGACCATTTTGACCGGACTGGTGGTGTTGAGACCCGTGGTCAGGTAAAGCTGCCCGAGCGGGTATGGGTAGGAAGTCTCTGAAATCACTGGGATATTCGGCAGAGCTGAGGGATTACCGGTTACCGTAGTGGTACTGACGCCGCCCGCATAGTACCAGACATTGAAATAGTAAGGCGCTGTTGTATTGCCCCGCGCGTCGCGGCCGGCGGTGAGATCACCTGCTTTGATGCGGACAAGCGAACCCTCGGTATACGCCTGTGGCTGATATTGGTAGGGGGACGGATAAGACTGCTTCGCGAGGGCGAAATCCCAGCCGCCATTCCAGGTGCTGGCCTGCACATAATAAGAGGTTCCGGCCGGCAGAGCGACGCCGGTGACCCAGGATAGCTCCGCGCCGCCGGGCACGGTTCCAGTGATCGCGGTGACACCAGCGGACATAGCCGCCGCCGGCGAACTGAATTTAAAACTACCGGGCTGGCTGCTGACCGTGGTGGAAATAATCACGCTCAGGCTGAAGTCCCCCCGGCTGTCTATAACGATATTCACGGGGGATATAGGCCCGGTCAGACCGATATTAGGGAACTTCTTGCTCCACATGTAACTCACGTCAGAGGGGTTTAGTTTCTGGAACCATAACGTTTCTACGGGATATATCTGGCGGCCGGCGGCAAAGACCTCTCCGGTCGCGGTGGAAATTGTGAGCGCTCTGAATTCGCTGGCGGCGCCGGAAGCGGAAGTGGAAGTAATAACACCGGCCGGAGATATCCTGGCAGCCCAGGCATCCAGCAGATCGGAGCCGATAACATATACCTGACCGGCGGCATAGATGTCGCCCCACGTAGAAACCTTTACGGCGTAGGGAATATTATCCCTGTCAGCGCGATACTCGTAAAAGAAAGGATTATTGGTCCAGGTTGAGGAAAACGCAAGGGAAGAATTATACTTAATGAAAATCATTCTATAATGGGCCGGATCCGCTCCAGACGCGTTGATCATGGATTTACCGGTCACATAAACGAAACCGTCTGCTCCCGCGTCTATAGCCGTGCCTTCATCGGTCGAGCCGCCATCATAGGTTTGCGCCGTAGGACTGCCGGCCGCGGTGTATTTTATCACAACGAGATCTGATCCGGAAGCACCCTCAACTTTGCCGGTAACATAAATATTTCCGGAAACGTCTGTTGCCACGGCTTTGACGGAGTCGTCGCCATGACCGGCGCCGTCATAAATTCTGGTCCAGATCTGGTTGCCGTCGGAGTCCAGCTTACTGACCCAGATATTGTCACCCTGTTCCAGCGAGGGCGCGTTCTCCTCGCCGGCTATTATAATATTGCCGTCCGCGTCCGCGGCTATGGCGGAAGCGTTATAGGTGGCGGAAAGTTCGCCGTGATAGAAGCGGGTCCAGAGAAGTGTACCGTAGGGATTGTATTTCCTGAGAGCGATACCCGCGTTATCAGCTCTGGCCACGCCTAAATTTGCGCTAAAAAGCATATAGGCATTGCCGGCATTATCACGGGCCAAGGAAGGGCCGGAGGTCCAGCCCATGACGGGCGTGCCGTCCAGCTGCTTGAGCAAATTACCGTCCGCACTGGTGATCACGCTCTCTGTCGGAGCGGTGGGGACGTTAGTGTAGGCAGTAGCAAGGTTGGGCAGGGCGGTAAGAGTTGTTCCGTTATAATACCAGACCCTAAACGCATATACAGGCGAGCTGATATTGTTCAGGGCGCCGCGGGCGGCCTGCAGGCCGCCTACCGTGTGGGTTTGCGCCGACAAAGCGGAGACGGCGGCATTAATGGGGAACTCTGCCGCGGAGGCCGTGGACCAGTTTACACTGTAAAAAGTGCTGTACTGAACATAATACTTGGAACCGGCAGGCATGGCGGCCGGGTAGAGCCAGCTCAGGTTCACGGAACCGGTGAAAGGGCCCTTGTCGGCCAGAAGCCCGGAGGATGACGAAGTCATATCCAGTTTATATATCCCCAGGCTGCTCACACTCGTTCCCATGTTCACGTTCGGGAAACTTCCGACGGCGTAAATCACGCCCAGGCTGGACACTTTAACGTCGTAACCTTCTTCATAACCCTTATTGTAGTCCACGCTGCGAACCATCAGGCGCGCGCCGCCAGGTGAATATTTCAGCAGCAAAAGATTGCCACCCTGGTATATGTCGCTACGATATTCACTGCCGGTAATATAAGCGTTGCCGGTTAGATCCAGTTCCAGCGCCGCGCCGGAGGCCATATTACCGCTGTAGGAATAAAGGTCCTGCCATTGCTGAACAAGCGAGGAATCGTACTTAGCGGTCCAACAGGCATTATTATACGTGGCGGAACTATAATACGCGCCTGTCACAAAAATGCTACCCGAAGCGTCTATCTTTATCCCCTTTCCCTGGTCGTAATTGGGACCGCCTGCGGTAACCGCTCCGATCTGTGTCGGGACCGTGGGCCAGGTATCTCCATATTTCTCCACAAAGATGTCGTCGTTGTTGCGGACATTCCTGGTGCCGACCACATAAATATACCCCCCATACAACGCTATCCCGTTGCCGGCGTATGAACCGGACTGCGCGTTGGAATAAAAAGCGTTCGCTCCCTGCTGGACGCCATCCTTGTTAAATTTTGCCAGCCACAGATTCCCGGTGCCGGAATACTTCTCGCCTGCGGTATATATCTCGGTAGAGGAATTTATGGAAATAGCGTTGATGCGGCTATTGCTGGACATATCCGCCGCAATTAGCCTCGTCCACAAGATATCTCCGTTGGCGGTGTACTTCCTTAACATGACATTAGCGCCTTTATCTATCCTACCGGCTATGATCAGGTTCCCGTCCGAACCGAGAGCCATGGCGGTAGCCTGATCATTGGTCCAATCCGAACCGGAGAGACTCATCGTGCTGTTGTACGCGCGGTACCACGACACGGCGCCGGACGGTAAAAATTTTATCAGGGCTATGGCTGACGATGAGTTCGTCCCACCGGTGCCCGTGGTTGATGATGAAAACATCATGGAAGCAAGCGCGTAATAATTCCCGGACGAGTCTACGGCAAGCTTGGATCCGTAGCCGCCTCCCTGGGAGTTTATGGATAGCACAGAGCCGGCAGCCAGCGCCAAAACGCCTGTGGAAGGCGCGGCCGGGGTCAAAGGAATAGCGGAAACCGATGTGACAGGGGCGGAAACGATGCCGGTGTTTTCTATCCAGACATGAAAGTAGTATATGAAAGCGGGGTCGGAGCCATTACGGCCATACTCCAGACCGCTTACGCGCATACTCTGAGCCCCGATAGTGGCAGTGGTTATGACGATCTGCGCCGAACCGGTAGAGATCCATGGACCGTTCGTAGTGCTGTACTGAATGTAAAATTTACCTCCCGCAAGCGCTTCCGGCGCGTTCCAGGATAGATTCACGGAACCGTTATAATCGCCGCTTACCACGCTAAGCCCGCTCGGGGGAAGGGTGGCAACGGCTCCGGCGCTTCCGATCAATCCGGCCCAGAGACCGGCCGCGGTCGTCAGAGTTAAAATATTTTTTCTAATGTTAAACATAATTTCTCCTAAAAAATACCCGGCATAAGCCGCAGACTGCAAGCCGTATGTTTTTAAGGTCTGACCGAACTTAATTATCAGTTCCCAGCCCTCTGTTTAAAACTCCCACTCCAGACCCATCAGGTAAGTACTGGCCCGATAGTTGTATTTGTAATTCGCCTCATAACGCGTATTGGAACTTGCGATCTGGTAATTGTACCCCGCACGGGCGAAAAACCTGTTCATGACCGGGTAGCGGACTGAAAGCGAGGTAAGCCAGGTGTCCTGGTTGGCCTTTGTCCTGGAATAATTGCCCGCGTCATCCTGCTTAAGGCGGCCAAGGTAATAAAGCTTTGAATAATCCACCGAGAATCCGAACATGGCGCCGTTCTTGAAAGCAAAATTCATGGACGGAGAAACTCCGAACTCCACATAGCTGTAATAATCCTCTATAAACTTAGTCCTGGAGGCGTCATACGAGTTCTGATTCGAACTTAAATAAGAAACGCGGGAGCCGACAGAAAGCATCAGCGGTTTGATATTGCGGGTCAGCCTGAAAGTGACATTTTGAAGAAAGTCTGATCGCTTGTCGGTCTTGAAGAACGGCGAACCGGCCACCGGGCGGGACACCACGGCCTGATCGCCATAGCCGCGCCAGGTGAAATCGCAACCGGCCTGCAGCACCAAAGGGTCCGGGAACCAGGTATAGGCGAAGCCCAGGCGGTGGTTCACATTGTCCATGGTGTTGGCTCCGGCGTTAGCGGAAAGCTCGTTGAAAGTGGCGGTGTCGATAACGGTCTGCGACTTGGAAAGCAGTGTGGCGTAATTGCCATACTTTACCGAGTAATAGTCGTAGGATTCGGTGAAGGTACCATACGGGCGCTCCTGCTCGGCTTCGAAGCCGGCCGAAAAGGTGGCATAATCAAATAAACCGTCACCCCATTTTTCATCTTTGGTCTCGCTGATAAGATTTTTAGAATACGAGACCCGCGGTTTATATTTATCGAACTCCCTGGTATTCACATACTTCAAAGAAAAAGTGTGGCCCTGGCGCTTGCGCGTCAGTACGCCGCCGCCGGCCAGCTCCTGAATATCCTGCGTGCCGTTATAGTAGCCTGAATAGACCGGGATAAGATCGCTGGATTCCGAAAACTTGATATCGGACGAGATGAAAGCGTCCGCCTTGCCCTGAAAAGAGGCCGCCTTATCGTCCAGATAATATTTCCCTCCCATCAGAGAGATATTAGCCACCGGTATTACCCTTACCTGTGCGTAAAGGCGGGGCAGCGGTGCCAACGCAGCTGGAAGAGCGATAAGAATAAAAAACCTGAATATTTTCAGGACTGAGATCTTTGTTTTTTTCATATAAAAAGTCCCTTTCTATAATTGTTGACCACAAATCCGAAGTCTGTTTTTCCACGCTCGTCGCCCGACACCAGTCACTTAAAATCTCAATAGTCCGGCGTCTTTGAGGAGCTTGGCAGAGAATTCCAGATCTATCTTGCGGCCGCCGAAAAGCGAGCTCGTGTAAACCCTTTCAAAATTTAGCTTATCCGTGACAGTGTCCATGGTTTCGTCAAGCCGCGAGGCGAAATCCCCCTTGCTCACAATTTTGCCGTCATCAAAAACTACGTAGTCGGCGGCTTGTATCCAGGTGCCGTCGCTGTAAGTATTCTTGATCACGGTATTGAACACATCCTCTCCGGCGGGAAAGAGGGTAACCCCGGCCGGCGCGGAGCCGCCCAGGAATGACATCTCTCCGGACTGAATGGCGTTGTCGGAGTTCAGATCAGCATAAGACCAAAGGTTCTTGCCCAAGCCTCCGTTATCGCCCGCCTCGGCAGGCCCTGCCGCGTAAACCGCATATTGGGGAAAGAAATGAGTCCACACGGACGGATTGGCGGCGTTATCCGGGACCATCTTTCCCCCGGAGGCGTCCTCCGTCACCTTATCGATGGTATTGGACATGACGCTATTCATCGCTGTAAGCACCCACTCCGGCTGTGAGGCGGAGCTGGTCATGTTGGTGGTGGCAAGCGTAAGGTCGTCAGGCAGGGCCTTATCGAAAGTGAACAGTATTTTCCCGAAGTCGAACCGATCCGCGCGCGTATTCAGAACAACATACTTGAACTGATCGGCCGCCGGACGGATGACATACTCCTCCATGCGCACGCGATTGCCGAAAGCGTCTATCGCCACTTTACGGTTCTGGTATTCTGCGGACTGTATTTCCTGCTGGGCCCTGGAGATAACGTCCTCTTTGGAAATTTCACCGTAGATCTCCTTCCTGGCGATCGTAACCGCGTCGCCGATTGAAGAATCCATATTGGAGGGCGAACCTGAGTGCCCCCTGGGAGCGCCTACATTCCCGCCGCGCGGAATATCACTAAATTCCCCCTGGCGTACAAGTATTGTGCGGCCATGGGCGTCACCGGCAAGAACCGTGCCTTCGTATACCTCTACGCGGGTGTTGCCGCCCTCATCGGAATAAACCATAAAATCCGTGCCGCGCACGGCGCAGACCGCGGAAGGAGTGCGCACTTCAAATTTACGCGATAATTTCTTAACCCAGGATCTGACGCGGCCAAAGTAAAGGCCCAACGAAACAACATCTTTGTTTTCGGCGCTCATTTTAAAAGCTGTAACCGGCGCCAGTTTTATTCTGGAGCCGTCTTCCATATAGACCTCGACGGTAGATGCGCGCGCAGTGCGTATCTCATCGCCCTCGTTTAACTCAATTTTTTTCTCTTCGCTGAGCCTGACCCATTCAGCGGTCCCGGTCTTTTTCAGGCTCACCTCCCCCCGGTAGCCGGAAAGATACGCCGCTGAGGAAAAGCCGGCAAAAACAATAATCACAAATAATGACGATATGTATCTCATAAGTGTTAAAACCTCTTTCATCAGCCTCATACGACTAACAAACGCCAATACGTCGCCAGCCTGATATTTATCGGGGCAATTGCCTGAGCTTAAGCTCCGGTAATTCACGATTGCATTTATAAATTCAACTTGTATTCCCAACCCTATCTTAGTATTATAAGCATCCGTTTCACGCATGTCAACCGATATCAGTCTGAGAGTTTCAATTAAACCTTTCCCCCGCATAACAAAGCGCGTTTTGCGGCCATACAAACCTATGGTAGTGCCGGACCAGAAGCTATGGTTATCAAGCCGGCCACCCTTGCCGACCAAGCGCGCATAGTGGCTGCCGGTTTAATTATGCGGCAATCGTTTTATGCTAAAATACTTTTTATCACATGAATAAGATCATTTCTATTGACGATTCACTCCACCGCATAAATCTGGAAATAAATTCGCTGCTGGACCGCGTGGATAAGACGGTATACGACCGCAGCAGGAACAACTTTAATTTTATGGGCAAGGCGGTCAGGTCACGCTTCACGCTGCTGCTCGGAGACGCGCTCGGCCTCCAGCGTGCCGCGGCCGAACGCATCGGCGCCACGGCTGAATTAATCCACACAGCTTCACTTATGCACGACGACTGCGTCGACAGGTCGTCTCTCAGGCGCGGCCTGCCCACACTGAACGAAAAGCTGGGAGTCAATACCGCCATACTGGTTGGGGACCTGGTTGCATCATTCGCTTTTGATTACGCCGTTAATATCACCCCCGAGACACCCGGCGACCTGGTAAAAACCGTGCGCAGCATGACAGAAGGCGCTCTCCTTGAGGAAAACCTCCGCTATAAAAAGATTTCGGCCGAACAGGCGGAGCGCATCTTACAGCTTAAGACCGGAGAACTCTTCCGCTGGTGCGCCACGACTGCGGCATGTGTGGCTAAAAAGCCGGATTTGCGCGACGCCTGCGAGACCATAGGCAGGGAAACCGGAGTAGTCTTCCAGATTGTGGACGACATTCTGGACTTTGAAGGCGAAACCGGACTGACCGGCAAGGACGCATTAAAAGATATTACGGAGGGTCGCACCACCCTCCCCCTGATACTTGCTATAAACGATTCCCGCTTCTGCGAAGAAATAGAAAGAAATCTTACGGCCTTGCAAGCAGGCGAGAACAGAGATCTGGCTCCCGCGCTCCGCATAGCGGCCATCATAAGGGAGAACGGATTCACCGACAGCGCACGGGCTCTGGCTGCGGTAAAAATCCGCGCCCTCGAAACGGAAATAGCGCGCCTGCCAGAACGAAAAGCGGCCACCGCTTTCATGGATTACATTTCTGCCTTCTCAACGCGGACAAAGTAAAGGTAAAGCCCGCTGGAGGTAAAGCAGTTTAGATATAAAGTGATTTAGCCAAATTCCCGTATTGCTATGCGTCTAAATTGCTTTGTATCTTTCCATACCGTTGTATGAAGAAAATTTTGATCATCCTTAGGGCTTATTCCTGGCCGGCCTCGGTCGTGCCGGTGATATTAGGATCGGTCGTCGCACACAACACCGGCGCTTTTTCCTGGGCGGATTTCATACTGATTCTGCTGGCGGCTATTTTTGTCCACTCCGGAGCTAATCTTGCCAACACATATTTTGACTTCAAGAACGGAGTGGATAAGCCGGGCCTTTCGGATGACCGCGCGCTGGTCGATGGCCTGATCACCCCGGCCGCGGCCCTGCGCCTTACTGTAGCTCTGTTCGCCGCCGGAGCGGCCATAGGCTTATATCTTTCCGTAACGCACCGCCTCCCGCTCATGCTCGTTCTGGGCGCGGCCGGCTTTCTGCTGGCCTGGTTCTATACGGCTGGCGGCGTAAGCTATAAATACAGGGCGATAGGCGACCTGGGAATATTTTTCGCTTTTGGTCCGCTCATGGTAACCGGCACAGCGCTTATCCAGACTGGGAAGATTCTCCCTGAAGCCCTGTGGACCTCGGTGCCGGTTGGACTTTTGATAACAGCAGTACTTCATGCCAACAATATGCGCGACATCAATTCTGACCTGGATTCCGGAATAAAAACGCTGGCAGGACTGCTGGGACCTGAAAGGTCCAGAACATTTTATCGGGCTCTCTTATTCACTCCCTACGCTTTAGCCATAACCCTCGGTCTCTGGCCTGCTGTCTTCGTCGCTGTCTCGTTGCCGTTAGCTCTCAAACTGGAAGCGATATCCGCCGGCGGGGACTTCCGCCATCTGGTCAGAGAAACCGCTAAATTCGTGACCGTTTTCGGCCTGCTTTTCTCCGTCGGCCTCTGGATTTGACCCGGTATTATTTGGTTTACGGCTCTTTTTTTTATAGAGTATTGTGTACATAAACGCTGTTCGGAGGATCAAAGATGAAGATAAATACTTTCCTGGTAAGCCTGTTTTCCATTTTTATAGCGCTGTGCGCTGTTTCCTGCAACAAGAAGAACATTAAAAATCCCGGCAATAAAACCGATGTGATTACCGACTTCGCCGCCAATCCGGCTCTGGACATACAGGAGAGTACCAACACAATGAGCACGGAGGGCAATATCCGGGGCGGAGAGTTCGCATATCAGGAAACCATACAACCCATATATTTCGATTTTGACATGTACGGCCTTTCAGATGATGCGCGCAAGACTCTGCAGAAAAACGCCGACGTCCTGAAAACCCGCAAGGATTGGACCGTTCTGGTAGAAGGATACTGCGACCTCCGCGGGACGGTGGGATACAACCTCGCTCTGGGCCAGAAACGAGCCAAGGAAGTCAGAGATTATTACACCCGCCTCGGAGTGCCGGAATCATCCATAGGCACTATTTCATACGGCAAGGAAAAACCGTCCTGCGTGGAAGAAACCGACGCCTGCTGGGCGAAAAACAGAAAATCCGAAACTAAGGTGAAATCAAAATAATATGAATAATTTTTTTAAAACCGCTGCGGTTCTGCTCGCGCTCGCTCCGCTCTGGGGTTGCGTTGCGACACAGCAGGACATGCTCCAGATGCAGAGCCAGATGGATGATTTAAACACGAACCTAAACAACATGCAAAAGAACCAGGCCGACCTGGCTTTAAAGATAGATTCTCTCTCCACCAACCTTAATGTATTCTCCGAGAACCTCAAGGATATAATCTCCCAAATGGCGCGCCTTTCAGGCCGCCTTGACGAACTGGACGCGATGATGAACAAGCGCGTCAACGCCATAGGCGCCACCATTAAAAAACAGCAGGAGGATATGGAATCGGCCCTCCTGCCCGCCAAGATTTACAACGACGCATACAACTCTTTTCTGAACAACAACTTCGACGGCGCTTCGGCCGGCTTCAAATCCTACCTGGCCAAGTTTCCCGCGGGAGAACTGGCGGAGAACGCCTACTTCTATCTGGGCGAATCACTTTATCTGAAGGAAAAATGGCAGGATGCCGCCCTCAGTTACGCCACTATTCTGGACAAATTTCCCAAGTCGCCGCGGATACCGGCGGCCAGGCTTAAATACGCCCTATCCATTCTGAAATTTCCCGAGGACAAAAAGGCTGAATCCCTGAAATATCTGGAATCCATCACCCGGGACTACCCCAAATCGCAGGAAGCCGGTACGGCCAAGACGTATATCGCAAAACTGCGTCAGCCTAAAACCAAGACCGAAAAGACAAAATAGACCGCCTCCGATGAAAAGAGTTTTAGCAATCGTTATTCTTGGCCTCGCCTTGGTCCAGGTTGCGCTGGCGCAGACCGATGTATACATAGGCGTCGCAGCCGGCAAAGAGTACAATAAAACCGCGCTGGCCATGGCCAAGTTCCTTCCGGTCAGGCCAGACAACCCCAAAGATCTGGAACTCGCAGAGCAGTTCCGAGACATCATCCGCGCGGACCTCATGTTTTCCCGATATTTTGACGTCAAAGAAGAACCTTTTAGCCCCGCCAACCTCTCAAATGATCCGGACTCGCTGAACTTTTGGAAGACATTGGGCGCGGGATGGCTGGTGAGCGGTAAAGCCTCTCAAAACGAAAAGGTCTGGACCTTCACTGCCCGTCTGCATGACCTGGAAAGCGGCAGGATCCTCCTGGAAAAATTCTATCAGGGTGAGCCCCGGGCCATGCGTCGGGCCGCGCATCTTTTCTCAGATGACATCATACTAAGGGTTACCGGCAGGAAAGGTCTTGCGCACTCAAAAATAGCTTTTTCCAACAATTCCACAGGCTCAAAAGAGATCTACGCCGTAGATTATGACGGTGAGAACCTTGTCAAATTCACCAACGACCGATCGATAGCCCTCCTGCCGAGGTGGTCACAGGACGCCGCGCGGATCTACTACACCACCTACCGCCACGACAACCCGGATATGTTTGAGATAGATTTGAAAGCCGGCAAAATACGGCCCTTCGCCACTTTCCAGGGCCTCAATATTCCAGGAGGCTTCTCCCCCGACGGCCAGACCATGGTAATGACCCTTTCAAAGGGCGACGACCCCAATATCTACAGCCTTAATATCGTGACGCGGGAATTGAAGAAGCTGCTGAGCCGATTTGGAGTCAGCTCTTCCCCGACCTATGCCCCTGACGGAAAACAGATAGCTTTTATCTCGGACCGCGCCGGCAATCCGCAGATATTCGTACTGGATATGGAAACCAATAAAATGCGCAAGCTTACTCGCATGAATTGGTGCGATTCCCCTAACTGGTCTCCCACCGGAGAATGGATAGTTTTCTCCGGCCGGGAAACCGTTAAAGAAAAATTGAATATTTTTCTCACCGATCTGACCGGCAGTCAGATCCGCCGTCTTACCAGCGACAGCGGCGATAATGAGGATCCGTCCTGGTCTCCGGACGGAAGATTTATAGCCTTCACCTCCAGCCGGCGCGGACGCAGGGAATTATACATAATGGATGCGGACGGCTCCGCTCCCCATCCCCTGACCGATCTTGAGGGACAGACCTACACGCCCAACTGGAGTCCTTAAACCCACCGTATAAAGAATGCAGTTGAGAATTCCCCTGTTCAATTGAACAGGGTTTTTATTTTATTAATGACGCGGCCTATTAAACCGGCCCTGGAGGGGTCTTTTGCGGACCTGAGGCGGAAAGTTTTGGAATCTCTAATAACACGTCCAACTTCGGAGTCAAAGAAAGAGAAGAAATCTGCGCCGAGGCGCTTGCGGCGTTCAGAAAGAACGCTGGAACTGATAACGTCTTCCACGGCAAAATATTCGGCTCCGCAGAAAGCCTGCATGTAGGGGTTCTCCATGAATTCCTGCACAGCCTCCTCGTCCGAAAGATTCTTGATCAGTTTAACTGTCAGGAGCCCTGTTATGAGGCGGGAATCCTTGGCCGGGCGGCCGTAACCTTTGGTGAAATACTTACCATAAAGTTCGTCCAGCTTTTCCCAAGGCATAGCTTCGCCAAGCTTTAGCCAGCGATTGGAGTCATCCAACCTTCCCCCAAGGTGAAAAAGTTTGGGAAAAAGCATCGGGTTATTGTTTTTTTCAGAGCGGTACATGAAGAATTACCTTATCGAAATAAAATCTATTTCCACACTCATCGTAAAGCGGAAAGCGTAAGCCGTAAATGGCCATAGCAGGCGAAATTCCCCACAAGTTTTTAACTCTTTGCGCTTTACGCTTCACATTTTACGTCAATTACTTTTCCGGAGTAAAACATTTGCGGCAGCGGGCCTCGTACTTATCGCCGGCTCCGACTTCTATACGCCTAGAACTGTCTGTCAGACGCTGGCTAAAATGCGCCGGGTTGCCGCAAACCATGCAGATCGCAAGGTTTTTGGTAACGAACTCGGAAACCGCCATAAGGCGGGCCATGTTGGCGAAAGGCTCTCCGCGGTAATCCTGGTCCAGGCCAGCCACGATCACGCGCTTGCCGGAGTTGGCCAGTTTTTGGCATACATCAACGATATCTTCGGCAAAAAAATGCGCCTCGTCTATACCCACCACCTGTGTGTCGTGGTCTATCTCCTTGAGAATGTCTTTTGCCGTTTTAACGGGTCTGGACGGAAGCATGGATTTGTCGTGCGAGACAAGATGTTCTTTGCCATAGCGCACATCCAGGTGCGAATTAAAGACCTGTACTTTCTGTCTGGCGATATTGGCGAGCCGAAGCCGCCTGATGAGTTCCTGCGTCTTGCCGGAGAACATACTGCCGCAGACAACCTCTATCCAGCCCGATGAAGAAGAAACTATATTAGGGATCATTTAAGCGCTCCATTAAGAATTATGGGTAAATATTAAGCTTCACAGTTTTACGATTACGACTTACCACTTAAGACTTATTACTTCCAATGTTCACCGAAGTATTCCCAGGTGGCCTTCAAACCGTCCCGGAAAGCGACCTGCGGTTTGTAGCCCATGTCGCGGCGGGCCTTTGAAATATTCGCCCAGGTTCTGCGCACATCGCCGGCGCGCTTGGGCAGAAACTTCTTATCAAGCTTACGTCCGAGAATCTCCTCCAGGCCCGACACGATATCCATGAGCGATACAGAGGTGCCGGTGGCAATATTGTAAACATTGCCGGCGGCCTTAGGCGCCATGGCGGCTAAAATATTGGCGTCCACTACGTTCTTTATAAAAGTGAAATCCCTGGATTGTTTCCCGTCCCAGTGTATCTCAAGACACTTGCCGGCCAAAGCAGTTTCCATAAACTTGGGAATGACGGCGGAGTAAAGCGATTCCGGATTCTGCCTGGGGCCAAAAACATTAAAATACCTGAGGGCGACAGTCTCAAAGCGGTAAGTCCGCGCGAAGACCATGCAATAATGTTCGCCGGCAAGTTTTGAGACAGCGTAAGGGGATATCGGATTGGTGGCGAGAGTTTCAACCTGCGGAAAAACTCTGGAGTCGCCGTAGGCTGAACTGGAAGAAGCATACACCAGGCGCCTGACTCCGGCGTCTCGGGCGGCCATTAACACATTAAGCGTACCGGTGACATTAACATCGTTGGAATCCACGGGATTGTCCACGGATCTCGGCACTGAGCGCAGAGCGGCCTGATGGAGAACATAAACCGCGCCCTTCATCGCCTTTTTCAGGTGTTCGGGATTGCGTATATCACCTTTGACGAGCTGTATCTTATTCAGGAAAGGAGCGAGGTTCTCTTTTTTGCCGGTAGAAAAATTATCAAAAACGCGCACCGTCTCACCGCGGCGCACTAATTCTTCCGTTATGTTGGAGCCGATAAAGCCGGCTCCGCCGGTCACCACCCAAACAGGTTTTTTCATAAAAACTCCTTACCTTTTAACCCGCGGCCCTCAATGTTTATAGTCTAGCATTTTTGAAAAAAATCAAAAACCGGCAGAATTAAGCATTAAGGATTAATTTCGCCCCATTTCCGTTTCATTTACCATGATCCCTTAATCCTTATAACTCCCTGCTGGCTAGTCCCTCAAATCCCCCTCTTTGCGCCAGGGGTGCCAATAGTTCCTTGAGGCGTCCTCGAACGAATCATGTCTGGCAGGATCGCTCTTTTTCAGACTTAAAAGAAAAAAGAATTCCTTCACACCTCTGCGGACTTTATAGGACCAGGTCGTGTGAAAATCATGGAAATCTTTGTACAGGATGAGGCCTTTTTCAAAAAATCTGGTGCTTCTGACCCTGTCCGTGTTAAAGCGCGTGATCTCACACCGCAGAATACTTTCGGCGCGCCAGGACTTGGCCCATGGCAGACGAAAACCAAGCATCTGGTTGACCACATATGTATTAGGCTTGTTGCTATAATTGGCCAGGCCCATCCCCACGTAATCTTTTTCGTCGCCTGAGTAAACCTGGGCGACAAGGCTGCTGTTTCCTTCGGAAAAAATGTAAGAATCCTGAATGTAAATATTCAAATTTTTACGCGGAGCATGGTACAACTCCGCGAAAAGCGGTGAAAGACGCCTGGAAACCGCGCCCCGCACCCACGAGCGCATATCATATGAGATATTAGTTTTAAAATAGGTGTTATAGACCGGCATTAAAAAGAGCTGGGAAAATAAGGAATTTATTTCCTCCCCTTTATCACCGGCTCTCCGGTCCTGTTCTAAGCGATTGATAGCCATACGGACTTGGTAAGAATGGGTAAGGTCCAGTGAACCCAAAAGACGGTCATAACGAAGGTTTACATTACTTCCGTAACGCCCGGTCCAGATATTAGTGGTGAGGGGGCTGGTGGCAATATAAAGACTTTGATTATAGAAAACGGATGGCGCAAGGGTTACCCCGTGGAGCAGCGGAACCGTCTTGGCAATCGTCCATGTACCGCCGGCTTTGCGCTGGTAATAAGGCACACCGATCTCCTTTACGCTCTCAAAAAAACCGTTGAAAGAATTAAGGACAGGTATCTTGGCTATAGTGAACGGCAACTTCTGAAAATCCAGCCTGGGAGTTGCTTCATAGGCTTTGCTAAATTGCTTCATATCGGTCGTGCCTTGGTAAAGAACGGCGGCGCTGACCCGTGTGACCGTGGTGTTGGATGTCCTGGTAAAAGCCAGATTAGCCTGCCTGTCGGGGCTGATGGCGAAAGGGTTGGTTCTGAAATAATCGTTATTAAATTCCGGGTCGGAAAGCAGTCGAAAATATGATTGGCTGTAGTATGAAGCCGAATCTATGCCGCGAAACAGATCAAGGCGGCGCCAATAACCCCCATTCAGGCCCCAGCGATCGGTAGAGGTCCCGTATTCGCGTATGCGGTACGCGGAAATATTGGCGATGGTCTTATCGTTCCTATAATCACCCTCCGCGCCGGTGCCGAAACCCTGCTTTCCGAAGTGATCAAGGTAAAGCTTGCCTTTGGTTTCATTATTGAATCGATAAGAATAGCTGGACCTTACGAAATATTCACTCCGATGGTCATGGCCGAAATTGAATGCGCTCACGAAAGGCGTACCGGGTATGAGCGGCTTATAAAGCACCGGGAAATATAAAACAGGCACCCGGCCGATATAAAAGAAGTTATTAAAAGACAGGAAATATTTATTCGGTGCCAGGTAGACGCGCGAGGCCTTTATTTTATAATCGGGCGGGGTCTCCTCGCAGGAAGTGAACTCCGCTTTTTTATAGATCTGGCGGGTGGGGGTCATCTCTCCCCGTTTGCCTGTAATGAAAAAATTCTTCTGGCTCAGACGGGCGTCGTTTATATAGCCGGTATTCTCCGAATAGTTAAATAAGCCGCTTTTACCGGAGATCGTGCCGGATGTGTCGTTCAGCACAAAGTCCTCGGGAGCGTAAACCGTACTGCTGGATGAATTCACAGTCAGGCGTCCCGCCTTTATGGTCTTCACCAGCATATTATCCGGCCCCAGCTCGTCCAGCTGAACATTGCCCTGAAGATTTATGATCCGCGTGTTTTCGTTAAAATCTCCCAACTCGGATGAAAACACAACCCTGTGCGTGCCTGTGGAAGAAGGCAGGTCGTAAGCCCGCGCCGGAGACGCGGGACCGGCAAGCAGGATGGCCAGAATTATTTTTTTTCTCATGTGGAGCCCGGGTTAGTGTCTCGCTCTTTCCATGCCCAGCAGAGCCGCCCCGTAAACACCCAGGTCGGCGTTCCTGGCCACTACAAGTTTAACTTTAACGAATGGAGTGGTTATCTGCTGGGAGGCCAAAACACTCTTCAGAGGACCCAGAAAATGCCTGGAAGCCTTGGAAACCCCTCCGGTAAGAACGACGCAGTCCGGGTTAAAAAAGAGTATCATGTCGGCCAATCCGCGCCCAAGATTCTCACCCATGTCCCGCCATATTTTAAGCGCCGGCTTGTGCCCGTTGTCGGCAGCCCTTGTGAGGCAGATGGTATTAAGCCTCTCTCTGCCAGGGGCGGCGTATCTGGCGATAAAAGCTTCGGGGTTCTTTATGGCCCGCCGGGCGCTGCGCATTATAGCGTAGCTGCCGCAGTATGCCTCCAGGCAGCCTTTAGCGCCGCAGTGGCACTGCTCCCCGGCGCGATCAAGCTTACAATGCCCTAATTCTCCGGCCGACCCTGTAGAGCCGTGATAGAGTCTGCCGTCCATAATAATACCGCTGCCTATGCCGGTGCCCAAAGTAACGGCAACCACATTCCTGTATCTGCGCTTTATCTCCAGCTCATAGGCGCCCCAGGCGGCCATATTGGCGTCGTTCTCCAGCACACAATCCAGGCCTGTAATCTTCTTCAGGGAGACCGCCAGGGGGACATTTCTCCACTGGTTCAGATTGGGAGCGAAGCGTAATATTCCTTTCTCAGGGTCCATATCTCCGGCCGCGCCTATACCGATGGAAACGGCCTTCCATTCCTGCTTAAGCCTTTTGGCAGCGGCGCCCAGCCTCTTTATGAAATCAGCCTGCCCGTTCTCCGGCGCGGTATGGAATCTTTCCTCGTGTAGGAGAGTGTTCTTGTCATCCATGACTATAAGTTTGGTGTTGGTGCCGCCGATGTCTATACCGATACCTTTCATAATTCTCCCATTCCATACAGTAAAGGATTAAGTTGTGCGCTTTCCAAACTTACCATTTTCCGCTCACCACTTAATCCTTACTGCTTATCGCTACCGACCAATTACCGGTTCACAAAAAATCGGTTTCAAAACAGAAAGAACGGATCCTATCAGATAAAAAGAACCGAGAATCACTATCGTCCCCGTCCTGGCCCCGGCAGACAGGGCGGCCTCTATGTCTTCCTGCACTTCTACTTCGGCTTCCGGTCGCAGCCTGGAAAATTCATCCGCCAAAACGCAGGGATCAATGGCTCTTTCGGAAGGCGGCTTGGTAAAAATAGCCTTTGCGGCGTAAGGGGCCAGCGTCGTAAGTATGGATAGGTGGTCCTTGTCGTTCAGAAGACCCACCACAAAAACAGCGTCCCGGTCTTTGAAAGGGGACCGGCTGAAAGTCGCAGCAAAAGCCCTTACAGCTTCCGGATTATGCGCGCCGTCCAGGATATATACGCACTCCCCGCGGCTCAACACCTGAAAACGGCCCGGCCAGTCCACGCGCGCGAAGCCCCGGACGATATCTTCCCTGCTTATCTTAAACCCGGCTCCGTTTAAAATAGACACTCCCTCGTAAACCAGCGTTGCGTTAGAAACCTGGACGTCACCCATGAGACCCAACTCCAGCTCGTCGCCGGTCTTTTTATGCTTTAGGCGCATTCGTCCGCGCTTCCAGTCGTAGCCTGAGATTTCAAAGACCGGAGCCAGAAAATGCACCCGCGCGCTTTTCTCCTGGGCCGCCAGCAGCACCGGCCCGCGGGCAGCTTCAGGCAGGAGAGGGGCCAGGCATACGCCGCCGCTTTTAATGATACCCGCTTTCTGACCGGCTATCTCACAGAGAGTGTCCCCGAGATATTTTTTATGATCGTAATCCACCGAGGAGATTACCGACAGTTCCGGCCGCGGCAGAACATTGGTCGTGTCAAAACGTCCGCCTATACCCACCTCTATGACGGCGATGTCAGTCTTCTCGCGCTCAAAATAGAGAAAAGCCATGCAAGTCAGAATTTCAAAGAAATTCAGGTCCGGGCCGGCTTTAAAAACCTCCTCCAGCAAGTCGGCGAATTTCTGTTCTGCTATCTCCTCTCCGTTTATCTTTATCCGCTCGGTCAGGGTCAGAAGGTGGGGGCTGATAAACAGGCCGGTTTTGTATCCCGCCGCCCGGAACACGGAATCAAAAAGCGCGCAAACGGAACCTTTGCCGTTCGTTCCGGTAACATGCACGGTCCTGATCTTCTCATGGGGGTTCCCTAAATTATTAAGGGCCGCGCATACCCGGTCTAAACCGTCCTTCTTAACAAAGCCCTGCCTCTCCATCAATATTTTTGAAGCTTGTTCAAAAGTCATAATTTTAAAAAACACATATTGGCATAGGCCATATACTTTAGGCTTTACGCAGAAATGTTAAGAAACTTCTTAAAAGCTTATGGCATACGGCGTACGGCCTATGGCATTTTTTTGCCATAGCAAAAAATCATGCCTTCACCCTTTCTATTCTGACGCCTGAGAGTCGAAGTTTATTTTCAATCTTCTCATAGCCGCGGTCTATATGGTAAATGCGCCTTATGATCGACTTACCTTTGGCGGCAACAGCGGCCACTATTAATGCGGCGCCGGCACGGATGTCGGACGCCATGACAGGAGCGCCCAATAAGCGCTCTACGCCCCGTATAACGGCCTTGCGGTCCGTGACAGTTATATCGGCGCCCATGCGCATAAGTTCGGCCGCGTGCATAAATCTATTTTCAAATATGGCTTCATGCACTTCGCACGAGCCCTTGGCGCGGGCCATAAAAGCCATCCAGGGTGCCTGTAGATCGGTAGGAAAACCGGGGTGGGGTTTAGTTGCAATATTCACAGGCTTCGGGCGGCCGCCGGAAGAAGTGATCGTTATGCTGCCCTTTTCAGAAGTTATCTTTACTCCGGCTTTTTTGAGAGCGCGCGCGACCGGCTTCATGAGCGCAATATCAGTATTCAGAAGTTTCAGCGTTCCCCCGGCCGCTGCGGCGGCCAGCATGAATGTGCCTGTCTCTATTCTGTCCGGCATAACTTCATATTTAAGACCCTTAAGTTCATCCACGCCTGAAATTCTGATGAGGGAGGTGCCCGCGCCCTCCACCGAGGCACCCATTTTAACGAGGGCCCTGGCCAGGTCTTCTATCTCAGGTTCGCGGGCACAGTTCTCAAGCACGGTGGTTCCTTTGAGCAGGGAGGCGCACATCATAAGGTTTTCTGTAGCGCCCACGCTCGGGAACCGGAATTTAAGGCGCGCGGGCCTGAGTCGGGCGGCGGTGAGTATAACATCGCCACCCTCATAGGAAACTGCGGCGCCCATTTTTTTAAAAGCTTCCAAATGTATATCTATAGGGCGCACGCCTATCGAACAGCCTCCAGGGAGGGAGAAGCGCACCTTTTTAAAGCGAGCGAGCAACGGCCCTGCCACCAGCATGGAGGCGCGCATCTTGCGGACAAGGTCGTAGGGGGCGTGATGCTTAAGACCGGAGGTTTCGTGCACGGTAAAGGTGTTAAAACCGAAAAAGCACCGCTTGCCCATATAGTTCAGGAGCTCAAAAGTGGACTTTATGTCCATGAGGTCGGGAACGTTCTTGATCTCGCATTTTTCCCTGGTAAGCATCGTGGCCGCAAGTATCGGCAGAGCCGCGTTTTTTGAACCGCTTATCTTAACCTCACCGCTCACGGTCCTGCCGCCGTGTATAATAAAATTGTCCATATTTTTCACCCTCTAAACTGCCGTGCCTCTAAATGGCTTTGCATCTATTTCTTTATCGCTTTTACAAACCGCTGCTTCCCGTTTAAATCTTTTATGACCTGCCGCTCCTTCCATACTTTCTCATCCAGCAGCTTTAGTGCCAGCGGGCCCTGCGTATCTCCCAACTCCAGCAGGAGAGCTCCGCCTTTTTTGAGCGCAGTTGGCGCGGCCGCGATTATTTCTCTGGCCACAACCAGCCCGTCGGCCCCGCCGTCCAGCGCAAGCCGCGGTTCGGATAAAACTTCTTTATCCAGCCCGGCTATGACCCCGGTAGGGATATAAGGCGGATTGGAAACAATAAGATCGAAAGGTCCGCCGCAATCGCTGACCGAAGAAATTTTCAGGAACTTCATCCGTCCCGCCAGGTCCAGCGCGCGGGCGTTCTCCTCGGCGCAGGCCAGGGCTCCCCGGGATTTTTCCGCCGCGGTCACCGCTGCCGCCGGGAATCTGCGCGCCAGGGCCAGCGCGATGGCGCCTGAACCGGCGCCGAAGTCAAGTATAGCGGGTGCGCCACCTCTGCGCGATTTAAGTATAAAATCCACGGCAAGCCCCACCAGTTCCTCCGTCTCAGGCCTGGGAACCAGCACCCGGTGATCAACTTTAAGAGACAGGCCGCAGAAAGGCTGGGAACCGAGTATATAAGCCAGCGGCTCGCCCTCCGCCTTGCGTGAAAGTAATTTTTCAAAGTCCGCGACGATTCCGGCCGGCACCAGAGCTCCGCCGTCGGCCAGCATGGAGAGCCTGTCTGTCTTCAGCAAATGCGCCAACAGCCAGGCGCAGTTGAGCGCGGCTTCGGAGATGCCGGCGGCTTCAAGCCGTTCGGCTCCTTTAGTCAGCAAAGCTTTCGTTGTCGGCATTTTCCTTCTTTTTTCCGATATTTAATTTAACATCTTCGAGCATATTCTTTATGCCGCCCTCAATGATCTCATCCATGTTGTACCATGACATCTGAATTCGGTGGTCGGTCACGCGGTTTTGCGGGAAATTATAGGTCCGTATCTTTTCGGTGCGGCCGCCCGTGCCCACCTGCTTCTTCCGTTCGCCTGCCAGCGAGGCGGCCTGAGTTTCCTCGGCCACCAGGATCAGCTTGGCCGCCAGAAGCTGTAACGCCTTCTGCTTATTCTGTCCCTGGGAGCGTTCCTGCTGGCATTGGGTGATTGTTCCTGTGGGGATATGAGTGATGCGCACAGCGGTCTCAACCTTGTTTACGTTCTGTCCGCCCGCGCCGCCGGCGCGGAAGGTGTCGACTTTCAGGTCCTTAGCTTCTATCTTTATCTCAACCTCCTCCGGCTCCGGCATTATAGCCACCGTGACAGTGGAGGTGTGGACGCGCCCGGAAGCCTCCGTTAGCGGCACCCGCTGTACGCGGTGCACGCCCCCCTCGTATTTCAACCAGGCGAAAGCGTTGACCCCCTCGATAAACAGAACCGCGTTCTTTATGCCTTTAAGCCCCGTAGAGTTCAGGTCGCGCAGCTCGGCTTTCCAACCCATGGCAGCGGCGAACCTGGTGTAGATCCGAAGCAGGTCGGCGGCAAAAAGTGCGGATTCATCTCCGCCCACGCCCGCGCGTATCTCCATAAAAATATTTTTTGAATCCTGCGGATCCGGGGGCAGGATAAGGAGCTCCATTTTTTTCTCAAGAGCTTCGGTTTTAGCCTTTACTTGTCCCAGTTCGCCAGCAGCAAGTTCCGCCATGGCGGGATCGGTGTCGGTCAACATTCCCTGGGTCTGGGCGAGCTCGGCACGCGCGGCATCCAGCTCGCGCTTGGTGTCGATGATTGTTTTAAGGCGGGCGTGTTTTTTGGAAAGGGCCTCTATCTCTCCGGACTTGAGTCCGCCGGAAGAGAGGCGCGATTCAGTTTCGGCAAGTTCGGAGATTATTTTTTCCAGTTCTTTTTCAAGCATGTGTCCCGTTCAGGCAACTGTCAGGCCGGCAGTATCGGGCTAAAAAAAAGCAGGCAAACATGTATATCATGATTTGCCTGCCTCTGAAAACTACGCCATGCGCGTCAGGCGGCCTTGCTTTCCGGCTTCTTCACGGCTTTGGCCTCAGCCTTGGCGGCTTTAGCAGTCTTGGCTTTGGGCGCGGAGGAAAGCACTTTTTTGGAATGCTTGGGCGCCACTGAGGTCTTTGCGGCCTTTTTAGGCTTGCGCACCACGGTCTTGCCGCCGCTGGCGGAGAACTTTTTATTGAACTTCTCCACTCTGCCGGCGGTGTCCAGCATTTTCTGCTTACCGGTATAAAAGGGATGGCAGGCGGAGCAGACTTCAACTTTGATAGAGGCTCTGGTAGAGCGGGTGACGAAAGCGTTGCCACACACGCAGGAAACCTCTGAGACTACATATTTGGGGTGGATATCGGTTTTCATAATAATCTTGTCCTTAAACGGTTAATATAGTGTTCAAATTATACCATAAAATGCAGAGGCAGAGCAGTCCAACCCGGATGTAAAGCAGCTTGGATGCAAAGCAGTCCAGCAGTCTGGAGGCAAAGCAGGTTGGCAATTTTGCTAAATCGCTTTACATCTGGACGGCTTTGCCTCTAAACGGCTTTAGATCCGGTTATCGCTTACCGATCCTGGCCAGGGGGTTCACGGATTTGCCTAAAGGCGTGATTATTTCAAAATGCAGGTGAGGCCCCGTGGACATGCCGGTGGCGCCTACGCGCCCCAGCATGTTTTTGGATTTCTGAACCGTCTCTCCGACGCCCACCGACACTTTGGAAAGGTGTCCGTATCGCGTAAGCGAACCGTCCTTGTGGCGCACCTCCACAATATTGCCGTAGCCCTCCTTCCAGCCGGCAAACGTAACCGTGCCTGATCTGGAGGGGAATACAGGCGTACCTACGGGCATCGGGATGTCGCAGCCCTTATGAAAGACTTTGCGTTTCAGAACCGGATGATAGCGCATGCCAAAGTTGGAACTGATTCTGGAAAAATACGGAAGCGGCATTCGGTAAGTGTCTAAATTCAGGTAGACTGCCGGCAGCTGCAAGCGGTCGCCTTTCTTAAATTTATACGGGACCAACATCGCCATCGCCGGCAGCTGGTTGTCTTTGATAATCGCGGCCTTAAAGTCTTTCAGATTAGTTTCATTCGGCTTAAAGCGGCGGGCAATGCCTTCCAGGGTCTCTCCGTCCACAACCGCCTCGTAAAGGTATCCCCGGCCGTTATGCACCCGGATATACCCTCCTCTGGAAAGAAAGATGAAGTCGTTATTATTCGTGCTTTGGAGTGACCTGACGTCCGTGCCGTAATCGGCCGCGATAGTCCTGATGTCCTCGCCCTTAAGAACTTTGTGCCGGGCGTGTATGAGGCGCGGTATCCTGCGGAAAGCTTCAGGCGGCGGTTCCGCCGGGCCGGAAGGAGTAAGCACGGAAAATCTGGCGTAATCCGAACTTCCGCCCGCAGGAATGAATGCGGCAGAAAACATCGCCAGCGCGGCCACGCAGACCACCGCTATAAGATAACTTTTTGTGGCTATTCGCAAACGGTCTCCACCGCAACAGGGTAGAGGGTTCAGGTGTCAGGGTTTAGGGTAAGGAGTTCCCTATAACTCAACCCTTTCCCCCTACACCCTATACCCTTATTTACATTCCAGCCATTTCCATGGACTTCAGGAAATCCTTATTGGATTTGGTGGCCGAGAGTTTTGAATGCAGCAGGTCCATAGCGTCAACTGGCGACAGCGGCGCCAGGACCTTGCGAAGGATCCACACCTTATTAAGTTCGTCTTCGCTCATAAGGAGTTCTTCTTTTCTGGTGGAGGTCCTGTTTATATCTATCGCAGGGAACATCCTGCGGTCTGAAAGTTTCCTGTCCAGATATATCTCCGAATTGCCGGTTCCCTTGAACTCTTCGAATATGACATCGTCCATGCGACTGCCGGTTTCCACCAGCGCCGTGGCGATTATGGTCAGCGATCCACCCTCTTCGATGTTGCGTGCGGCGCCGAAAAAGCGCTTGGGCCTCTGGAGTGAGGTGGATTCAAGACCGCCGGACAGAACCCTTCCGCTTGAGGGCGAGATGGTGTTGTAGGCGCGGGCCAGCCTGGTAACGGAATCCAGCAGGATGACGACATCTTTCTTGAGTTCGGTCATACGCTTGGCTTTTTCAAGCACGATTTCGGCCACCTGCACATGCCGGTCGGCCGGTTCGTCGAAGGTGGAGGCTATAACCTCGCCCTTCACGGAGCGCTTCATATCGGTGACTTCTTCGGGGCGCTCGTCGATGAGCAGCACGATAAGTTCGATGTCCGGGTGATTGGTGGTAAGCGAGTTGGCGATCCGCTGAAGGATCATGGTTTTGCCGGTCTTGGGCGCGGCCACGATAAGGGCGCGCTGGCCTTTACCGATGGGCGAGATAAGGTCTATCACGCGCGCGGTCATGTCGTTCTTGGTGGTCTCCAGTATAAAGCGCTGGTTGGGATGCAGCGGCGTCAGATTATCAAAGAGATCGCGGTTGATTATCTTTTCAATTTCCATCCCGTTGACGGTCTTTACCTGCAGAAGCGCGAAGAATCTCTCGCCTTCCTTCGGCGGACGGATCAGACCCGTAACCTCGTCGCCTTTACGGAGACCGAGTTTCTTTATCTGGGAAGGAGAAACATAGATATCCTCGTGGCTTGAGAGGTAATCGTATTCCTGCGAGCGCAGAAAGCCGAAGCCGTCCGGAAGGATCTCAAGCACGCCGGTGCCCTTGACGATGCCGTTCTGTTTGGCCTGGGCTTCCATGAGTTTGCCGATGAGTTCCTGCTTGCGCATACCGGACACGCCTTCAAGCTTGAACTGGTCGGCGATCTTGAGCAGTTCGGCCACGGTCATCTTTGAGAGGACCGCCGTATCCATCTTAGGCATATTGTTCTGGGACCCGGATCCGCTGCCCGAACCCTGCGCGTGAGTGTTATTGTTTTCCATCGTATTATTTCTCCTTGTATCCGCGGGCGCAACATGGTTGTTCCGCGGCCCGCCTTTTACTTCCTGAGCGAAAGCTGTCCTGGGATTCCTGTCTCCGCCGTTGTCCGTCATTTTTTCTCCAATTTATTTAAAAAATCGTAAACCCACCCGACTTTAGTCCTAAGGGCTCTCACTGACCCTGCGTTCCCTATCACAATATCCGCCCTGGCCGCCTTTTCTCCGGCTGTAAACTGCGCCCCGCTCCTGCGCCTGAACTCTCCGGAAGTCCACCCCCTTACCGCCGCGCGTTCAAGGCGCAATCTGTAGGGTGCATCCACGCATATTGTTAAAGCGAGGCATTGTTCAAGGCCGGCTTCGAACAGCAGCGGGACTTCTAAAATGATTACATTGTCATTGGATGTTTTGATTAATGCGAGAGCGTGTTTGAGAATTTCGGGATGAAGTATGCTTTCTAGCCGTTTTCGTTTGGATTTGTCAGAAAAAACTTCTTTGGCGAGCTTCTTTCTGTCTATCGAACCGTCTTTTAGGAATACCCCGGAACCAAACTTCCTTAAAATTTTATTATAACAAGCCCTGGATGTCAACACTTCTTTTGCGAGAGCGTCCGTGGAAACGCAAAAAGCGCCCAGTTTTCTGAAGCACTCAAGGGCGGCGCTCTTACCCGAAGCGGCGGCCCCGGTAAGCCCGATAATGGTCTTGCCTTTCATTGTTTTGAACCGGCGGCAAAGTTGTTTCATTTCTTTATTCATTCAGTTTTAATCTCCTGTTTTTTGGCAGCCTCCGCCGCCCCCCCTGCCGCGCCGTCTTGCTGCCGCTCTGCCGCGCTGTCCTACGCCCTCCCCCCCTTATTTCGGGCATATTCATCCAGTGCGCGGAGTTCACCGGCTGTCAGGGCGGCTTCGCCTTTCCTGGAAATCTTTTCAAGAATGGCGTCCACTTTCCTGGAAGTTTCCATTTCACCGTCGCCAGTCTCCCGCGACAAGCCGCCAAAAATCCTGGCCCAAAATCCTGGCCCTGTTCCTGCCGCACTGTCCCGCTGCCGCGCTGCCGCCCTGCTCTCAAACCGCCTTGTGGTTTTAAAATACAGCCAGCCCGCCGCAAGCCCGCTCAAATGCGTAAAGTTGGCCACGCTTGAATTAGGCGTGGTAAAGCTGAGCACCAGGGAAAGCCCCGCAAGGAACATCACTAATTGGCGCGCGCTCATAGGGAAAAGGAAATACATATATACAGTCTGATCGGGGTAAAGCGCGGCAAAGGCGTATAGCAGTCCGTAAACAGCTCCGGAAGCGCCTATGACGGCTGTCGCGGAACCGGGGCTGACCGCCACGGTGATCACCCCCGCCGCCGCGCCGCAGAAAAGGAAATAAACAAAGAATTTCCTGGAACCCATGACCGGCTCAATAATTGCCCCCATCATCCAGAGCATGAAAGCGTTGAAGAGGAAATGCCAGAACCCGCCGTGAATAAAGATATAGGTAATCGGCTGCCAGAGCCAGCCGGAGCCGGCCACTTTGAGCGGCACTAGACCGAAATAATAATTCAGCGGGCCCCTGAACGCCATCTCCAGTATCCACCCGCAGAAAGAAGCCGCCACCAGTCCCCGGGTAGCCGGCGGCAAGTCGTTCAATGATGGTGGTCGCAGTGAAAAGTTCATACCTTTATATCCGGTGTGTTAACTTCACATATAAATTGGAGCGGGTGGCGGGGGATCCGGATAAGCGAAACCGTACCGGAGCTCGGCTATTTGCGCTGCGTAGAGCGGAAAGATTCGCCCAGACGCGCCAGCCCCTGGGAGCATTCGCGGCCGGTCAGACAGAGGTCGATGAGAACCAGCTTGTCTGCTTCCTTTGAAGCCACGGCAAGTGCGCCCTCCAGCTCGCCCTCCGTGGTGACCCGGATGCCGATAGCCTGACCGTCGCCGGCAAAAGCCGCCGGAAGCTTCGCGTAGTCCCACCGCTGGATATCGTTGTAAGGCCCGTCCTCGTGAAGAACGCGCTCGATGAGGTAGCCGTCATTGTTGACCACCAGCACGATGGCTGGGCATTTCAGCCGGATCAAAGTGGAAAGCTCCTGAGCCGTCATCTGGAAAGCGCCGTCTCCGGTAAGCACCACGGGCCTCTTCCCGGGCTCCGCAAGGCCCACCCCCAGCGCGGCGGGAGTGCAATAACCGATCGAACAGTAATAGCACTGCACTATAAAGTTGCGCGCCTCCTCTATCTGGAACTCCGGCGCCGCGCAGAAAGCGTCGCCCGGTTCGGCCAGCAGGACCATCTTGTCGTTGAGGAAACAGTTCAGGCGCTCGTAGGCCCGAGGGGCGGTGAGGGGCCGGTCCGGGTCGGCCGTGAAGGGCTTGCGGACAAGGTTAGTCGCGGCCGGGTGGGAAGCCAGGTAGGACCGCGGCCGTATGGCCGGTATCAGGGCCCGGACGAAATCGCCGAGCCGGACATTATCGTAGTAGTGATTCCTGAGACGGACGCGGTCGTTCGCGGCGGCGATCATCCGGCGGCTGTCTATCTTTAAGCTGAACAAGCCGGTGTCAAGGTCGGTCATCCAGACCCCCAGCGACAACAGGCAGTCGGAGGATTCCACCTGCCGGCGGACGCTTTCCCGGCTCCACGCTCCCTGGTAGAGGCCAACGAACTGGGGATGCAGTTCCGGGAGAACGCTCTTGCTGCTGAGCATGGTAGCAAAGGGCAGTTCTACCGCCTCCACCAGCCGGAGAGCGTCGGGCCCCAGGCCGAAACGCGAGAGTTCTACGCCCGCCAGCACTAAGGGTGAGGCAGCCTGATTTATCATTTCGGCCGCTTCCGCGACACAATCCTTAAGGCTGTCCTCGTCGGAGCGCTCCGCCGGGGCAAATGAGAGCGGTCCGGGGGCGCGGCAGGAGGCGCGGGCGAGATCAGCCGGCAGTTCGATGTAAACGGGCAGCTTACGGATAATGCAGTTGCGGATTATCCGATCGATATCGTCCGGGGCCGTTTCCGGCCTGAGGAGAATAGCCGCGTCGGTAGTGACTTTCTTGAAGACCTCCAACTGGAGATAATAATCGGTTATAAGGTGATGGACGAGGGCCCCCGCCTCGCGACGCCGGCTCGCCGGGGCGCCGCTGATGATAATAAGGGGTACCCGCTCGGCGTACGCGCCGGCCACGGCGTTAAGAATGCTCAGGCCGCCGACCCCGTAGGTAACCACGGCCGCGCCCGCGCCCTTCATCCGGGCGTACCCGTCAGCGGCATAGCCGGCGTTAAGCTCGTTGCAGGTGCCCACCCACCGGACCGGGCTGGCGACAACTTCGTCCAGAAAATCGAGGACATAGTCGCCCGGCACGCCGAAAAGATGATTGATGCCTGCTTCCTTCAGCCGGTAAAGCAGATAGCGGGAGATAGTAGTGGATTGTGGCTCTGTCATAAAAACCTCACTAGTTTATTTTAAACTTTACAGTTGTGATACAAAATCTAATCTGAGTGACGTACCCCCGTTTACTGGAGCACTAAAGAAATAATATCTGTCCTTCCGCTCCATTAAGAGTTTTAGACCTTAATTGGAGCGGGTGGCGGGGGATCCGGATAAGCGAAACCGTACCGGAAAGAGCCGCTTGCATAGCGCGGCGACTGGGTGGAGCCCGGCGACACTGGGCCCGCTCCGGAGGCGCGGCCACGGTGTGGCCGACACCGTTTTCGCGTTCCGGGCCTCCGACAGAACCCGCGAACCCTTCCATCTAAAGAACAGGTTTCATGTCCTGCCAGTTGGGGCCGGCTTTTATATCGGCGCGCAGCGGCACTTCAAGCTTGAAGGCGTTCTCCATGCCGTCCTTTATAATGAGCGCGGCCTCTGTTTCATAACCCGCTTTAACCTCGAAGACCAGCTCGTCGTGCACCTGCAGCACCAGGATTATCTTATCGGAGCCCTTTATCTTCGCGTGGATATCGATCATGGCTTTCTTTATTATGTCGGCTGAGCCGCCTTGTATGGGCGTATTCATCGCCACGCGCTCGGCAAAAGCGCGCATATTGCCGTTGGTCCCGTTGATATCCGGCACGGCCCGCCGCCGGCCGGTGAAAGTGGTAACACAACCGTTAATCTTTGCGGCGGCTATTGTGCCGTCTATCCAGGACTTAACTCCCGAATAAACCTCGAAATAATGCTTTATATATTTAGCCGCCTCCGCCCTTGGTATGCCCAATTCCCGGGCCAACCCCTGGGCGGTCTGGCCGTAGACTATGCCGAAGTTTATGGCCTTGGCTGAACGCCGCATCTCCTTTGTAACCAGCTCGGGGGCGGCGTGAAAAACCTCGCTGGCCGTGCGCAAATGTATATCCTCGTTGGCGCGGAAAGCAGCCAGCAGATTTTTATCTCCGGAGACATGGGCAAGCACCCGCAGATCGATCTGCGAATAGTCGGCGCTCATAAGCGAGCTTCCGTTCCGGGCGCGGAAAGCGCGGCGCACCAGCTGTCCGTAAGCGGAGCGTACCGGGATATTCTGCAGATTGGGTTTGGAACTTGAAAATCTGCCGGTGGCCGTGCCCGCCTGCTCAAATGTACTGTGCACCCGCCCATTCCCGTCGGCAACGTCCAGGAGATTGTCAACGAAAGAGGACTTAAGCTTTGAGATCTCGCGGAATTCCAGAAGCTTTTCTATGACGGGATGGGCCGGTTTGAGAAAAGTGAGGACCTCCTCCGCGGTCGAGTATCCATCCTTGGTCTTAAACATCTTTTTCTGCGCGTCATCCAGCTGTATATTCAGTTTCTCGTACAAAAGCCAGCCCAGCTGCTTGGGAGAATTTAGATTTATTTTATGGCCGGTAAGCCGCTCGGCCTCAGCCTCGATAGCCGCTAATTTGGCCGAAAAATCTTCTGATAGTTCCCTGAGCAGCCCGACATCCACCCTGAAGCCCGCCGCTTCCATCGCGTAGATCACCGGTATCAGCGGCAGCTCCAGTTCGGAGTAAACCTTTTCCATCCCGGCCGAAGCCAGCTCCTTCTTGATGTCTGGGTAGATGCGCGCCATCGCTCCGGCCGCGGTGAGGAGCTCCTCCCTGGAGCCTTCCTCCCGCGTCAGAGCGCCTGTCTTCTCAAAAACCAGTTTTGAGATATCGCTCTTGCGCGCGCTCAAAAGCGAATGAGCGATCTCAAGTTCGAAAAAATTATTCATTTCGCGGGTCGGCTCAAAATTAATGAGATGGAGAACGCTCTTGAGACCGGCCGCGACCTTGAAAACCCTGCTGTCCTGCACAAGGACGGAAAGGCCGGCCTTATCTTCACTTTTAAGCTCGCCTTGCCCGAAGTACGCCGCCCCCTTGTCCGAGCCGGCGCAAACCGCGCCAAGGGAATGGGCCAGGCAGATAAAACCGTCACTCTTTCCGCGCGCCAGCACTTCAGAAAGCGGCATCTCGGCCGTCAGCGGCGCGTCAAACAGAGTCTGCTGCGGAGTTACGGCGGCCAGATCCCTGAACTCGTAACGCCGGGCGAGTTCGGCGGCCAGAGCGGCGTCAGGAGCTTTAACCTCAAATTCATCTATATCACCCTCTACTGGAGCCTTGCCTTCAAGCGTAACAAGCCGCTTGGACAACGCGGCTTCATCTTTATGCCCTGCCACCTTGGCCAATAATTTATCCTTGACCGCCTGCCGCGGGTCTGAGGCTGCGCTCAGTATGTTTTCCAGCGCGCCGTACGCCCCCAGCAATTTGGCCGCGCCCTTCGGGCCTATACCGGCCACACCCGGCACATTATCGGAAGCGTCACCGGTAAGGGCCAGATAATCCGCTATCTGGGAAGGCTTAACCCCGAACTTAGCAATAACTTCCGCCTCTCCGGAAAATGAGGCGGCGCTGCCGTCCCAGAGTTTTATTTCGTCCCCAACCAATTGTGCGGCATCCTTATCGCCGGTCACAATGACGGCTTCATAACCAGCGGCCGCGAACCTGCGCGCCAGAGTAGCGATAATATCGTCAGCCTCATAACCGGGCAAGACCACGGCTTTGAGCCCCACCGCTTTAGGCAATTCCGCGGCGGCTTTAAGCTGCGCCAGCAAATCGGGTTCGATCTCTTTCCGATTGGCTTTATACTCGGCATAAATGACATCGCGGAAAGTACTCCCGGGCGCGTCAAAACAAACGGCCGCGTAGTACGGCTTGTGCTCTTTTTTTATTTTAAGAAGCAGGCGCAGGAAACCGTACAAAGCTCCGACCGGCTCCCCTCTGGAGGTTGTCAATTTAGGCAAGGCGTGATAGCTGCGATGCAGGAACGCGTGCGCGTCTATGATAAAGATTGTTTTTTTGGACATACGCTAGGGGGAAAGGGGTTAGGGTTGAGGGTGAAAAAGGGTATACGGCATGCTGTCAGGAGTTAGGATGAGGACTTCTTTATTTCTTTACCCTCAACCCTGACCCCTGTACCCTATTTTATCAGCTCGTCCAGATGACGCTTGAGCTCATCTTTTGGCTGCAGACCCACAAGTTCCTGCACCAGTTTTCCGCCCTTGAACAACAATATGGTAGGGATGGCGGAAATGCGGTAAGCGGCGGATGAATCAGGATTCTCGTCGGTGTTCAATTTACAAACCTTAACTTTGCCCTCGTATTCCTTGGCCAGCTCTTCAATGGTGGACGCGATCATTTTGCAGGGGCCGCACCATGGCGCCCAAAAATCCACCAGCGCCGGGATGGCGCTTTTGATAACTTCCTGGTCAAAACTGGCGTCTGTCAGCTGTATTTCATTGGACATATCGTGCTCCTATTTTTTAAAAACTGTAAGTGGGAGGAAACAGGGTTTTAAAACTTGATTCTTACTCCTGCCTCACCTATGTTATAAGACTTAATTTTTCTTGTCAAGCAGATACTTGACTTCGGCCCAGAGCTCGTCAATATCTACCGGTTTGGAGAAGAACGACCCCCCGCCCGCGAGCATAGCCTCCGAACGATCAGCCGGTTCTGTATATTTGGCGGAGATAAAAATAACGGGGATGTTCTTAAGCCGCTCCGTTTGTTTTATAGTGCGCATAAACTCCACGCCGTGCATGTCAGGCAACTGCACATCCAGGATAATGATGGACGGGATCGTCTTAGCCAGCACATCGATGGCCTCACGGGCGGAGTTGACCACGGTTATCTGGGCCTCCACGTTCTTAAGTTTAAGACCGTCCGAAAGAGTGTCGATGAAATTCCTGTCATCATCTACTATCAGCATGTTCATTTCCATTAATTTTTTTATCCTTATCGCGTCGAACTGCTATAAAATTAAAAACTCAAACTGTTTCCGCTTTACAACTCATAATCCGAAAGCCAGGCGCTCTATAAGCACTCCGGGAAAGCCGGCGGCCCGCATAAGCTCCTGCGTTTTGGAAAAATCATAATCTACGCGGAATATTTCAAAAGTCTTTTTTTTTGAATTATACAACCCGCAGGAGGCGCGATGATTGCCGTCGCGTGGCTGCCCCACGGACCCGGGATTGAGCATATAGCGCGCGCCGTCCAAAACAATCTTGGCCTTGGGCCGCAGGAAACCGGTTTCCGGCGGAAGCCCGCCGCTCTGACGGAAATAGATCGGCGTATGGCTATGGCCCATAAAGCAGGGTGATCTATCCCAATAGGCCAGATTTTCCAGAAACTGATCTTCGCTCAGGAGATATTCAGTGAGAGGTTTTCTGGGCGTGCCGTGGACAAGAGTAAAATCTTCGGTCTTTACGGTTTCGGGCAGGGCGGCCAGATAAACCAGTTCTATTTTGGATAATTCTTTTTTGGCGAACGCTATAGCTGTCAACGCGTTTTTATTGAACCAGCGCAACTCCATTTTCCCTGTCAGCGCGGCGTCGTGGTTCCCAAGGACGATATCGAGGCCCGGCAACCCCATAACTTCACGCACACACTCTCCGGGCTGTGGGCCGTAGCCTACCAGGTCCCCGCAGCAGATAAAACGCGAAACCGTATTTTTCCGGAAAAAAGCCAGCACCGCTTTCAGGGCTTCAAAGTTGGCGTGGACATCAGAAAAAACCCCGTAGAGCATAAATTATTGGATAGAGCGGCAGTACTACATCAAACAAGTACGACATTTAAACAAAGTATTCCCGACATACCCTGTCGGATCTCAAACTGCCGCGCTGTCCCGCTGTCGTACTAGAGCGCTGCTCACGCTCCGACCTGGGCCTTCACTTTCCCCCCGCCCTCGGTCATCGCCGACGCTTTCTTGAGGTCCACCGAGATAAGCTTGGACACGCCGAGCTCTTCCATGGTAACGCCATAAAGCACGTCCGCGGCTTCCATGGTGCGTTTGTTGTGAGTGATAACAATAAACTGCGTTGTGCCGGAAAATTCGCGCAGCAGGCGCACAAAGCGTTCCACGTTGGCTTCGTCCAGGGGAGCGTCGGCTTCGTCCATCACGCAGAAGGGTGAAGGGTTTACGCAGAAGAAACTGAACAGCAGCGCCAGGGCAGTGAGGGCTTTTTCTCCTCCGGAAAGCTGGGAAATGCTCACAAGTTTCTTGCCCGGGGGGTGCGCCAGTATTTCCACCCCGGTCTCAAGGATATTCTCCGGCTGGGTCAGGATCAGGTTCGCCTCTCCGCCGTTGAACAGAAGCCCGTATATCTGTTTAAAATGCCCCTGTACCTTGTCAAAAGTGAGCTTAAAGTTCTCGCGGGTAGTCTCGTTGATCTTGGCGATGGCGGAGCGCAGATCCGCCTTTGCGCGGTTCAGGTCCTCAACCTGCGAATTCATAAAATTGAAGCGGTTGATCAGGGCGTCGTATTCCTCGGGGGCGGTCATATTTACCGCGCCCATATTCTCCAGGCGCTTACGCAGGAATTTCACCCGTTCGGCGTCCACTTCAACCGCGCCGAATTTTTCCCTGGCGTCTTCCAGGACCAGGTTCCATTCCTCGTTGAGCCTCTTGGTCAGGTCTTCGCTGCGAGTCTTTAAAGTATTTATCCTTAGCTCTATGCCGTAGCGTTTTTTTTCGCTCTCCGCGCTCAGCTCCCTGGAGTCGCTCAGGTTTATGTTCAGGCGGCCGTAATCGTTGCGCAGCGCGTTAGTCTCACCGGACAGCTGTTTCTCCATGATCTCTTTTTCCGCCAGCTCGCTCATAACTTCCATAAGCCGGTTGCGGGCCTCGCCGGTCTCAATGACAAGCTGGGCGGCTTGTTCCGCCAGTTCTTTCACGCGGATGGCGGAGTGTTCCCTCTCGGCCCGCAGGCTGGCGACATGACTTTCCAGACGGACCGCCTCTTCCTTCATAAGTTCCAGATTCTTCTGGTGATTTTCCAGATTAGCTTTCTTGCCGCCGATATCTTGCTTGGCTCCGGAGTAAGCCGAGTGCAGGGAATCCTTTTTGCCGGCCAGGGCGGCCATGTCCGCCCTTTTACTCTCGGATATCCGTCTGGCGTCCTCAAGCCGCGCGTTTAAGTCCGTGAGGCGCCTTTCGGCGTCAGCCAGGACACTTTCAGCTTTGGCGGTTTCACCGCAGATTAATTCAATATTCTGCGCGTTGATCCCGGCTTCGCCCTCGGCGTTCTCGGTCTCCACCTGCGTGCGGTGCAGGTTCATATTGATATCGTTTATCTTTATATCCAGAGCTTCGGCCCTGGCTGAGACTTCAGCCAGTTTAGCCGCGACTTCTGCCTTTTCGGCGGAAAGTTTGGTCTCCTCTTCTTCGTAAGCCCGTATCTTGTCCTTAAGGTCGCCCTCCTCTTCCCAGTAAGGTTCGTTTGAGGTAACCGCCTCAACCCCGCCCGACACCCAGAAGGAGCCCATCACGGAACCGCCGGAAGAGTAGATGCCGCTCAGAAGATGGTTTAGCGCGGCGTCGTATTCGGCGGAGGTTGAAATCTTCTCGCGGATCTTAACCGCATTGGGGATAGCCCAGGCGGAGGGTTCGCCAACGGAACTGACCTTGTCCAGGATGAGGAAACGGCAGCGGCCCTTGCCCAGATGTTTCAGATAATCTATTGCTTCCTGGGCGCGCTCGGAATTATCGCATACGACGGCGTCCATGAAACGGCCCAGCGCCTCTTCCACTGCCAGCTTGTCTTCTTTCTTGACGGTCAGGAGATGGCGAAGCGTGCCCCGGATACCGGAGACGCCTGAATTGAGCACATTGTTGATCCCGACCCAATAAGAATCTTTTTCTCCCTGGGCCAGAATGGCTTCCAGGCGCGAGCGGGCGCCGGTTTTTTCGGCGTTCAACTCGTTCAGGCGGAGGATTATGGCGTCCAGGCGGCCGGAGGAGGCTCTCCTGGCGGCTTCGGCTTCAGCGAGAAGGGCTTTTTCGGCGTTCAGGGCCGCTTCATTCTCGGCCGAGCGGGCGCGAATACCGGAAAGCTTCTCCGCAATTTCGGCGCGGCGGACGTTTAAGCCCTCCAGATCTTTTTTTAAACTCAGAATATTTTCTTTGTAGTGGCCGATGCTGGAACCTGTAGAGGCGATATCGCTGGAGACTTCAACTTCGGTCTGGTAAGCGGCTGTTATGTCTTTCTCTATGGCGTTAGTGGAGGCGTCCACGGAGTTCATTTCCTCTTCTATCTTGGCAAGCTCCGCCAGGCCGGTCTCATAATCATTTTTAAGCGCGCCCAGTCCCGCTTCGCCGTTTGCCAGGGCCGCCCGCGTTTCTTCTATGCGGGGAGCGGCAGCCGCGATAGCCGTATCATTGCGCAGCCCGGACTCCTCAACGGTTTTTGTCTGTTTGGCTACAACTTCAGCCATACTGCCGTTGCTGACGATGGTGCCTTCAAGGCGGACTTTTTCAAATTTTACGGACGCTATGGCTTCATTCAGTACCCGCTCTTCTTCCTGCCTCTGGGTGAGCGTAAGGTTCATGGCCGCGAGCTCGCCTTCAAGCGCGGTTATGGCTGTCGCGGTTTCTTCGATATCCTTCTGCACCGGTAAAAGAGCTGCATTTTCAGCTTCCACCTCAGTGTTGAACCCGGAAATTTCCTTAACCAGCATGGAGACCTCAGCCGCCGTGAGTTCTTCCTTGTACTTCTGCTGGGTGCGGGCGCGCTTGGCTTCGGCGTCCAGTTTTTTTATCTGCTCGTCTATCAGGGTCATGGAATCGGCCAGGCGCGCCAGATCCGCGTCCACTTTTTCCAGTTTTCTCAAAGCTTCTTCGCGCTTGGCCTTGTATTTTGAAACACCGGCGGCCTCTTCAAAAAGCTCCCTGCGCTCCTCGGCGCTGGCGGACAGGACATATTCCACTTCGCCCTGGTCTATAATTGCGTAGCCGTCTGTGCCGACACCTGTGTCCAGGAACATCTCGCGGATATCTTTAAGGCGGCACTGAACCTTATTTATAAAATATTCGGATTCTTCGGAACGGTAGATCTTGCGGGTTACCGTTACTTCGCTGAAATCCAAAGGAAGCTTGCGGGATTCATTATCGAAGGTCATGGCCACTTCGGCCATATTTAGCTGGGAACGCTTGGTGGTGCCGGCAAATATGACGTCCATCATGGACGGCATGCGAAGCGACTTCCAGGACATCTCGCCTATACACCATTTCAGCGAGTCTACCACGTTGGACTTGCCGCAGCCGTTGGGACCCACGATGCAGGTTATGCCGGGTTTAAGCGGCAGTTTAACCTTGTTCGCGAATGACTTAAAACCGTAAATCTCAATACCTTTCAAATACATCAGATTGTCCTTTTATATGAAAATCAGGCGGCCGCCGTAAACTCGCGGCGGGTTTATAACATTATTATATCATAAGAGCGCCATAAGCCATAAGCTGTACGCTTCGGTCCATGCGCACAATATAAAACATAAGCCCTTAAGGGGATTCCTTAAGGGCCTATGGCTTACAGCCTATAGCTTATGGCGCTAAAAAGCCTGCGGCTTTTTAGTACGACAGCTGATACGCCACGCCGACGGTGTTGCCGGTATAGTTATACGGCATGTATTTCTCGAATTTGTTATTGGAAGAGGCGACCATGAGCGAATAGAAAAGCCTCATTGTGGCCACATCGTTCATACGCTTGCGTATGCTGCCGGTCAGCGTACTCATGAGATTTTTCTGCTTGGAAGAAGTGTAATTATTATCGGTATCGCGGGCGCCGCGCGCGGTGTACGTGCGCCGGGTTATGTTCATGGAGCCGCCTATGGCCCATTTACCGGTTATATTCAGGTCCATGGGGACGCTTAGCGTCATTTCGTTATAGTCATAATTCTTGTCCACGAATGTGACATCTGAATTACCCAGCGCGAGATTGGCTGAAGTCGCGCCCAGGAATTTATACCGCACAAAATTCTGATTAGAGCGGTGCATCGTGTAGGACACCATCGGCGATAATTCAAATATCCACAGCGTCTGCCTGAAACCGGCGTCCAGGGCGACATTAGTGTCTTTCTGCTTGCTGCCGCCGTACACGCCGGAGTTATCCACAACTTCCTGGTTCTTATAGTTCTGCAGGGTATAGGTGAACCCGCCGAAGAAACCGTTCCAGTTAGGCCTTAAAGAAAACTGCGTAAGCGACTGGTCCTGCAAGCCGCCTGAAGTTTCAGAGGTGTTCCCGGCTGTCTGGAACTCGCGCAGAAGATCCGTGTAGTTCGGGAATTTTATCTTCCTGGTAATAATGGTGGCCGTGATGAACCCGTTCTTCTCAAAGTCGAAGCTGTAATCAACTGCCAGCTGTCCGCCCACCGAGTTCATGTTATAGAGACCGTTTTTCCATGCTTCATTGGCGCCGGTGCGGGAATAATCCGTCATAAGAGACAGCCCCGGCCGCACGCGAAACCGCTCGTTAAGGTTCCTGCGGTACTCAAAGTTGAAACCATGCGACATATCGCGGTCGGTAAACTGCTTTGAGTCCTGCGGCTGGAAGGCAGGACCTGAATAATTGAAATTATAGAGTCCGAAGAGCGAATCCTTCTTGGTTATCTTAGTCAGCAGTCCCACCTGGGTGTTGATATTGCCGCCGCTGAAGATATTGCCCGCGGAAGGCATGAAGGCCGCCTCCATAAGCGTCATATCGAAATAAGGCGTGAAGATCTTTGAGTCCTCGGCCACGGCCGCGGAAAGGGTCGAGGACAGAGGGGTTAGGGTAAAAGCAACAAGAACCAGCACTGTGAAAAACTTTTTTATATACCAGACCGATGTTTTCATTTTTTAACCTCAATTAAAGTTGTCTGCTTATTTGGTCACTGCAAACTATCCGATAACCTGTAACCTGTTTAAAAATTTAAATGCATATTCCACACCGGGTGAAACACGAGCACGCCTTCCGGATAAATATTTATTCCTAATTCAAACACTTTGCCGTACCAGCTGAGTTTGGTGGAGAAAGTCTGGGTTTTAAGTCCGTAATTCAACTGCATGCTCCAGAATTTATTTATCCCTTTAGGCGTCTCAATACCGGCCATAAGGAAATCGTCCTTAAAGCCCGAATCAAAACTGCCGACCTTGGTTCCCATCAGATCAACTTCTTCGCCGGGTTTAAACTTAAGCTTGGCCGCCAGCACGGAATGCTTATAGCCCCAGAAGGTGCGGATCTTGGGACTGACCGAGGAACTTACTATGGCGCCCATATAATACCCGCCGAACTTGGCGCTGTCTATGGTCTTGGAGTCCTTGGTGGCCATCTTGGCAGCAAGCATATCCCAGTAGCCGCCTATCAAATCCACCTGCGGCACGCCGGGCGCCAGGCGTCCTTCCGCGTGCAGGCGGTACTTGCCTGACATATTGAGATATGTCATCGGTATGGTGGTAGGAAACAGCCCCGTTTGTATGCCGAAACTCTTGCCGGGAGGCAGTGGGGTGGTAGCTTCCAGATCCTGCTGGAAGTCGTAGAAAAAGGCGGAAGGGTTGGCAACTATCTCGCCGACCATCTGCATACCTTTTGATTCCCAGTCCACGGCGGCAAAAGACAAGCCGTTGAGGCACAAGAAAACTGCTGAAGTCAGTATTAGCCTTTTCATTAAATTCCTCATTAGTCGTTAAGTTTGGTCAGAGCCGGCAGCATTTTCTGCACCGCGGCCAGAGCCAGATCCGGGATAATGACAACATCAATATTTGTGCCGTAGCCGTTAGTGTCAGTGAAATAATCCGCGGTGGCTATTGTCGCGTAAGCCTCGTCGTTGGTGGTCGGGAAACTGGGGGAGGCAAATGAGGGCACTATGCCGCCGCTTATACCTGTGGGCACAGTACCGAATGACGCCTGCTTGATATACATCACACTCTCTCCGGCCACATTCTTAAGTATGGTGAACGGGTCCAGATTGGAGCTGGTAAAATCTTCCACTTGCTGTATGGCGCCGGAATTATTGATCGCGTAGTTTTCCTTCGCGTACCAGACATAGTCGCCAAGATGACCGCGCCCGCCGATATTGTAAAGGTCCGCGCGATATTGCCACAGGGCCGGGTCCCCGGTAACTTCGTAATGGTTCGTGTAAATGTTATTTCTATCCTGTGGTACCTGCAAAGCCCAGCGGACATCGGTTAAAGGGCCAACCGTGTTAAAACTAGTCCAGGTTGCCCCGGCATCGGTTGTGTACTGCATTGTCCCATCAGATCCCACCGCGCCGGTGGGATCCTTGATGTCAAGCCGGCTGATCGCGTTAAGCATTGCCACAGCATCGCTGCCGGTCAGTCTGCCTGTCAAAAGAACGTTCTGGTCGTTTGCAGAATTCTCTGTTGTAGGTATGCCGACCACCATCGGATTACTGACCAGTTCCTTGCGCACGGTATCGTATATACTGCCTTCCCCTATGAAAAAAATATCTTCACGGTTGGTCCTGTTAGCCATGATGACACTGATGTAAACGGGGTCCACTGAATTGCCGTTGAAAAAGCCAGGCCATTCCTCTATGCGCTGCGGAAGTTCCTTATTAAACTTCATGGTCATCTGCAAAAGATCAAGCCTGTCAGAAACTGATGCCGCGCCGTTGTAAACAAAACCGCCTCTGGCCGCGGCAGCGGCTGCGCTGTCTGAGTTATTGTACACTGGGCGCTTGACCAGATTAAAAAACTGCAAAGTGCTGTTGTCCGGGCGCATCAGACGCTGGTCAACGCGCACGGTGTTACCATATACGTCTTTAAGCGTGCGGCCAGCTTCCAGATCAGACTCTTTCACGTTATTAAGGAAAGTTTTTACCGAATTTTCCGTGCCGTTCGTCACCTTGGCGAACTCGCGTATCTGCGCCCTGTCATTATCCTTGGCCTGCATTTCCTTACGGCGATCCGACGGGGAAAGGCCGGGATTCCAGTTCTCAAGCGAGGATTTCTCCTGTTCGGAGGTCATCAGCGTGAGTTTGGCCGGCTTGCCTCTTTCTTCCAGGCTCATGGACCGCCCCTGAGGGATATAGAACTCGGATTTACCTTTTTCCGAAGGGACCACGAAAGAAAGCTTAACTTCGCCGTAAAGCACGTTTATGACCATGGCGCCGGTCTCATTAGTGTCAACGGTCAATTCCGTACCCCTGACCGCACAGACCGCGGACGGGGTCCTGACTTCAAATTTTTCCTTGCGCAAAAGATGCGGCACACGCACTTTTATTTTGCCGAACACCAGGGCCAGGCGGGAGGCCAGCGTGGCACGTTGTTCCAGCTCAAGGGTGGAAGATTCTTTGATCCAAACCTTGGTCTTATTAGGCATCAGCATCACGGCTGAACCGTCGGCGCCGGAGCGCACGGCTCCGCCCTCGGCTATCTCTATATTTTCCGTGGCGGGGACCCATTGGCCTTCGCGGGTATTCCTTACTTCAACATTTCCGCTGAAAGCGATAATTTTGGCCTCTTCGGCCGCGGCAAAGACGGGGAGAGTCAGAATAAGGAGTAGTAAAGGCAATATTTTTCTGTTCATGGGTTAAATTCTAATAGATAATTCACCTTGTGTCAATAAAAATATTTTGAGATAATAGAAGCAGGGGCGAGGCATTTTCTCCTATGAAAATCGCCTCTTGTGTATACAAAGTCAAATGTGACTTAGGATACAAAAGCCGATGCGCGCAACCACCACCGTCATACCCGGCCAGCGCGTAAAAACCCCGTTAGTAACGGCGTTCGCTTACAATCAACCGGGGATATTAAGGAAACAATAGATATGAAAAAATTAGCGATACTCTCTTTTTCACTTTTTTTAACCGGTTGCGCGGCAACAATAAAACAGCAAATCACAGGCGGTGTCTGCCCCCCCGGCTGCGCCCCGGTCAAGGGTGAAGCCATGTCCATAATCCCGGTGGCCCCCGGCAAAGCCCCCTCTTTCGCCGATCTGGATGATAAAGCCTCCCTGATGAAAGCGGCCGCGCTTAACATGAAATATTTCCAGTCCCTTAACGGTGCCGCCGTCCCTTACGCCTTCGGCTCAAGAAAGATAAACACCGATACTCTGGCCGCCTCCACCAGCGAGTTCATGAAAATATTATCCGAGGCCAAAGACCAGATTGAGCTGGACCGGCGCCTGAACAAAGCTTTCGATATTTATCAGTTGGCCGGCCGCGATTCTACCGGCACAGTGGTCTTTAGTTCGTATTACGAGCCCACACTGCCCGCCAGCCTGGAGAAGACCGCGCAGTATCCCTACCCCATCTACGCAAAGCCGGACGATCTGGTCACCATCAACCTGGAAGACTTTAACGAAAAATTTAAAGGCGAAAAGCTGACCGGCAGGATCAAAGGGGACGCTCTGGTCCCCTACCTGACCAGGGACGAGATAGATTTTAAAGGCGCTCTAAAAGGCCGCGGCCTGGAACTTGCCTGGTTTAAAGACCGCGCCGACATCATGGATCTGCATATCGAGGGTTCCGGGCGTCTGAGTCTCCCGGACGGCAAATTTATTAAAGCCAATTTCGCTTCCACCAACAGCCTGAAGTTTAAAGGCTGGCTGACCGCCCTGGTGGAGATGGGCGGGCTCCCGCGCGAAGGTCTGAGCCACGAGAAAGGAAAACAATATATAGCTGAACACCCCGACCAGGAACGCGCCATAATGAGCCAAAACCAGCGCTACACTTTCTTTAAACTTGAACAAATAACCGACCCTGAAGAAGGTCCGGCCGGCACTTACGGTTTCCCGCTGGTGGGCTGGCGCTCAATAGCCATAGACAACGCGCTGGTACCCATGGGCGCACTGGCCTTTATGAGCGTAACGACTCCCGATGTGGACGACAATGGCGTTATTCTGGGCCGCAAACAGGACAAGCGTTTTGTCTTCTGCCAGGACACCGGCGGAGCCATAAAAGGCCCGGGGCGCGTTGATTTTTTCGCCGGCAACAGCGCGAAGGCGCGCACCTTCGCCTTTAAACTCTGGGATCCCGGAGCTCTATATTTACTGGTGCTCAAAGACGCCGTAACCCCTATGCGGTAACCATATTTTGCGAAAAGGTAGCGTCTACCTTTTGCGCCTTTTTAAAAAATGTATGAAAAATAAAGATATTTTTTTCAGGAACACCAAAAAGGTAGCGTCTACCTTTTTACTTTTTCTGGCTTATGGCTTACAGCCTATGGCTTATGGCGCCACCCCTGCTGCGGCAGGGGGAGCTGTGACTCTGACCGGCCTAGACATCCTGGAACGCGGAGGCTTTGAACTGCTCAAGGGCAAACGGGTAGGCCTCATAACCAACCATTCCTCGGTCGATGCCGACGGCAGGAACGCCGTAGACGTCTTGTATGAATCCCAAAAGGTGAACCTTACCGCCATCTTTTCCCCGGAACACGGCTTCCGCGGGTCGGAGGAAGGCGGCGTCCTGATAAACAATTCCACGGATCCGGTGACAGGTGTCCCCATTTACAGCCTTTACGGCAAAAATCAGCGCCCCTCTCCTGAAATGCTTGCGGGCGTGGATGTCCTGGTCTTTGACATACAGGATGTCGGCGTCCGTTTCTACACTTACCTGACCACCATGGTTTACGCGATGGAAGAGGCGGCAAAAAACAACATAGAATTTGTCGTGCTGGACCGCCCCAATCCCATCGGCGGCGACATTATAGAAGGCCCTACCCTGGCTCCGGAAATCAGTTTTTTCACGGCCTACCTGGCCGTGCCCGCGCGGCACGCTTTCACCGCCGGCGAAATGGCCCTTTTTCACAAGGATTATAAGAAACTGAACCTGAAGCTGACCGTGGTTAAAATGGAAAACTGGCGGCGGAATATGTTTTTCAGCGAGACTGCCGTTGTCTGGACCAACCCCTCACCCAACATCAGAAGCGTTGACGCGGAAATACTCTACCCCGGCCTGGGCTGTTTTGAAGCGACAAATGTCTCAGTGGGCCGCGGGACCGATACTCCTTTCCTTTGGTTCGGCGCGCCCTGGATGAAAGCCGACAAGATCTCCAAAATGCTGTCCAAAGCCCCGCTCAAAGGCCTGCGATTCACTTCAGAGGAGCGCACGCCGGACAAAGATATTTACGAAGGCAAACCCTGCCCCGGTGTGGCCATAAAAGTGCTGCGCGCCGACATGATACGCGCGATGGACGTTTATGTGTACGCGGTATACTATCTGCGAAAATATAATAAAAAAGATTTCAATTTGAAGGAAAAAGAGATAAAAAAAATGACCGGAAATTCCAGGCTTTACGATATGCTTGAGGCCGGGTCGAAACCTGAAGCCATCCTGGCCGGTTTTGAAAAAGATAACGCCCTGTTCAGGGAAACCCGCAATAAATTTCTGCTGTATTAGGACGGCAGTCCGGATGCAAAGCCGTCCAGATGTAAAGCGATTTAGCAAAATTGCCAACCTGCTTTACCCCCAGACTGCCAGATTGCCTTGCCTCTAGACTGCTATCCATCCACACTTGACCCGCAAACTGAATATGTGTTAAATTTAACTTATGGGGAACAAAATACTTGTAGTTGACGATGATGCCGAAATATCCAGTCTGGTGCAATGCTCGCTTGAGTCAATGGGCCATAAGGTGCAAGTGTGCGATAACGGCAGGGAAGTGATGGATACGCTGCGGTCATACAAGCCCGATCTGCTGATCCTGGACGTTATGCTCCCCGGCATAGACGGATATTCCCTCACCAATCTGATAACCGAAGACGCCGACACCAAGAAACTGCCTATAATCGTCCTATCCGCGCTTGAGCCTTCAAGGGCCATGTTCCAAAGGTTTTCCCAAGTGGCGGCGTTCCTTACCAAACCGTTCAATACAGACGACTTGATGGAAGCCGTTAAGACCGCTCTAACTAATAAACTTTAAACATTACCCGGAATCCTTCAGATTCGGGTTATTCCTAAATTCCGGCAGAAATATCATGTCGGAAGTTTTGCTGTTGTACGGGCAGACATCCTGACAAATGTCACACCCGTAGATATATCCCCCGGATTTTCGCATGATCTCTTCAGGAACCGCGGTTTTGGACTGCGTGGTCCAGTAAGAAATGCAAAGCCCCGCATCCAGGGCTCCGGAAACGTTCAGCGCGCCGGTTGGGCAGGCAGCCGCGCATTTTCCACAGGCCCCGCAGCCCTGCTCTCTGTCCGGAACAGGACTTTCGCCGGGACCTGAATCCAGAGAAAGAGCCAGTCCCCCTATAAAAAAATAAGAACCCAGCTCCTTTGATATAAGCAAAGTATTATTTCCCCTGAACCCCAGCCCCGCTTGGCGCCCAAGTTCTTTTTCAAGCACCGGAGAGGTGTCAGTAAACGGCTTGCCTTCCGTCCCCGGGCAGGCCGCTTTTATGTCGGCCAGGATCAGCCCCAGTTTTTCCCGTATCACTTCGTGATAATCGGGGACCAGGGCGTACCGGGAGATATTTACGCATGGCCCATCCGGGTCCATCCCGTGCGTGAATTCGGGTCGCGGATCTCGCGCTATTTTTTTAAGGCAGGCTGAAGGCCCTCCGTTTTTTTTCAAAACGGCCGCGTAGTCCAGGCCGGAATGCCAGTATTGAAACGCGCACACCAGCACGGACTTGGCCGGGGGAAACCAGTTTCTGATATCCGACCTTACCGGCGGAGACCGCCGCAGATAGGCGAGGCCGGCCGGAACGCCGGCGGCCGCGGCGTAAAACCGCGCGTGTTCGGATATAGCCTCCGCGCGCACTATCCCGCAGGCGGACGCGCCGCGTTTAAAGGCTATATCCCGGATTTTCGCCCCTGTAAGATGGATTGGACCTGTCATTGGATTTTAGGAACTTTTTGATTGCGAGGCGTATTCCCACGAGGAATACATGTGCCAGAAATTTTCAAAGAAGGCCTGCAGGAATTCCTCGCGCGACACTTCTTTTTTCAGGATATCGGAAGCGCTGACAGCCGTGTCCAGGGACACCGCGTTGTTCAGGTTCACGCCTATGCCCAGAAGTATCCAGTTCGGGGTCTTGTTTATAGAGGCCGATTCTGTCAGGATGCCAGCGATCTTCAGATATTTCTTTTTTTGGGGATGCAGCGCGTATATGTCGTTCGGCAGCTTCACTCGGGTGTTCAGTCCGTAAAGTTGTTTGAGTGTCAGGGCGGCCACGCTCCCGGCCAGTACGCTCAACTCGCCCAGGAATTTAAGCCCGATCAGGGGCTGAAGGATGAGCGTCATGTAAACTCCGCCGCGGCCTGATTCCCACTCCCTGCCCATGCGCCCCTTACCCGCGTTCTGAGTGAGCGCCAGCACCAGCGTCCCCTCCATATCGCCCTGGAGCGCGAGCTCACGGGCCACTTCCTGCGTGGAGGTGGCGCTTTCCAACAACACCAGTTTCTTTATGCCCGGCAGCGTCTCCAACACGAGCCTGTCTTCAGTATTTAAATCGTTCATAAAAGTAATCTCCTATTGCATTGCCATTGGCCGTTTGCTTTTAAAGGAATTTATTAATTTTCTGCATGACATATAGCTAATGGCCAATGGCATTTTTTACCTGCTCTATATCAAACGCTATATCCAGCGCCGCGGCCGAATTTGTCAGTGAACCGACGGATATGCGGTCAGCACCGAGTTTAGAGAGTCCGGCCAGATCTTCAAATCTCACCCCGCCCGAGATCTCTATCTCCGTCTTTTTACTTTCGCGGCGTATCAGGGCTATAGCTTTTTTCATATCCGCGCGGCCCATATTATCCAGCATGATAACATCAAAACCCAGAGGCAGAAAATTTCTCACCTGCGTCAGGTTTTGGGCTTCTATCTCTATCTTCAGCCCGCGGTGTTTTTTTCTGGCATAAACCAGCCTTTCTCTGAGCCGCTCCGGCGAGCCGCCCAGCATGGCGATATGATTATCTTTTATCAGAAAAGCGTCGTACAGTCCCCGGCGGTGATTGACGCCGCCGCCGGATCTGACGGCGCGCTTCTCCAGTTCCCTGAGACCGGGAATGGTTTTGCGGGTGTCATAAACTTTGGTGCGGGGGTTCTGAATCTCTTTGGTAAAGCGGGCCGCGCGGGTGGCCACGCCGGAAAGATGCTGGATAAAATTAAGCGCTGTGCGCTCGGCGCTCAACAGGCGTCTGGAACCACTCACGGTAAGGATAACTGTTCCTTTTTTGAAGCAAGCCCCGTCCTTCAGGAGCAAGCGGATTTTGGAGCCCGGATCGGCCAGCTCAAACACCCGTTTAGCTATTCCTCCGCCGGCCAGGACGCCGCTGGTCTTAGCAAACATCCGACCCGAGAAATTGAGACCTTCCGGGATAAAAACTTCGGTAGTTACGTCGCCCGGGCCGATGTCTTCCATAAGGGCCTGCCATATAAGGGAATCAAATTGATTCATTTGTTAAATTTTATCATTTTAAATCAGACAAAAGACTCATGCTACCTTTTGGGGGATTTACGGTTTCTTGTCGGACTTTTTATTCCGGCCATATCACGCAGCTCGAACAAACGGTCGCGCAATTCCCGGGCCAGCTCAAAATTCAGGTTGTCGGCGGCGTCCTTCATTTGTTTCTCCAGCTCTTTCATAATGCCTTTGATATTGTCTTTGTTGACATCCGCTGAGGCCACAGCGCCGACCAGGTGGAAGGCCGCCCGCTTTTCCTGGGTGTGGAGTTCGTCAAATTCATGCAGTTTTTTTCTTATGGTCTCCGGCTTTATATTGTGTTCCTTATTATATGCCAACTGCCTGACCCGGCGGCGGGCCATCTCATCCAGTGCGCGTTTCATGGAACCGGTTTCGCGGTCGGCGAACAGTATCACTTTCCCGGTGAGATTCCTGGCCGCGCGGCCGGAGATCTGCACCAGGGTGGTCTCGCTTCTCAAGAAGCCTTCGTTATCGGCGTTCAGAATGGCCACCAGCGTCACTTCCGGGATATCCAGACCCTCCCTCAGAAGATTGATGCCGACCAACACGTCGAAATCACCTTTTCTAAAGTCCCGCAAAATATCCAGTCGCTGCAGCGTGTCCATGGAGGAATGGATGTACTTGGCCCTGATCTTTTTCTCGGCCAGAAATTCACTCAGGTCCTCGGCTGTCTTTTTGGTAAGGGTCAGGACCAGAGAGCGCTCTTTGTTGACAACCCTTTTTTCTATCTCGCCGATAAGCGCCTTTATCTGACCCTGAGCCGGAAGTATCTGAACATCCGGATCCACCAGACCTGTGGGCCGGATTATCTGTTCCACGATGTTTGTCTTGCCGCAAAGCCCGAGCTCATACGGCCCCGGAGTGGCTGAAACAAAAACGGTGGCGGGTCTCATCGCCTCAAACTCGTCAAATTTTAGCGGCCGGTTATCAAGGGCCGACGGCAGACGGAAACCGAAGTCCACCAGAGTAGTCTTGCGGGAACGGTCCCCCTGATACATGCCGCGTATTTGCGGCGCGCTGACATGCGACTCGTCCATGAAAAGCAGGAAATCCTTCGGGAAATAATCCAGCAGGCACAGCGGACGCTCGCCGGGAGGCCTGCCGGACAAATGACGGGAATAGTTCTCTATGCCGTGGCAATAGCCGGTCTGGCGTATCATCTCCAGGTCGTATCGGGTGCGCTGCTCTATGCGCTGGGCTTCCAGCAGCTTGCCCGCGGCGTTCAGCTCTTTAAGCCGGTTCGCCAGTTCCGCCTCTATGGCGGCTATCGCTTTTTCAAGCTCGCGCGGCTCGGCCACGAAATGTGTGGCGGGGTAAATAATCGCCTCTTTGTGCTCGCGCAGCGTATCGCCGGTCAGCGGATCTATTTCCTTTATACTCTCTATCGTATCCCCCAAAGCCAGACGGTAGGCCGTCTCCATATCGGCCGGGAAAATATCCATGATCCCCCCGCGCATACGGAACGTGCCGCGGGCGAATTCGGTCTCGTTGCGGTCATACTGTATGGCCACCAGGCGCCTGGTAATTTCGCGCCGGTCGCAGGCATCTCCCACGCGCGCATGAAAACAGAGTTTTGAAAAATTGTCAGGCGAGCCGATATTGTAAATACAGGAAACCGACGCAACCACTATGGTGTCGCGCCGGGTAAGTATTGAGCTGGTGGCCTTCAATCGAAGCTTGTCGATGTGATCGTTTATTGAAGCGTCTTTTTCGATGTACGTGTCGCTGGACGGGATATACGCCTCGGGCTGATAATAATCGTAATAGGAAACGAAATATTCCACCGCGTTCTCCGGAAAGAAGGTCTTGAACTCGGAGTAGAGTTGGGCCGCCAGCACCTTGTTTGGCGAAAGGATGAGCGCTGGACGGTTGAGTTCCTGTATGACGGACGCAGCCGTGAAAGTTTTACCTGAACCTGTAACGCCCAGCAGGGTCTGGTTGGCCTTGCCGGCTTTTATACCTTCGCAAAGCGCTTTTATAGCCGCTGGCTGATCGCCCTTGGGCTTGAACGGAGAAACAAGTTTGAACTTTTCGCTCATGTCTAGATTTTATCAATTATCATTTGCACAGGAGATTTTATTTTGTAAGATTTTGGCAGGGGAAAGGAACCGGGGCCGGCTAAAGCCCCGCGGATTATTTATAATTTAAAGGAGACTACCATGAAAAAAACAGGGAAACTTATCGGAGCGGGTATCGGTCTGGCGGCTGTGGCAGCGGCCGGAGCTTATTTTCTCTATGGGGAAAAGGGCGCCAAAAACCGCGCGAAAATAGCGGGCTGGTCCCTTAAAATGAAGGGCGAAGTGCTGGAAAAAGTGGAAGCCCTTAAATCGATCGACAGGGAAGCCTACCATGAACTCGTTGACAAGGTCGCGGCGCGCTACGCGAAATTGGAGAAGGTCAGCGCCTCCGAACTCAGGCATCTCACTGTTGAAATCAAGAACGCCTGGGCCCATATCAGCAAGCAATTGAAATAAGCTGGCGGCGAAGTAGTGAATAGCGAAACAGAAACGGGAATACGGATCTTTGCGACTTTTCTGTTCTCATGCGCCGCTTCACTACTTCGCTATTCCGGTATCCTCTGCCCCCTATATGTCCGCGAAACTCCAGATTACCGTGGCGTCCACGGCCGGCTTCTGCCCGGGCGTTAAGAATGCCATAGATAAAGTTCTGGAACTGGCTAAAAACGCCAAAAAACCCATATACACGCTGGGCCCCCTGATCCATAACCGCCAGGTTATAGAGACCCTGAGAGAAAACAACGTCCACGCCGTAGAAAACATATCGGAAATTAAGGAGCATGACGCCATACTGGTCATCCGCGCTCACGGCATCCCGCCTGAACTGGAAGCAGAGATACGAAGCGGGGCGCTTGAAGTGGTGGATGCCACCTGCCCGCTGGTTAAACACGTGCACCACACTATCGCCAGGTACGCGAAAAATGGTTACGACACGGTTATCGTGGGCGACAAAGATCACGCGGAAGTAATAGGTCTCATGGGTTACACGCTTGGGCGCGGCCATGTAATCAGCGGCCCACGGGAAGCCGCAGGCCTGTCCCGGATGGGAAAAGCCAACATCGTGGCCCAGACAACGCAGGAAGAGGATGTGTTCCTGGCGGCGGTTTCGGAAGTAAGGAAAAAGACCGACGAACTCGCGGTTTCCGATACCATTTGTAAGCCGACAAAAGACCGTCAGAAAGAAACTGTGGAACTGTCAAAAACTTCCGATCTTGTAATCGTGGTGGGCGGGAAAAATTCAGCCAACACGGCCAGGCTATTTCAGATCTGCCAAAAGCTCGCTCCGGCCGCGATCCATATTGAGAATGAGGACGAGCTCCCGGCCGCCCTGCTAAAAAACAAAAAACATATCTTTATTACAGCCGGAGCCTCCACCCCCAGCTGGATGACGGAGAAGGTGCTGATGCGAGTCCGCGAACTGACCGGAGCCGGTAAAGGTCCCCTGAAAGAACGGCTCTCCCTCCTCTGGAAACTTGTGATAGCCAGCGGCGCTTACACGGCCCTGGCCGCCGTGGCGCTGGCTTATGTCTGCATGAAGCTTGAAGCCTCCACCGTTTCAAAGAAGCTCCTGCTTATGGCCGGCCTGTTCGTGCTCAGTCTTCATATGGCCAATCGCGCCGAAGAAAAAGGCACCTCGGCTCCGGATAAAGCCAAGCGCCTGCTTTTTATCCGGTTTAAATCCGCCACCAAGTTCGCCGCGTTCTTATTCGGCGCGCTGGCTTTATTTTTATCCGGCACTATGGGCTGGCAGGTGCTGCTGCCTGCGGCTTTTTTCTGGGGAGCGGGGATGCTTTACCCCTATAAACTACCATTTGGCTTTAATAAATCCGGCAATTTTCCGGCATCAAAAGACATTGTCACAGCCATGGGCTGGGCTTTCGTCTGCGCCTACGCCCCGGGCCTCTCGCATGGGACGATTGCATATAAATCAACCCACTTGGCAGTCATATTCGCGATACTGCTGGTGTTTATTCGTTCGGTCATGTTCGGAATAAGCAACGCTCATAGCGATATGATAGTAGGCAAGGAAAATTTCTACAAAGCCGCCGGGGCAAAGCTCACGTATTTGACATTGTCCGCCATGTTTATTTTTCTTGAAACCATACTGGTATTGCTGCTTAGTATGGGCTGGAAAACGGGCTTGGCTTCAGCGCTTTTCACCGGCCTTTTTTATTATATGGCCCTTATGCTTTTCTTCTATTTACGAAAAATTCCGGAACGCATCACGTCAGAGACACTTATAGACTCGCAGTTCCTGATACTGGCGCTGATGACTTATATCGCGGCTTAGCTCTGGATCTCGCAACTTAATAACTCGCCATCATCGTTCCCGCGCCAATTTGATATAATTTCAACGGGACAATTTATTACAGGATGGGAGATAAATGAAAAATTACGCGAGATTTGCGACATTGGTGGTAGCCATAGCGACCCTGACCGGATGCGCGCATATGCCGGGCGGTATAAGTTCCTCAACAACACCGATAAACAACAGGGCATACGAGGAGCTCGGCAAAGTTTCCGGCACCAGCAGCAAAGTTATGCTGTTTGGACTGTTGCCGATAAGCGGTTCAAATAACACTCAGGATGCCGTTGACTCCGCCAAAGAGAAACTGGGCGCGGACGCTTTAATCGATGTAACCGTAGAGGCTTACAGCCAATGGTGGATCCTTTGGTCGAACAATACAACTAAGGTTACCGGCAAAGGCATCAGGTTCAAATAAACCGCGGTTAAGCGCCATGACGATACAAATGTCATGCTCTTTTGCAGCATAAATAGAATCGAGCGAATAGAATTAAGGAGACTGAAAATGAAAAAAACAATACTTGCGGTTATAATCTTAAGCGTATGCTCCGGCCTCAGTTTTGCCGAAAGCATGACGGGGAAAATCGGAGTCGGACTGAGAAACGATATGTTTGACGTCAGATATTTCATCAACGACACGATCGGCGTTCATGCAGGGACCGCGGTCTCGGCATTCAACCCCGAGGGCACCACCAAGAGCACGGAATATGACCTTAATATCGGCGGGTTTTACTCAAAGGAAATCACCGACGGATTAATGTTCCAGACCGGGCTGACAGTGGCACATTCTGCCGGTAAAGACGCCGGGATCCGGTATAAAGTATGGAGTTACAATCCGTACCTGGGCGCGGAGTTTATTTATAAGGGCCGCTTCGGTCTTGATTTCAAGATAATCCCTATCCAGTATTCCACTTGGAAAGAAACAGGCTCGAACTCTACCGCTTGGGCCGGCGGCGCAGGCAGCCTCGGCGCGCATCTCTACTTCTAGGCATAAACCCGCCTGAGTGGCGGTTCCCTTAGAAAAACAAAACCCCGTCCGCTTCAGGCAGACGGGGTTTTATTTTTGCTTTCAGACACAGGACCCCGACGGCTCGTGGAATCTTATCCCGCCTTGCGTCATGCAATGAAATAATTTTTAACTGTAAACTTGCAACCAATATTGCCCCTCTAGTTACAACGAAGATTGACCCACCTTTGCCCAATAAAACAATAGGGTTAAACTCACCTGCAACTAATAGGGCAAAATGCGCTGCAACTTTACCCCGCCACTTTATCCGGTATTACCTATTTTTAGTGCCCGATGGACACCCAGGTGGACACCAGAACCTCTTGACATACTTACATATTGTAAGTATACTATAAATATGATTATTGAATTATTAAACCGCAGAGACCCTTTGCGAGTCTTGCTGGCCTTATACCAGCGCGGCGGGCTTCGCTTTGGTCAGATTCAGACTTTGCTGAACCTGAACCCAACCCAAGTGGACAGGGCGCTGAAATTTCTGACTATCAGCCGATGGATCAAAGCACATCCTCATCCTGGCGGTAAAAGCCGGGGACAAGCAGAGTACACCCTAGAGAAACGCGGCGAGGCGCTGGCCGAAGCCTTTACCTCTTTCACCACGGCAATTCAGCAAAAGAAGGAAGAGATCAGCGCAACGGAACTTGCTGAATTTCAGGAATTCTGGCTGCCCACATTATCCGCCGGGAAAAAAATCATACACGGCAAATCCGGCAGCAGCGTAACTATCCGGCAGTTTCCCCGGGATGAAAAAGAAGAGCTTGCGGAATACCGCGCCGGTTGCCTGATGCTGCCGCCCCAAAAAAGGGTCAGCCGGGTAATGGAACTCTCCCGTAGATTGATTCTATTAAACCCAAACAACCCGCGAACACTTCACATCGCCCCACAGGTAAGGATAATCCATGACGCCTTTAAATAACAGCCCCATAGAAGATTACGCGGCGCTTATCGCCGCCCTGAACGAACACCGCGTCGAATTCATGATCGTCGGCGCGTATGCGGTAGGGCTTCACGGCTATATCCGGGCCACCATAGATATAGATATTTTTGTAAACCCCGAACCAAGGAATGCCTCTCGAGTTTCAGCCGCGCTGAAGGACTTCAACGGAGTAGATGTCAACCCGAAAGAAATCAAAAAACACACCATGCTCGAGTTAGGAAAAGAACCAAACAGCCTGCATATTATCACGAACATAACCGGTGTAGAATGGGAAAAAGCCTGGAAGAGCCGGATACAGAGTGAACTTGGGAATCAACCCGCAGCCTTTATATCCAAAGAGTGTTTGATCGAGAATAAACGCGCGTCTGGACGGGACAAAGACAACCTGGACCTGATCGGTCTTGGCGCGGAACCGGCGAAAACTAAAGAGAAAAAGAAAAGCCGCGGCTAGGATCTCTAATTACAAATACAATTTTACGTTCTCCCGAATAACTGGACCAAACGAAGCTGGAAATTTGCTAAATTTAAGTCCTCCGATAATGGAGGAAATCATGAACAAAAGGTTCACGGAAGAACAGATAGCGTTTGCGTTGCGGCAGCATGAAAGCGGTATTTCGGTCACCGATATATGCCACAAAATGGGTGTCAGTGATGCTTCTTTCTATCTCAGACGACTTTAACCAATCTTATCTGGTCTTAACCCTCGTCGTAAAATGCATTTCGCACCCCTCCGCCACTTTACCCGGCATTACCTGTTATTAGTGGGCGATAGACACCCAGGTAGACACCAGAAAATGTCGATTAGACCGCCACCACATCTATTGCCGGAATATCCGCTCAAGACACCTGCCACACGACTCTTCGTAAACATCCACCACATCTACTCTATTGGCGTATTTACCTCCACTGCTTTACAGCCCAAAACGTCCCGTTTTGAAGTTTTTAAGGCCCATTTCGGGAATTACTTTCAAATCATACAGCTATTTTTGCTACAATTTTCTGGAAGTAAATCGCAGGCAGGGGACACCATTCATGGACAAACTGAAAATTCTGATTATTGAAGACGACAAACTGGCGCAGGACATCCTGGCTGATAATCTTGCCGGCCAAACAGTAGATTTCGCGGGTGATAAAACCGCAGCCGAACGCAAACTCAAAGCTGAGCGCTACGATATCTGCTTCATAGACCTTATGCTTGGCGAAAATGATGACTACTCCGGCCTAAAACTTATACCTCTGGCGGTTTCAAAGGGAATCTACTCAGTAGTTATGTCCAGCTGCGATACGGAAGATACCATCAGTAAGGCTTACGCCCTCGGCTGCAAAGAGTTCTATGTAAAAGGCAACGAAAAATCCAACGTCGCGGCCATTATAGCCCGTTATTTGCAGGGCGACGCAGGTAAAAAGGCGAAGAATGTTTTCACGACTGGCTTCATCACCAATGACCCGGCCACGCGCTCAACAATAACCGAAGCGTTAAAATACGCTCCAACACATCTACCCATCCTTATACTTGGCCCATCCGGCACCGGAAAGACGACCCTGGCAAAACTATTACATGAGCATTCCGGACGCACCGGAGAATTCACAGCCATCAACTGCGCGGCTTATACCGAAGACCTGCTGGAAGCCGAGTTGTTTGGTTATAAAAAGGGCGCGTTCACGGACGCGAAGGAAACCCGTAAGGGCAAACTGGCGCAAGCCGACAAAGGAACTTTATTTCTGGATGAGATAGGCTCCATGAGCCATAATATGCAGACCAAGTTGCTTAAAGCAATTGAGGAAAAGTCTTTTTATCCCCTCGGCGCCGACAAGCCAGAGTATTCCGATTTCCGCGTTATCAGCGCTACCCTAGAAGATATGCAGAAACTCTTAGCTGAACAGAAACTGCGATTTGACTTCTTCCAGCGGGTCCACGGCATGACCATAACGCTTCCGCCTCTGGCGCATAGGAAATGTGACATCTTCCCGCTTATCCAAACATTTACTAAAGGAACGAAGCGGCTGGCCTTTGAACCGGAAGCCAAAGAATACCTGTTATCGCACGGCTGGCCGGGAAATACGCGTGAGCTTAGACGCTTTGTGGATATTGTGACATCTGGCACGGACGGGGCTGTGACGCTTGAAATAGTTAAGCGCCATATTACACTCACCGACGCACCGGAGCAGCCGGGAACAATAACCATAACGCAGGCACAATATGATTACGCGCTCAAACACGGGCTTCCTGATACCATCGATCTGATTACCGCCGCGATCATCAACCGCAATTTAACCGACAACCGCGGAAGAAAGATAGACACTCGCGAGCAACTTAAGATTTCGAAACGCCTGCTATATTCGGTCCTGGGTAAACAGCAAAAAGCAGGGAGGTTATAATTATGTCCGACTCAGAGAAGAGCCACGCCATAAAATCCAAGTCCATCAGTCTCAAAGAAGCCGCGGAATTACTGCATAAATGTCCTGACGAAAAGAAACGCGCCAGGATCGCGCTTATGCGCGAAACGGCGCAGGATATTGTAAGACTTTTAACGGAATTGGAAGCAGAATTGCCTAAGGCCTGATATCAGAACTTCCACGGTGATTCTTTGTCCATTACTCTCAGCCAGGGCAGATGCGCGAACCTCTCAGGGGAATGGCCGGTTTCAAGCGTTATATTGGTAAAACCTTTTTTCCTCAAGTCCACGGCGATACTCTCGCCTTTGATATCATTGCCAAGCTCGGAATCTATATAGATAGGCGTGTCTTTAGGAAATGCTTCAAGATTTGACAGGAATCCAGCAGGGTCTTTAAACGCTTTCAATTCTACACCTGCGGCTGCGGCGGTATCTTCCCAGTTCATATGCACAAGCGCGTCGTCATCTATTAGAACGGCTAATTTTTTAGTCTCCCCCGCACCTTCTACCCTATCCGTTATTTGTATAGGCACGAAGTCGGCCAGGCCTTTAGGGATCATCCGCACTTTAAGGCGTTTGCACTCGTCAATTATGCGCTTCTCTTCGCAACGGCTGGTGACTAATATGGTTTTGCCGCATAGCTCTAGCTCTTCTGCAAGGTTTAAACCTGTTTCTTTATAGCCCACAAGCTCATAATCAAAAAGATAATGCGCGTTTTCAGCTTTTGCCGTATTATTTTTTACCCATTCGCGCAGTTTATCCGGCTCGCTAAAATGGAGTACTTCAATATCATGCTCCTTGACCCTCAAGGAATCAAACCGGCCCTGCCAGACCTGATGAATGGCAGCGTCATCATCCAAAACTACAACCGGGCTGCCGGATGTAAGCTTAAGTACTGGCACGAACCCTTCTGGAGCTTCAGCTTTAAGCAGTTTTATTGTAGCCGTAGTCCCCTTGCCCAATTCTGATGTAATACTCAGGCTTCCGCCCCAGCTTTCAACCGTAGTTCTCGCGTGGAACAGTCCAAGGCCCGATCCTCCAGCTTTGCCGTGCGTCTCACCTCTTTGCCCGAGCCTCGGAAGTATTTCAGGCGGTATGCCCTTGCCGTTATCGTTTACCGTTAAAATGATATTTTCCTCGTCACGGGCCAGACCGACTTTGACCGCACCTTTATCGCCTAAGACTTCAACAGCATTATTAACCAGATTGGACACTATGCGCCTAAATTCTACCGGCTGGATTTTAGCAAACAGTCCGTAGGACGCCGGGGTTAATTCAAAATCGATGTTAATGCCGGATTTTGATTGAAATTGCAGGCGCTTTTCGGTGATAACTGGATCTATAATGCTTGATAACAACCGGACTTCCTGAGGCTTACCGGAGCCGGCGGTGGCTGATTCAGCGGCCAGCGCAGCTTTAGGCTGCTGCCGGTTCTTTTCAAGAAGGTTATTGGCAATATCGCGTATACGGTTAACTGCGTGCCGCACTATAACGCGCTGTTTTTCCGGGAGCTGTGAAGTGTTTTTAAGTGCCGCGTCCAGAGCGACCAGCGGAGAGCGGATGTCGTGAGCGACCTGGGCAGCCATATTCGCGCGGGATTCATTAATTTCAGCCTTCAAAGAAAGGGTATATTCCTGCACGATCTTCCGTCGTTCACGGAGCCAGACAGGAATTGAACTAATAAATAGAAGCGACCACACTATTAAAGCCCAGACTATGGGTATCCAATGGTAATAGTAAAAGACCAAGTCCCCGCATTTTCTAGTTCTCTTTTCATCAAAATATATTGACACAACGCTCCGGCCATAAACCAGAGAAGCGGTAAAATCGATATTTTCGGGGATACTGAACGCCTGTGACGAACCCGAAGGAGCCCATTTAATCCCCGCGAAATCCCCGCGGACCGTCCCCGGCAGCTCCAACATCGCTTTACGCGTGTCTCCCATAAGCAAATCGTTCCGAAAAGCCGCGGCTAATTGGCTCCCAAGACGATATTTAAAATGTGCCGTTAAGACGACTGAAAAAACGACACTGAAACCGAGAAACGCAAGTTGAAATAACAGGATTTTTAAAAAGAGTCTTTTTATTATTCTGTCAGTCATAACATTAGTCGTAAAAATGTGGAATAAGTGTCTCCGGTGTGATACAGGTCCCCGCAAACCT
>CAIPTO010000082.1 GCA_903867985.1 uncultured Elusimicrobia bacterium | reverse complement strand
GCTTAGGATCGCAATAATCCCATTCCATGAGCACCGTCAGTATTTTTTTATTCCATTGTGTCATATAAATTCCCGTGGTTAAACAATATACTTTTCCGGTCTATCACTGATGACCCCTGGCCGGGGGTTAATGGTGCATTGTGCCGGAGTGAAAACAAAGCTTTTATCCACATTTCTCCGCTGAAATAAAAATTGACTGGGAGAGGCGGTTCATCAGGGGAAACTTTTCAATTATGTTTCCGACTGCAATGACGGGCTTGATCATATAATCAGGGATTCCGGGCACAAGAAAATCCCGGAATGATATCTCCATATTAGAAAAACCAGCCGTTTGTATTTTTTTTGCTATAAAACCTGAAGTAAAAGTCATCTCTCCCGGTTCCAGCTTCGCCATTTTTCGGAATGCCGCCACATTAAAGATCAGCAGGCAGTATGGATTGTAAAAGTTTGGCTCAAGAAATACTATTTTCCCCCCATAGTTAAGGAGTTTGTAAATATTCAAAAGTGAATTATCCAGATTGTCATACAGGTGATGCAATATCCCGTCTCCGAATATATAATCAAAAGTTTGCCCCTGCAAAACAGACATCACATCACTCTGGCTATTAAAATCAAGTTTTTCATACTCCAGATTAGGCAGGGAATATCTGGCGCGCGCTTCATCTATAAACGGCCCGCATATATCAGTTCCAAGAACACGCTTCCCTGTTTTTTTTGCCAGCAGATACGAATGCCTTCCAACACCGCATCCGATTTCTAATATACGGGTTGACTCCTTTAATTCCATTCTGCTTATAATGTAGTCGCATCTTCTTTCTGTTCTTATTTCCACGGACTTTGACTCTTTATAGCCCTGATTGTACCCACGGTCATCCAGCATGCTAGGCATTGTCACCTCATTCGCTATGCTCTAAATTTCTTTGTCGCTTTTAATTTTGCTGATTATATTCAGTATGGCGGTTGCATCGCCATAAATTTTACCGTTGTAAGTAATATTGTCCCTTATATACTTAGGCCGGTTTTTAACTTCTTCAGTTATTTTCCCGATATAATCACCGATAAGGCTCAGCGAAATGATCTGTATGCTGCTCAAGCCCAGAAGCAATAGGATAATAGTAGTTATCCCGCGCGCGCCTTCCGGCGGATTTACAAAATAATTTATAGCGTAAAAAACGCCGAGTGCCAGGGTAAAAAGCAGTGTGGCGACGCCGAATACCTGTATATACTGAAGCGGTTTTGTGCTGAATGAAAAAATGCCCTTTTTTGCCCACCATATATTTTTATAAAAACTGTTGGTGCTCTTGCCGAATAAGCGTTCCGGCCTCAAATAAGGCACGCCTGTCTGCTTAAAACCGACCCAAGCCCTTAAGCCTCTCATAAAAATGTCTTTTTCAGTAAATTTAAGAAGATGGTTTACGGCTTTTTCATCGATCAGAGAGAAATCACCGGCATCCACCGGAATAGAGATATCGGAAAGTTTCCTGAAAATGCGATAGAAAAGCTTATAAAACATCTGCATATAAAAAGGAGCTTCCCTTTTTACCCTCTGACCATATACAACCTCAAATCCTTCTTCCCACTTTTTTATAAAATCGGGTATTATCTCCGGTGGGTCCTGTCCGTCGCCGTCCATGAGAACTACCGCGTCTCCCGAGGCGATTTCCATGCCGCTCACAAAGGCGGACTGCGATCCGAAATTCCTGGAGTGAGAAACGCCTATTACATGCGTATCCCTCAGGCACAGCCCGTTTATAACCTCTCCGTCATTCTCCGGGCTGCCGTCATTAACGAAAATTATTTCAAAATCGTAGCCGGTACCCCGGAGTACCTTTGTAAGCCTTTCATGCAATACGGGGATAGAATTATTGTCCTTGTAACAGGCGATCACAGCCGAGATCTTTTTTGTCCGTTTCGGAACAAAAACATACTTCAACAAGTCCCCCGCCTCCTTTTCCCACTCAATATTCAGCCTCAGCCCTTGTTCAAATGAGGTTTTTGCCTTCCAGCCCATGAGTTTAACGGCAAGTTCCGGATTACCATACCAGTTCGACAGGTACCACTTACGGTTGACCATAGATCCGAAAACAGGCTCTTCTTTTATACCGAAAGCTTTCTTCGCCGCAAGGGCGACATCTTCCAGCGTAGTTTTAACACCTGACGCGATATTCAGGGATATCCCCGGATCAGTTTTACATATAGTCAGCGCGGCTTTAACTACCGCTTCGTTGCAGTCATCAACATACACGAAATCTCTTGATATATGCTTATCCACAAAATTAGAATATTTCCCCTGCGCGCCGTTTAAAATAAGCGTCGGAATAAGCCTGTCCTTTTCCTCCCAGGGGCCGTAAACCGAATAGAGCCTTAAATTCACACACGGAAAATTCAATATCTTTCCATAATATTTAATCAGGTAGCCTGCACCGGCCTTGGCCGCCGCATAATCGCTGTTTGGAATAAGCTCCGAATTTTCATTTGAATAGTCGCAGTTCAGCCCGTATTCAGAAGAGCTGCCCGCCTGTATAAACGCGCCGCATCCCGTTTCAGAAAGGATCCGCAATAAATTCAGCGTTCCCATGTAATTAGTCTGGTGTATCTTGTTAATATCCAATTGGCGCGCGTAGGAACCGTAGGCCGCCATATTAAACACGGTCATCGGTTTAATATTCCCCATAACCCTTCTGGCACTATCAAAATCTGTTATATCACAATTTATCAGAGCGTTATCCGCCTGGGCGTTTATAAGCCTCCAGCTGCTCCGTGGCGCTCTGGAGCAACCGTAAACATCCGGCCGGATATTGCGCAGGCTGAAAAAAAGCTTTGCGCCGATAAACCCGGACACCCCCACTATCATTATGGGCCCAGGTAGTTTTCTGACTTCTTCCACCGTATCTTTTGTCCAGATGTCTTTATACAGGATATTCTTATTCATCAGGCAAGTTCCTTTATGGTTATGGCCAAGGCTTCGCTATCAAGCCCGCATACTTTCTGGTGATATGACTGACTGCCGTATAATCCGCCGGGATAGCCAAGCGCATGCCGGTGGATCATAGTACAACCGATACCTTTTTTCATCAGGAAAAGTGATAAATGCTCCCCCAGGCCGCCTCTGGCCACATGTTCTTCTATAACCAGAAGCTTTTTAGTTTTTTTCACACTATCCAAAAACTTTTCGGGAAGTTCCGGCAGCGGAACCTCCCGGATAACAAACAAGTCAGCGATGTCTTTCTGTTTTAATACTTCAAGCGCCTTAAAAGCGTTTAAGGCCACCGGTCCCATACAGGCGATTGTCAATTTGTCACCGCTGGCGATCAGTCCCGCAACTTCATAAGCCGGCATTTGAAAAGAGGCGGGTTTCACTCCGTATCCGAGCCTGAGGTAGGCGGGCCCCTTTCTTTTCATTGCCGCGGCCACACCAGCTTCCACATCCTCATTGCAAAATGGGATATAGCATCTCATATTCTGGTAACTTGACAAAACTGCTATATCCTCTATCGCATGATGAGTCGCGCCCATTATCCCATAACCATAACCGCCGCCATTTCCCACTATCTTCACGTCCATATTGTGAAGGCACACATCCAGTCGTATTTGTTCCGCCGGTCGGAAAACCGCAAACGGCGCTATGCTATAGCATATCACCGTATGCCCCTGTGATGCCAGCCCAGCAGCCATCGTCACCATATTCTGTTCGCTCACCCCCGCATTTATAAACCGCTTACCGAGTGCTTTCCGCACATCTTCAAGCGCCATAAATCCGAGATCACCTGTTAAAAACAGAACCTCCGGCCGCGCAATAGCTATTTTTTTTATTGCTAAGGAAAATTCTTTACGCATCTTGTAATCCGTTTTCTTTTAAGGCTTTTTTATATTGTTCATCGCTCATTGGCAGATAGTGCCACTCCATTTTATTTGCCATATAGGAAACCCCGCTGCCTTTTATTGTGTTTGCAATAATACATTTAGGCCGTCGCGACCTTTTTACAGCCAATTCATTAAAAGCCTTATCGATAGCGGCAAAATCATTCCCATCCAGAGCTGTCGCAACATCAAAATTGAACGCTTCCCATTTTTTCCCCATAGGGTCCAGATTGACAACATCTCTGGTTTTTCCAAAGCCCTGCAGATTATTTTTATCAATTATAACGACTAAATTATCCAACTTGTGCTGCGCCGCGAACAAAGCCGCTTCCCACGTGGAACCTTCGTTGCAATCACCATCGGATAATACGCAATACACTTTGAATTTTGCCTTACTGAACCTTGTCGAAAACGCTATCCCAACGGCAAGAGATAAACCATGCCCTAAACTACCTGTTCCGAACGGAATATCTTTGATCACGCCATTGCATGGCGGGTGGGCAGCAAGAAAAGTACCATCTTTATAGAATGTATCAAGCGCCGCTTTATCCATCCTGCCCGATTCACCCAGTACTACATATAATCCGAGCGCGGCATGACCTTTTGAAAGTATAAACTTGTCAGCGGACTTAATTTTATGAAAAAAAAGATATATCAGGATATCCAGGCACGATAATGAAGCCCCTATATGCCCGGCATTGGCTTTTTTATACATGCCAAGAATTTTTGCGAGGCACTTTTTTTTAATGCCGGCCAATTCTCTAATTTTCGCCACAAGATTCCCCTAAACTCTTATTTACATCGCCGAAACCATTATAACACGGCGCGACAGCATTAAGTTTTATCATAAAATCACGGCGCTGATTCTCCATCCTTTAATTTTGAAATTGCCGCCCAGACGGCGAGGATCAATAATGTAAGGCAACTGATGAACAGCGCGATATAAAATGATTTGGGACGGAAGGAAAATATAACTTTATGCGTTCCCGCTTCCAGATAAACGCCTTTAAAACAGAGATTAGTTATTACCAGTTGTTTCTCAACCCCATTCACAAAGACCTTCCACCCGGGATAATATTTATCGGTAAGCACGAGCAGAACAGGGTGCGCGGTTGTAACGTCAACCCGTAATTCATTCGGAGCTATTGAAATATTGGACAAGCCGGCTTGCTCCGGATCATTCTGCTTGCACTTGCAGCCTGCCTCCCCCTTCGCCCAGCTTGGCATCTTATCGACTATTGTCGCGCCGTTTTTTTGGGATAAGACCTGGGTGAGCGAAGCCGCAACGAACTCGTTGTCGGTTTTGTAATTCGAGCGGACGACTCCCGCGTCCTCTGCCACGATATCGCGCGTTGTATAAAAGAAATGTTGAATCGATCTGTGATTTTTAAGATACCAGTAAGGGACCGTATCAGCCGTATAATACCCCTGGTTTGTTGGTGTTTTTTTAAAAACCCAGCTATTCACGGACCAGGGCTCGGCACTTACGGTCACATCACGGGAATTAGCCTTATATATCACAGATGTTACTCGGGATTTGGTCGCATCAGTGTGATAATTAATTTTATCCACATAGCGATGCCTGCCGGGAACAGCCTGAGCGAAAAGACTCAGCACCAGGCAACCGATAAAGATATTCCCGGAAATTCTCCCCTTAAGATACTGAAACGATAGTATTGAAAAAACGATCCCCGAAATACCTATAAGAAGAAAGGGTTTATATAAAAAAGCGGCGAATATAAGAAAGAATGACATCAAACCCAATATTTTCACCTTTCGTAATTCCCGGCTACATCCTTGCTCATTTGTCCTTATCATTCCCCAAAAAGCCAGATAATGCGCGGAAATAACCAATAAAACAGCTTTAAACATCAACAGACCGATTAAAGGATATCTATTATTGCCGAATATAGGGATATAATCGAACACAAACTCATAGATGATACCGCCCCGCCCGTGAGTGTATGAGATAAATACAGCAAGCAATAAAAACAAAAACCTCAACAGGGGATCTCCAAGAAACCTGGTCAGCGCCAGAACGCCCAGAAACAACACCGCCACTCCGGAAACCTCTGACCAACCGACCGGTGAAACGAACGATTTTAAATAGTTCAATAAGTTGGCGTCATAACCACAGACCGGATCGGTTTTTTTCAGGAAAACTCTCACCCATGGGTCCGGAGAGGTAAATTCCCCCTGCAGACCATGCGCGACATAAACCCTGTTTTCAACCAGGGGGATGGAAACAAAACTTGAGCACAAGCCGGCCAAAACACAGATCAGCAGTATTTTTTTCACAACCACAACAACAGCAGGCCTGCCGCGCAATTCCGTGTTAACGTAAAACTTATAAATCCCCCAAGAACCTAAAAGTAAAGCCACCAGAAATATCATAACCGGGTACGCGGTGATAATAAAACAACAAAGGATAAGGGCGTAGACTATGATCTGATTAACGCTGACCCGGCCCTGGCAATCCAGAACATTATTCAGGCCATACAATCCCCAGGGGGCAAACGCTACCGCGTAAGCTATGTTGTATTGGCCTAACAACATCCCGTACATGGTCAGCGAAAACGCCAAAGACCCGAACCATGAAACGTTTTTGGGATAATTTAAGCTATTGAAAAAATGATAGGCCCCCGCTCCCCCGATAAAAACCAGAAAAAGCAGCATGAGTTGGAACACATAAAGCGGATTAAATATCTGGGCAAGCGCCACGAAAACAAAGTTTACAGGGTTAAAAAGAAACCCGTTCCAAGGGATAAAGGGAACGCCAGACAGTTCAAATGAATTCCATAAAGGGAAATATCCCGATTTAAGACTGTCTGCAAAGTATAAGAATTTGGGATAAAAATAATAATAGGAATCCCAGTTCATATACCGCCGGCCGCTTACAACGCCTAGATTAGCGAGCGCGATAACACCGCACAAGGCGGCATAAAAAGCTAAATTGGGATGTTTTTGGGCGAGGTCCCTGATTTTCATATTTACAGAAGCATCATAAGGCGCAACTTCCCTTTATTTCACACACACGGTTAATATTTCCGCAGGCAGCTTTTCAGCATGTCCAGATCGGATCCGGTAAGCTCCGGGTAATTGCCGAAGTAAAAACCGCATTCATGCAGGAACTGGGCGCCCTTCAGGTCCCAGTCACCTTTGACGTATTTAGCGAAAAATGGCTGATGCTGCATATTGCCGGCTATTACAGGACGTATCTCTACGCCGTCTCCGGAAAAATGTTCTATATACCTGCTCCGCAGTTCCTTGGTTCTACAGATAACGGGGAAGGCGAAATTGGAAAGAAAGGAAAGATGTCCCCTTTTTATCGGAAGGAGATCCGGATTATTCAGGACCTCTTCTTCCAAGGCGAAATAATTATTCTGGCGTATGCCGCAATTTTCATCAAGGTATTTAAGCTGGGTCAGACCGAGGAATCCGGTTATCTCGGTGGGCCTGAGATTAAAACCCAGATCATAGAAAGTGTATTTGGCCTCAAATTCACTTTTTATGCCGTGTTTCGCCCTTAAGCGGCGCTGAGCCGTAAAATTCAGGTTACGGTCCCAACCGTTAGCGCGGGTAATGCGCAGCATCTCATCCATTTCTTCGTCATCAGTGCAGGCGCAGCCGCCCTCAATGGTTGACATATGATGCGCGACAAAGAAAGAAAATGTTGAGGCCAAGCCGAAGTTGCCGGTTTTACCTTCCGGTAAAGCCGTGCAAAGAGATTCGCAGTTATCCTCTATAAGCAGGACGCCGTTTTTTTTGCAGACATCCCGGATCTCGCCCAGATCTCCGGCAAAACCCAGCGCGTTGGTAATAAAGAACGCGTTCAGCTTTACCTTCTTAAGGGTTTGGGAAAGGTTAGCGGCCATACAGTTAAGCGTTTGAGCTTCGCAGTCCACCGGAACCGCCTTCATACCCAACTGGAGTATCGGCATGACATTTGTGGACCAGGTAAGAGCTGAAAAACCGACGGTATCCCCATCCTTAAGCCGGCCCATATTTTTAAGGGCCTGAAGCAGGGCCAAATTAGCGCTGCCCCCGCTGTTAAAAAGCACACAATACTTCCGTCCCTGCGCCTTGGCAAAGGCCTTTTCAAACTCCGCGCATTTCTCACCCATGCTTAGGATCTTAGCTTTTAGTATAAAATCCACGAGCTCTTTTTTGGTCTCATACTCGTTAAGAAATGTGTTTTTCATCAATGGGATCATAGATATTTTCCTCCGGAAAATATGCCATAGGCTTTAGGCTTTACGCTTTACGTTTTCCGCTTTACGTTTCACGCTTTCCGCTTTCCGATTGTCGATTTACGCTTTGACCGCGCCTATAAAATCTTTATAATTTTTTGAGGTCACCAGCGAAACTTCCGCGTCAGGATATGCCTGTGAAAATACTTTCGGGGTCCTGAATTTTTCTTTTCTCCATTTTACTTCAAACGCCCACAAATGTCCCCCGCCTTCTTCCAGATAGTCGATCTCCTGTTTTTGGGCTGTCCGCCAGAAATACCCTTTTCTATCAAGAGCGGTATTGGCGAGGAACTTCCGTCTTTCGGATATAACAAAATTTTCCCACAAAGCCCCCACATCCTGGCGCAGATCAAGCGGATTAAGATTGTTTATAAGAGCGTTGCGGAGCCCGGTATCGTAGAAATAAATTTTACGGAGTTTTTTAAGTTCGTTGCGTAAATTCCTGCTGAACGGCCCCACTCTGAAAATAATAAACGCCTTTTCAAGGATCTGAATATAGGACGCCACGGTATTCTTATCTATCCCTAAAAGGGCTGCCAGCTCATTATAAGACACCTCATTGCCGACCTGGAGCGCCAAGGCCTGCAGGAGCTTTTCCAGCAGATCCGGGTTTTTTATATTCTGGTATTTAAGAACATCCTTGTAAGAATAGCTGCGCGCAAGGCTTTTAAGGTTTATCTCGGTGTTTTCTTTACCGGCTACTATTTCAGGGTACATGCCATAAATAATACGGCGTTCAAGCAGCCTGTCCATTTCAACTTCCGAATAGAAAGACGCCAATTCCTGGAAAGAGAACGGATAGAGCAGAAACTCCCTCTTTCTTCCGGTTAAAGGCTCGGCTATTTTGTCTGAAAGCTCAAAAGAGGACGATCCGGTGGCAAGGATCTGCGTGGACGGCAGATTGTCGGCTATTATTTTAAGCGTATGGCCGATGTTTTTGACCTGCTGGGCCTCATCAAGAACAATAAACTTTTTTTCCTTAAAAAAAACTTTAAGTTCGGTAGAAGTCTTGTCTGTCAAAGCGGCACGAATGTCAGGTTCATCGCAATTTAAATACGCTGACTGCCCCGGATGCTTTTTAAGTATCTCCCGGACCAAAGTGGTCTTGCCCACTTGCCGCGCGCCGTAAAGTATAAGAACCTTGTTTTTGAAAAGGCTCTTTTCAATACTCGCCTGTATAGTTCTCTTAATATGCATGTTTTGGGTGAACCCATTCACCTAATATGGTACATATTAGGATATTTGGAGGTAAATATCAACACTCCGTAAGCCGTTTGCCATATGCCATTCGCCGTTTGCCATACGCAGAATCTTTTACTATTTACGCTTTACGTTTTCCGCTTTACGATTTAGGCCATTTGCAGAATCTTTTACTATTTACGTTTTACGCTTTACGATTTAAGCCATAAGCAGAATAAAGACTTCTTACTATTTACGCTTTACGTTTTCCGCTTCACGATTTAGGCCATTTGCAGAATTGCTTACGATTTACGCCATACGCAGAACTCACTGCTTTACCGCGTGCTGTAAAAAAAACTCATACGCCTTGGCTATTCCTTCTTTCAGGGTGGTTTTCGGCTGCCAGCCCCAGGCGGTCTGGCGGGTCGTATCTATCAGCTTTTGCTTCATGCCGGCCGGCTTGGAGAGGTCATGAGTGAAGGCGCCCTTGTAGCCCACAACTTCGGCCACGGTCAGATAATAGTCGTTAACGGAATTATCAAGCCCCAAGCCGACATTCATCAGAGCCGGCAGGGTGTCAAAATCGGTTATGGCGCGATGGATACAGTCGGCGATATCTCCGGCGTACATGAATTCCCTCCTGGCCAGTCCGTCGCCCCAGATCTCCACCGTTTTTTCCTTATTCAGCTTGGCCAGATGCAGTTTGCGTATGACCGCGGGGATCATGTGTGAATTTTCAGGCGCGAACTTATCCCAGCGGCCATAGAGGTTGCAGGGAATAAGGGTTTTATAGCGGAATTCAGGAGCCTCTTTTGAAATATAGGCGGCCAACCGTGATACTACGGTCTTTGCCAGGGCGTAGCCCTCGTTTGTGGGTTCAAGTTCGCCCTGCAGCACCATTTCTTCTTTAAGGGGATTGGGCGCGTTGCGCGGATACATACAGGAACTGCCGAGATTTATAAACTTCTTGACGCCGCAGTTGCAGGCGGCCCAGACCGTATTGCGGCCCATATCAAGATTCTCCAGCAGAAAGGCCACGGGATGGGCCATATTGGCCTGTATGCCGCCCACGCGGCCGGCGGCGTGGATAACGATGTCAGGCTTGATCCTGGCCATATAAGCCCGGACGGCGTTGTAATCAAAAAGGTTCAATTCCGGAATATCCGGCGCGAAGATCTCAAGTTTTGAAGCCGCGGGATGTTCCAGGATATTGTGCCCGACCATTCCCGAACCGCCGGTTAAAAATACGCGGGGTTTGCTATTTGTCATATTATGCCGTCTTGCAATTTTTAAGGTATGGGTCCGCCTTTACCGCGGCAAGATCCAATTTCTCAAGGTTTTCGCTGTAGTAGGCGTAAAGCTTTTTAATGGCCGGCAGATAAGGCGTAAATTTGAGCTCCGGCAGTTCGGAGATCAGACGGGTATTATCGCCGGTATATTCCCTGTTAAGCCCGGGTGCAAGAACCTTGATTTCGCTCTTTTTTTTACCCGCGGCGTTCACCATGTCCGCGAGCGAAACAAGGTCCACTGACTCGGTTGGAGTTATATTGTAATGCGGGTGCCGGGGTTTTATATTGATAAGCTGTCCGACTATCTCACAAAAATCCTCTATCCATAGGAAATCAAAGACCACATTCTGGTTTATTACTATGGGCAGGCCTAGAAGATTTTTAACGATGGCGTTGGAGATGAACTTGAAGGTATAGTCTTCATATTTGCCGTAAAGACCGAAAATTCGCAGGCAGGTGATATTGTCAGTTCTTTCTATGTACTTTGAGATCAGGTACTTGGCGTATCCGTAGTCATCTGCAGGAACAAAAGCGTCGAAATCCTTTTCCGGAACTTTGCGCAGCGGACGGCGCTTGTCATATTCAGCTCCGCTGCCCATGGCGATCATGCGCATGCCCGGTTTAAGACAGCGCGCCAGGTTAAAAAATATGCGCATGTTAAGCGCGAAAGCTTTATCAGCGGCAGCTTTATCAGACTCGGAAGCTCTGGTACCGCCTACATTGGCGCAATGTATAACGACTTCCGGTGAAAAATCATCAAAGGCCGCCATAACAGCGGCTTCATCGGCAAGATCAAGCCCCGGCAGATCCGCCTGGAACACCTGTTGTCCTTTAGCCGAAAGGCGCTCGGTAAGATTGCGGCCGATGAACCCGGAAGCGCCGGTTATCAGGATCCTGTTTTTCATATTTTCCGTTTATCCGGCGCCGCCTTAACGATCATCTCTTTTTCCAGGACCTCAGGGGACAAATGCGGCGACATATCCTCTATGGGGCAATTAACGGTCAGTTTAGGGTCAACGGTCGTATTTTTCCCCAGCTTCACGTCTATCAAAACCGGCCCGTTATAATTTAAGGCGGAATCAAGGACTTTCCCCGCCTGACCCATGGCGCGTATGGTGTAGACTTTGACGCCATAAGCGACTGCGATCTTTTTAATATCGGGGCAATGGTAACCGATCTCCGTGGATTGCCGTCTGCCCCCGAAGTATATATCCTGAAACTGCCTGACCATGCCAAGACAGCCGTTATTCATTATGACTATCTTAACCGGAAGCCGGAGTTTCACAAGAGCGTCCATATCCTGGATATTCACCTGTATGCCGCCGTCGCCGCAGATCACCAGCGCTCTTTTTCCCGGAGCCGCGAGAACGGCGCCTATCGCCGCCGGCATCGAAAAACCCATTGACCCCATCCCGCCGGAAACCAGCATCCTTTGCCCTTTCTTAACTTTAAAGGACTGAGCGGCCCACATCTGATTCTGCCCGACGTCAAGACAAACGATGTCGCTGCCTTTAGCGCGGGCTGACAGAAACGCCATGAAATTGTTGGGCTGAATATCTCCGCCGGGATTTTTGCTTTCGGACGCCGGATACCTGAGGCGGCAGTCGTCCATAACTTTATACCAGGGCGCAAGCGCCGAACGCGGCCGGGCGCTTAGCGCGGAATTAAGGGCTTTAATAAAAACCCGCGCATCGCAATTAAGCGCAATGTCCGTTTTAACCTTGGCGTTAAGTTCTACGGGGTCAATATCAACATGGATCTTAACGGCGCCGCGCGCGAAAGTTGCGGGTTTTGTGCCGGTCTGGCGGTTATCAAGCCTGGAACCGAGGACGAGCAGCAGATCTGAATTGGCCAAGGCCAGGTTTGCGTAGCGGTTGCCGTAAGCGCCTATCATGCCCGCAAACGACGGATCATCGTGGGCGAAGGAGTCCAAACCCATAAGGGAAGTGACCACGGGAATACCGGTTTTTTTTACCAAAATTTCCAGCTCCGCCGCAGCGCCGGAGGTTCGCACTCCGCCGCCGGCGAGTATCACCGGGCGTTTGGCGGCGGAAATCAACTTTACTATCCTTGCGATAACAGCCTGAGACGGCGCATTTATTTTTGCCAGACGCCGGTGTTCAGGAGTGCCGAAAAAACCTTTCAGTTTTTTGGGATTTATTTCAGCTCGCTGGATATTCATCGGTATATCCAGCAGAACCGGGCCGGGCCTGCCGCTGCGGGCAAGGAAAACCGCCTTTTCAACGCAGTAGCGTATCCGGGACGCGTCGGTGATCATCTCTCCGTATTTAACCAGAGGCCTGGCGACGCTGACTATATCGGTTTCCTGAAAACCGATCTGGCGGACCGGGCTGTTAAATTTGTATTCGTAAGTGTTGACCTGACCGGTTATAAACAGGCAGGGGACGGAGTCGAAATAACAGCTGCCTATGGGCGTCAGCATGTTAAGAGCGCCGGGGCCGCTGGTAGCCATGGCCACCCCAAGCCGGCCGTTGACGCGCGCGTAGCCTTCAGCGGCGAAGGCCGCCGCCTGCTCATGATGCATGGAGACGCAGACTATATCCTTGCGTCCGTGGACGGAATCCAGGAGATGGGTTATGGCCCCGCCTACCATTTCAAAAACGTGGCGGACCTTTTCTTTTACGATAAAATCTATGACATAATCCGACAACTTCATAAACTGGGCCTCCGGCGGCAATTCTGATGCTGGCAAAAACCAGTGGCGTCAAACTTTACGCGTGAGAAGACAGATACCACGCGTAGCTTTGTTTTACGCCGTCTTTTAACGGGATCGCGGGCTGCCAGCCCAGCGCCCTTATCCTTGAGATATCTAAAAGTTTTCTTGGGGTGCCGTCGGGTTTGAAGGTATCGTATTTTATGGCGCCGTCGTACTCAACCGCGTCTCTTATAATGTGCGCCAGCAGCTTTAATTTCAGATCTTCACCCGTGCCGATATTTATTATCTCGCCGATATCGGAATAATCGCATTTCTCCATAAGGAACAGGGCCGCGGCCGCCATATCGTCGACGTGCAGAAATTCCCGGTAAACTTCGCCTGTGCCCCAAAGAAGAACGCTGTCCGCCGTAACGCCTATGGACTCCAAAGCGGCGCAAATGGAGCCTTCATCCTTAAAATCCACTTTTTTATCGAGACCGAAGCCTATGGGACGCTTCTGCAGATCTTTAGAGAGAGCGGAAAAATCCCTAAGCTTTAAGAGCTTAGCGAGATGGAATTTCCTGAGCATGGCGGGCAGGACGTGGGCGGTTTCCAGATTATAGTTATCGTGCGGTCCGTAAAGATTGGTGGGCATCGCCGAGATGTAGTTGGTGCCGTACTGCTCGTTGTAATAACGGCACATTTTTAAAGCAGCTATTTTCGAGATGGCGTAAGCCTCGTTGGTGGGTTCCAGCGCGCTTGTAAGCAGCGACTCCTCTTTCATCGGCTGGGGGGCGAGTTTGGGATAAATGCACGAAGAACCGAGGTTTAAAAGTTTTTTCACTCCCGTCTTATAAGCGGCATCTATAACATTGAGGGCAATGGCCAGATTATCATAGATGAATTCGGCTTTATAGGTGCTGTTCGCGAGTATCCCCCCGACCCTTGCCGCGGCGAGGAAAACCCAATCCGGTTTGTTTTTTTTAAAATAGTCCTCGGTTTCTTTCTGCCTTTTCAAATCCAGCTTATCGTGATCTTCTACCAGCAGCTCATGCTTTTTGCCGGCAGCCAGTTTCCGGCAAATAGCCGAGCCGACCAATCCGGTGTGGCCCGCGATATATGTTCTCATAATGATCCTTTACGAACGGTTAAAAAAAGATTTAAAAGTATCCGAGACATACTTCAGCATTTCTACGGTCATGCCGGGATAGACGCCTATCCAGAAAGTGTCGCGCATGATCTGGTCGGTAACGGGCAATGAGGCCAGGAGGATTGGAGGATTGGAGGACTGGCGAGAAGCGCCGGCTACGACGCGGAAGCCTTTGCCGGAGCGGCGCATTTCGTCGAAGCAGGGGTGCTTTATAAGGTTGCCTGCGAACAGCACGCGGGTTTGTATTTTATTGGCCTCAAGATGGCTGACCAGCTCTTCGCGGGTGAAGCCGGCGTTCCCCCTGACCGTCAGCAGGAAGCCGAACCAGCTGGGGTCGGAATTATCGGCGGGTTCGGGCAGGATAAGCTTATCCGAAAAAGAATTAAGGGCTTTGCGCAGGTATTGCCAGTTCTTTTTTCTGGCTTCAATGAATTTGGGAAGCTTTTCAAGCTGGGCCAGGCCGACGGCAGCCTGCATCTCGGTGGCCTTGAGATTATAACCGAAATGAGAGTAAACATACTTGTGGTCGTAGCCCAAAGGAAGCTCGCCGAACTGCCGGGTGAATCTCTTACCGCAAGTGTTGTCTTTTCCGGACGGGCACCAGCAGTCGCGGCCCCAGTCACGGAAAGAATCCACAAGCCTTTTAAGCTGGGGGTTATCAGTATAGACCGCTCCCCCCTCGCCCATGGTCATATGATGCGGCGGATAGAAGCTGGAAGTACCGATATCGCCGAAAGTTCCGGTGTATTGGAAGATTAGAGGATTAGAGGATTGGAGGATTGGCAAGAGAGCAGATTTTTGGAGGGTTGTAGGATTAGAGGATTGGCAGCGGCAAAGATCCGCGGGTTTGGCTAGTCCTCCAGTCTTCCAGTCCTCCATTCTTCTGTACCTACTGCCCAGAGCGTCGCAGTTATCCTCAATTAGCCAGAGGCGATGCTTGTCGCAAAAAGCGCGGACCTTTTTCAGGTCAAAGGGGTTGCCCAAAGTGTGGGCGACCATTACGGCTTTGGTCTTTTTTGAAAGAGCTTTTTCCAGCAGAGAACAATCGATATTATAGGACGGAATTTCGACATCAACGAAGACGGGGACCGCGCCGTACTGGATTATAGGAGTAACCGTGGTAGGAAAGCCGGCGGCGACGGTTATAACCTCATCACCGGGCTTTATGCGCCTTTCGCCAAGTTTCGGGGAGGTGAGGGCCATGAACGCCAGAAGATTGGCCGATGAGCCGGAATTTACGAGGGAAACATGCCTGACGCCAAGGAATTCTCCGAACTTTTTCTCGAAAGCGTCAACATATGGGCCGGAAGTAAGCCAGAAATCAAGGGCGGAACCGACAAGATTGCATAATTCCTTCCCGTCATATACCCTTCCGCCGTAAGCGACAAAAGACTTGCCTGGCTCAAAGTCCTTTTTCTTATGGAAAAGGCCATGATACTCCGAAACCTTACGAAGTATCTCTTTGCGCAGTTTTTTTTCGGTTTTAGCAGTTTTGAGGCCCATTTCAGTCCCTCAGTTCCAAATCGCTTATTATATAGTTAACCTAAAAGTTGCAGCTGCAACTTTCCGCCCGCATTGCGGGCGCCCATTCGGGAGGCATACACCTCTTCGGGCCAGGCGCGCATAGCGCTGGGCCCTCAGCCCGGTGTGCGGGAAATCCTGCAGAATAATCATGTTCCCGGTTTTCCCAAACGAAATCTATCTTTAACTGCAGGATTTAGGTTAATTATAGCAATTTGTATGAGAGGATTAGAGGGCCAAAGGACTGGCGGATCCGCCCAAAGGACCCACTTGGCGCAAATGTTGCATTTGACTGCATTTTTAAAGCTAGTGCAGGACTGGCGAAGTTAAATCACCATGCGCAGGCCTCACATATGAATCAATGGAGCAGGCGCCGAGGGGTGGGTGGAAAAAACCCTCCGGAAGCCGAGACTTACGTAAGCGGCGAGGCTGAGGAAGGGAAGGGCGGGCACGGTGTGTCCCGACCCTGGTTTTTGGAACCCACCCCTCGGCGACCTCGCGAACTTACTGGCTCCCCTATATGCCATTTTTAATGAGTTTGCTGCAGTCAGCAAAGGACTGAGCGGAGTTAAATCACCATGCGCAGGCCATCAACTGCGGCCCGGGTGTTTCTGAAGGTTTTTCGGGCTATTTTTTGGGCGTTTTCCCGGTCTTTCATGGCGGGATATCTGTCGGCGCCGAAATGGACAAGGATCAGCTTTTTCACCCCGGCTTCTTTGGCCAGAGCGGCAGCGCTTTCCGGGTTCATGTGAGGCCAGCCGGGATTCTCCTCACCCGGCCTGTGGGCGCATTCGCTTATAAGCAGGTCCGCGCCTGCTGCCAGTTTTAATGAATTCGGGCAATAGCCGGTATCGGTGCAATAAGTCACAATTTTGCCGTCTATATTAAATCTGTAGCCCAGCACAGGATCGGCGTGAACCAGAGGAAGGCATTTGACGTCAAAAGGTATTCGCGCGGCCTGCGCCGGCAGCTCCAGAACGCCGGTTTTGGTCCTTAATTTTTTCAGCGGGATGGTGAACGGGCGGCGAAGGATCGAATTTAACGTTTTATTGGCGCCTTTACCGGCGCAAATGGTCATACCCTTTTTAAAATTAAACTTTGTCAGGATGTGAAGGCCGACTATGTGATCCAGATGGAAATGGCTTAAAAAAAGATAAACGGGTTTTGAACCGTCCACATATTGGTCCAGCTTATAGATGCCGTTGCCGGCGTCCATGACGATGTCGTATTTTTCGGTTTTGAGAAGTACGCAGACGGCGTTACCGAGTTTAGTATCATACCAACCGTTGGTGCCTAAGAATATTATTTCCATAGTAGAGCCTTATCGATTAGGTTTGCCATAAGCTTTAGGCTTTAGGCTTTAGGCTTTAGGCCATAAGATTTAGCCATACGCAGAACAGAACTATTCTTTTACAACTTTATAGAACGCCCAAAGTTTTACGCCAACGTCTTGGGTTAACTTATCCAACTCAAGAAAAGACTTCTCCGGCAAATACTGCAACTGATTTGAAAAGAAAAGAAGATACTTTGTTTCGCCGAGAGATCCCAAAGAAATATTTAAGAATCGTGCAAGTTCTTTATCCCCACTCCTGGAATGTCCCTCCACTATATTCGTAGGAACTGACAAAGCAGCCCGGCGTAATTGGGATGTCAGCCCATATAGCTCTTCTTTAGGAAAATCTTTTGTTGCCAAATAAACCTTATGCGCCAGATCATTAGCAAGTTGCCAAACCTCAAGACTCTTCCACTTTTCCATTTCGCTCCCTCTTCCAATCTGCCTACGGCTTATAGCTTACGGCCTAAAGCCTATGGCTTATGGCAATATATTCCTTTATTTGTCCAAGGGTCACATCCCGCATATCCAGACTGTTTTGATACGCCAGGGTCCATTCTATTATTTTATCTATGGCCTGGCCTATGCGCCAGCGCGGGGCCCAGCCGAGTTCGCGGCGGGCTTTGGCGGAGTCAAGTTTCAGGTAATGCGCTTCATGGGGGTGAAGGCCTTTATCCAGAGCGTAGCCGGGGGCTTCGGGCCAGGCGGAGAACATCCGTTCCGCTATCCATTCCACGTCTTTGGCGTCGCCCGCGTCGGGACCGAAATTCCAGGCCTGGGCGTAACCGGGGCCCCGCTTATAAAGTTTTTCAGCCAGAACCAGATAGCCGCTGAGCGGTTCCAAAACATGCTGCCAGGGGCGTATTGCCCTGGGATTGCGGATAAGGACTTTGTCCCCCTTTAAAGCCGCGCGTATTATGTCCGGAATAAGGCGGTCGGCCGCCCAATCCCCGCCACCGATAACATTTCCCGCCCGGGCTGAAGCCAGGGCCACATGGTGGGCGCATTGGAGGACTGGAGGATTAGAGGACTGGAGGATTAGAGGACTGGAGGATCGGCAGGAGGCACGATAAGATTTGGGATTAAAGAAGGAGTTGCGATAGGCCGCAGTGACGAGTTCTGAACAGGCCTTGCTGCTTGAGTACGGATCATAACCGCCCATGGGTTCATCCTCTTTGTACCCGCGGAGATGCTCCTTGTTTTCGTAGCATTTATCGGTGGTGACATTGACTACGGCCCGCACAGTACCGCAATTACGGACGGCCTCAAGCAGGTTTACCGTACCCATGACATTGGTTTCATAAGTTTCGCGCGGATCTTTATAGGATTGCCGGACTATGGGCTGGGCGGCCATGTGAATTACTATTTCCGGCCTTGCCGCCAGGACAGCTTTTTGCAGGCGCCCTGCGTCACGGATATCGGCTATAAGTGACTTAACGGAGCGGTCAACGCGGCACAGTTCGAAAAGGCTCGGTTTTGTGGGAGGCTTAAGAGCGTAACCTGTGACTTCTGCTCCCATAGCGTCCAGCCAGATGGAGAGCCAGGCGCCTTTAAAGCCGGTATGTCCGGTGAGGAATACCTTTTTGTCACGCCAAAAAGATGAGGATGGAAGGTTTTTATTTTTCATACATGTTCAGGCGGCCTCTAATGTCGCCGCCGCTCGTAAGCGTCATCCAGCCGCACGATATCGTCTTCGCCGACATATTCGCCGTTCTGAACCTCTATTATTTCAAGCGGAACTTTGCCGGGGTTCCCCACGCGGTGCCCGGTGGATTTTGGCACATAGGTGCTTTCGTTCTCATGCACTATAAATGACTTTTTGCCTATAGTGGCTTTTGCCGTGCCCTTAACTATAACCCAGTGCTCGCTGCGGTGGTAGTGCACCTGGTGGCTGAGCTTCTGGCCTGGTTTAACCACTATGCGTTTTATCTTGTAGCGGGGGCCTTCTTCCAGAACGGTATAAGAACCCCAATGCCGGTAAGTGGTGGTATGCTCCTCAACTTCTTTACGCTTGCGCTCTTTAAGCATGTCCACTATTTCTTTAACGCGCTGGGCCTGGCCGCGGCGGGCTATAAGCAGAGCGTCGGGGGTGTCCACAATTATCAGGTCTTTAAGCCCTATCGTTGAAATAAGCCGGTTTTCCCCCATCACTATGGTTTTTACCGTATCGACGGCTATCACGTCGCCGATTTTCACATTACCCTGGAAATCCGGCTTGATAACTTCGGGTAAAGAATCCCATGAGCCGACGTCTGACCAGAGAATGTCTATCGGCAGGACCGCGGTATTTTTAGACTTCTCCATCACGGCGTAATCTATGGAAATGGGCGGGATATCCTTAAAATCCGCCGTCATTTTTGCGAAAGTCTGCCCCATTTTGCGGCTTATTTCCGGAGCGTAAGCTTTAAATTCCGCCAGCATGGCGCCGATCGTAAACGCGAAGATGCCCAGATTCCAATAATAATTACCGTCTTTAAGATATTTCTCGGCTATTGCACGATCAGGCTTTTCGGTAAAGTGCGCGACCTTATAAACGTTAGCGAAAAGACTTTCACAGGCTGCAGGCTTTACGGAATCGGCGGATTTTTTATTTTTAACCTGCGACTTTTGACATGTGACTATTCTGGTCCCCGCTTTAATATAGCCGTAGCCTGTTTCAGGGCGGCTGGGCTTTATGCCGAAGGTAACAATGCTGCCGGCCTTGGCGGCGACTTCGGCCTGTTTGGCGTAGCGGGCGAACTTTTCCACCGGCTCCAGGATATGATCGGAAGGGCAGATAAAAACAACCTCGCTCTTAGCGCATTTAAGCTTCTCCAGGCAGTACTTCATCACCAGCGCTATAGCCGGGGCCGTGTTGCGCCCCACCGGTTCAAGAATGATATTATCCTGTATATCCGGCGACACTGATTTAAGGTCTTCCTGCACGTGAAAGTGATAATCCTCGTTGGTGATAACAAAAATATCTTTCAGCGGCACTACGGCCGCCAGGCGTTCCACGGTCTGGCAAAGCAGGGATTTACCGCCGTTCAGTTTTATAAACTGCTTGGGCAGGCCGTACCGCGAAACAGGCCAAAGCCGCGTACCCGAGCCGCCGGCAAGTATGATCGCCTTCATTGACGCTCCTTAAAATCCGCCTTTCTTAAGATGTATTTCCTTGCGCGCCGCCTTCAGGTCGGCGAACATCATCTCTTTGACAAGTCCGTTGAAATCGACTTTAGGCTTCCAGCCCAGCTTCTTTCTGGCCTTGGAGGAATCGCCCAGCAGCGTGTCGACCTCCGCCGGCCTGAAATAAGCCGGATCTACGCGGACTATCACGTCGCCTTTTTTCAGCTTTACCATTTCAGGGGTTATACCGGAGCCGTCATGCGGCTTAAAGATCCCGGCCACTACGCCGCGCTCATTCAGGCCTTTGCCCTGCCATTTTATGGCAACGCCCATGAATTTTGCCGCTTCCTCTATAAATTGGCGCACGGAATATTGTTTGCCGGTGGCTATGACAAAATCCTCGGCGGTTTTCTGCTGGAGTATCAGCCACATGGCTTCCACATAATCCTTGGCGTGGCCCCAGTCCCGTTTGGAGTTCAGATTACCGAGGTGAAGGCAATCCTCAAGCCCCATCAGTATCCGCGAAAGAGCGATAGTCACCTTGCGGGTGACGAAAGTTTCGCCGCGCAGCGCGGACTCGTGGTTAAAGAGAATGCCGTTTGAAGCGAAGAGGCCGTAGGATTCGCGGTAATTGACGATTATCCAATAACCGTAAAGTTTAGCGACACCGTACGGCGAGCGGGGATAAAAGGGGGTATTCTCGTTCTGCGGGATGGCGCGTACCCTGCCGAAAAGTTCGGAAGTGGAGGCCTGGTATATCTTTGTTTTTTTGAGGAGCCCCAGCGTCTTGACGGCTTCAAGGAGGCGCAGGGTGCCGATGGCATCGCAATTGGCTGTGTATTCCGGCTGCTCAAAGCTCACCGCCACATGGCTCTGGGCGGCCAGGTTGTATATTTCGTCGGGCCGTATTCTTTCTATCAGGCGGGTAACGCTGGCCGAATCCGTCATATCGCCGTACACCAGTTTAAGCCTTGGATTTTTAAAACCTTCGCCCAGATATTCTCTGAGGCGGGAGGTGTTGTCAACTGAAACCCTTCTGCGTACGCCGTATACTTCATAGCCTTTCTTAAGCAGCAATTCAGTGAGATACGCTCCGTCCTGTCCTGTGATACCGGCGATTAAAGCTTTTTTCATATTCATTCCCTCTTTCAAATAGAGCCGACGATGCTCATCTTTTCCACGGTGCCGCGTTATCCCGCCAGAGTTTTTCGAACTCCACTTTATCCCTTAAAGTATCCATGCATTTCCAGAACCCGGCATGTTTATAAGCGCCCAGTTTGTTATCCCGCGCCAGACGCTCGAGGGGTTCGCGCTCCCAGACTGTGGAGTCGTCTTTAAGCAATTTAAGCGCGGCAGGCTCAACGACAAAAAATCCGCCGTTTATCCAGGCTCCGTCGCCCACCGGCTTTTCCCTGAAGGCTTTAACGCCGCCCTTTGGGGCAATTTCCAGCGCGCCGAAACGCCCCAGGGTCTGCACGGCAGTAAGCGTAGCGAGATTGCCGCTCTTTTTATGAAAATCAACCAGGTCTTTGATGTTCACGTCGGAAAGGCCGTCGCCGTAGGTAAGAAGAAACGGTTTATTGTCTATGTATTTCTCAATTTTTTTTATCCGGCCGCCGGTCATGGTATTAAGGCCGGTGTCCACCAGCGTTACCTTCCAGGGTTCGGCCTTCTGGTGATGGATCTCTACCTTATTGGTTTTCATGTCTATGGTAACATCCGCCTGATGCATAAAATAATTGGCGAAGTATTCTTTTATCATATAGCCCTTGTAGCCCAGGCAGATGATGAAATCGTTAAACCCGTAATGGGAGTAAAGTTTCATAATATGCCAGAGCATGGGCCTTTCGCCTATCTCAACCATGGGCTTGGGTTTCAGGTCGGTCTCTTCGCTTAAACGGGTGCCCATCCCGCCAGCCAAAATGACTACTTTCATAAAAAATCCCCTTTTCAGTTATTGACTTATCAGGTTAAAGACATTCTATCAAATAATGAAAATCACCACAGCCAATCCTCTAGTCCTCTAGTCCTCTAGTCCTCTAATCCTCCAATCCTCTACTTACGGCAGCTATAGTTCTTATCCAGCCAGCCGGAATAGGAAGCTTTTTTAACGGAGGCCAGCCAGGCGGCATTTTGCAGATACCAGTTTATGGTGGACGCGAGGCCGGTTTTAAAATCGTGGGCCGGCCTCCAACCTAGTTCCCCCTTGATCCTGGAGGCGTCTATGGCGTAACGGCGGTCATGGCCGGGCCGGTCTTTGACAAAAGTTATAAGGTCGGAATATTTCCGCCCTTTTAAAGCCGGATTGCCGCGTGACGGGCGCGCGCGCTCAAGTCCGCGGCAGATCTCTTTAACGACATCTATATTGGCCTTCTCGCAGTTGCCTCCTATGTTATAGGTTTCCCCCGCCCGGCCTTTCTGAAGGATACGCCAGATGGCAGCACAATGGTCCGTGACATACAGCCAGTCGCGCACCTGCAGGCCGTCGCCGTAAACCGGGAGCGGTTTGCCCTCCAGCGCGTTTAAAATAGCCAGAGGAATAAGTTTTTCCGGAAAATGATAGGGGCCGTAATTATTAGAGCAGTTTGAAATAGTGACCGGCAGACCGTAGGTATGGTGGTAAGCCCGTACGATATGGTCAGAAGAAGCTTTCGAAGCGGAATAGGGGCTGCGGGGATCGTAAGGGGTAGTTTCCCTGAACTTCCCGGTTTTCCCCAGGGAACCGTAGACCTCGTCCGTGCTGACATGGTGGAAACGGAAGCGAAGCCCCGAAGACGCCTTTTTTTCCGGCGCCGGCTGCCAGAACTGGCGGGCGGCTTCAAGCAGGCTGAACGTGCCGTGAATGTTCGTCTCTATAAAATCCTTCGGTCCGTAGATAGAGCGGTCGACGTGGGATTCGGCCGCGAAATGCGCCACTGTATCCACGCCGTGCTTTTTCATCAGCCCCAGAACGGTTTTATAATCGCAGATGTCGCCTTTAACAAAAGTATAGCGGCCTTTATATTTGCGGCGGATATCTTCCAGGCTTTCCAGATTGCCGGCGTAGGTCAGCTTATCCAGGTTCACTATCCTGCCGGAAAAACCGGTTTTCTCAAAAACAAAGCGTATAAAATTTGAGCCTATAAACCCGGCGCCGCCGGTGACAAGTATTGTGTGCATATCTTACTCCTCCAAAAGATTGGGTTTAACCGAGTACAGCCGCCATCCGGGCTCTTCAGCTATCTTTTGTATTTTTACTCCGGCGCCGGCTATTTCAGGGAAGTAGGCGGCCGTCACTATTATCGCGCAGGACGGGTTCGCGGCCGCCACGGAGCGGAGCTCCTCGGGAGAATTGACCTGTTTCCACAAAACCCTGTCGCCGTAAAACACCAGCCCCTGATTGAATCTGTAAGCCTTGTCCTTATAAAGCACTATCCTGGCATCCCCGGGAGCTACTTTTTTGAGACATTCATACAGCCCCTTGTACCCCGTGCCCCCGGAATCCGTGGGGAGCGGTAACACGCAGAACACCAGCAGTGCCAGAGAGAAAACAGCCATTAACTGCGGGCGGGACTTTTCTTCGCGCAGGAAAGAGGATAGTTTCTGCGCCGCCAGCGCGGCAAAAAAAGCCATTGGCACGAAAGCCGGTATCAGGTAGCGTATGTAAAAAGCGTTGCTCGCGCCCAGCACGGCCAGCAATACGAGCAGCCAGGTCAGCATCAGGTATTTGAGCGCGGCGGACTTACTTTCAGCCGGCGTCCATTTTCTGATCATGGCCACGCCGAACAGCGTAAGCGGCAGCAGATAAAAAACGCTGAAGGCCTTTATGAACGGGGTATAAAAAGCGTTATGTTTCCCGGGTATGCCGCGGTCGACCAGCGGGCCGATGCCTGACTGTGAATAAAGGAAATCAGCGCCGTTAAAGTGATATTGCGGCAGCGCCCAGGCGGCGATAAGTCCCAGACCGGCGAGCCCCCCTAAAATCATCCACTTATTGAACAGGCGGAGCGGCCTGCGCGTGACCGCGTAATACGCCGGCAGCACGGCCAGTATGTAAAACCCCTGAACGCCTTTGAAATAATAGCCTATGGCCGCGCTTATACCGCAGAGCAGGAGGCAGCGGGGCTTATCCTCGTAATCGGCTTTTACGGCGGCCCATATGCCCAGGCACAGCGCGAAAGCCACCGGCATATCCAGCATAGCGCGGCGTGAATACTTCACAAAGAAGGTGCTTGAGCAGAGTATCAGCACCGTAAGGAAAGCGGTCTGCCTGTCCCAGGCGGAACGGATAGTTGTGTACGCCAGCGTCAGTGTAAGAAAACCGGTTAAAGCCGCCGGAAAGCGGGCCCAATAATCCGAAACGGAAAAGATCTTGAACGAAAAAGCCTCCAGCCAGAAGTAAAGCGGCGGCTTTAAGAAACTGAGCTGCGCTCCTTCATGCATGGTGAACCAGTCGCCGCTGAGCAATATGGACTTGCCTATTGCCGCGTGGGTAATGTCGTCCATCTCGGCCAGGGGCAGTTCGCCAAGCCTGAAAAAGCAGAGCAGCAGGAGAGCCGCGTAAAAAACAACCTCGCCGGAGAAAAAGGAACGCCAGCCCGCTTCAGCGACCATCCCAGGCGCGCGTAAAGATTTATCCGTCATTTTATCTTCCGGAAAAGCCCCGGCTTAAACAAACCGCTCTTCTGCAGCAGGAATTGAGCGAGTATCACCAGCGTATGCAGCCCGTATTTGAGGCTGCGGATAAAATTTATAGAGGAAGCGTCCTTAAAATATTTGGTTTCAACCGGGATATCGCCCATTCTGAAACCGAAATAAGAAGCCTGCGCCAGAAACTGCATGTCAAAAGCGAAGTCGTCGGTGTTATTCTCCCAGGGAATGGTTAAAAGCACCTTGCGGGAATAAGCGCGCATGCCACTGTGCCATTCGCCCAGATTTTCCCCGGCCACCACATTGCAGAGCAGGGAGAGGAAGCGGTTGGAGAGATATTTGTAAAAGGGCATGCCTCCGGCCAGAGTTTCGCGGCGGGTGCGGATACGGTTCCCCAGCATCATGTCGCAAATGCCGGCGTCTATCACGCCGACCAGGTGCGGGATAACCTTTGGGTTATATTGATAGTCCGGGTGCAGCATCACAACGATATCGGCCCCGGCCTTAAGCGCTTCGCGGTAGCAGGTTTTTTGATTGCCGCCGTAGCCTTTATTGGACTCATGCCGGACTACGGTAATGCCGAAGCCAGCGGCCGCCTCTGCTGTTTTGTCTTTAGAACAGTCGTCCACAAGTATAACATTGGAGCGATATTCGGCCGGTATGTCCGCAAGGGTGGCCGGGAGGGTTTTTTCGGCGTTGTACGCCGGAAGGACTATCATAACTTTAGGCATTCTGTCTCCTTATAAAAGCACGCGCGGAATCTTGCCAGGCGGGTATGGTGATGCCCAGCTCTTTGGAAATAGCGGAGTTAGACATGGCGGAAAAACCGGGGCGCCGGGCCGGAAGATTAAAATCGGCCATGCGGCCGGGGATCAGCTCTTTATTTATATTCAAAGTTTTTAATATCAAACCCGCCCACTCATATCTTGAACAGGAACCGGTATTGGGTAAATGCCATGTCCCTTCAAGACCGGCCTTAAACGCGGCCATAGAGCCGTAAACAATATCGTCCGCGAAGGTCGGCACGGAAACTTCATCCGCCGCCACGGTAACCGCGCCGGGATTTTTGGCCCATTCCAGCAGTTTTGCAGTAAAATTCTGATTCCCTTTCCCAAACACCCAGCTCACGCGCAGGATGAGATGCCTGACGCCGGACGCCCTTATCAATTTTTCCCCTTCAAGCTTTGAAGCGCCGTATTTGTTCAGGGGATCCGGTTTGTCATTTTCAGCGTAAGGGACTGGAGCCTTGGCGCCGTCGAAGATATAATCGGAACCGAAATGAATAAGAAAAGCGCCGGTCTCCAGGGCGGCAAGCGCCAGATTTTCCGGACCGCAGGCGTTCGCCCTGAACGCCGTCTTAGAGTCCTGTTCGGCTTTGTCCACCAGATTGTAGGCCGCGCAATTGACTATCAGGCCCGGCTTAAAAGCGCGGACCTCCCGAATAACCGCGTCGCGCCCGCCTATATCCAGCGTGTCGAGGTCATGGCCCAGGTACTCGTGCCCTTGTTCCTCAAAGCGGCGGATGAACGCTTCCGCCAGCTGGCCATTTGATCCGGTTATTAAAATTTTCATAAACCGAAGAGTGTTTAAACATCCGCGTCTTTAAACCAGGGTAGAACGCTGTCTTTGGGCGACAGAGCCGGGTCAGTTACGCCCCACTTGATGCCGAACCGCGGATCGTTCCAGCGTATACCGACTTCAAGCTCCGGGGCGAACTCGCTGGTGCATTTGTATATTATTTCCGCGATATCGCTTAAAACCAGAAAGCCGTGGGCGAAACCGGGCGGGATATAGAGCATGTGGGCGTTATCGGCGCTCAATTCTACTGACGCCCAGTCACAAAAAGTAGCGGAATCTTTTCTTATGTCTACGGCTACATCCAGGATGCGGCCCAGAGTGCAGCGTATCAGTTTGCCCTGTGCGGCAGGAGGCTTTTGATAGTGCAGGCCCCGCAGGACGCCCCTGACGGATCGTGAATGATTATCCTGCACGAAGTTTTCTTTTATCCCGGCCCTCTCAAAATCGCTGAATTTATAAGCCTCCAGAAAAAAGCCCCGCTCGTCGGTGAAAACGCGGGGTTTAATCAGCACAAGACCGTCAAGTTTAAATTTTACAAACTCAAAAGGCATAATTTCCTTTAGATGCAAGGCCGTTTGGCAGTTTAGCAATCTGGATGCAAAGCCATTTAGCAATTTAGATTCAAAGAAGACCGCTAAACTGCTTTCCCTCTAAATCGCTTTGCCTCCAGATCGCTTTGCATCTAGACTGCTTTGCGTCTATTCGTTCACTACTTTCCGCAGGTACTCCCCATAAGTATTTTTACTCATGGACTCGGCAAGAAGCAGCACGGCATCCTTAGTAATATAGCCCAGCAAATAGGAGATTTCTTCTATGCAGGCGATCTTCAGACCCTGCCGGCGCTCTACGGTAGCGATAAACCCGCTCGCCTCCAGCAGGCTTTCAAAAGTGCCGGTATCAAGCCAGGCGTAGCCGCGGCCGAGAAGCTCAACTTTCAGGACGCCTCTTTTCAGGTATTCCCTGTTAACATCGGTTATTTCCAGTTCGCCGCGAGGCGATGGCTTCATTCCGCCGGCGATTTCAACCACGTCGTTCGGATAAAAATATATGCCGGTGACGGCATAATTGGATTTTGGGGTTTTAGGCTTCTCCTCAATCGAGACGGCGTTGCCTCGCGCGTCAAATTCAACCACGCCGTACCTCTGGGGATCGGTAACATAATAGCCGAACACGACGGCGCTTTTGCGCGCGGCGACCTCGGCGGCGGCTTTTCTTAAAGCTTCGGTCAGACCCTGGCCGTAGAAGATGTTATCGCCCAGGATCAGACAGACATCGTCGTCGCCTATAAATTCCCTGCCGATCACAAAAGCCTCGGCTATACCGGCGGGACGGGCCTGTTCTTTATATTCAAAACTGAGCCCCCAGGCAGCGCCGTCTCCGAAGATCTCCCTGAACCTGGGCAGATCCTTAGGCGTGGAAATAATAAGTATCTCGCGTATCCCGGCCAGCATCAGCGCGGACAGGGGATAATATATCATGGGCTTGTCATATACCGGCAGCAGCTGTTTGCAGACCGCGTTGGTAATGGGATAAAGCCGGGTGCCGCTGCCGCCGGCCAATATTATTCCTTTCATATTGTCTCCGAAATTAAGACTCAGGAGTAAGTTGTAAGGATTAAGTTGTAAGTCTTATTACTTATCACTTACCACTTATCACTTACCACTTATCACTTCCCCTGATATCACTTATTCATCAAAATCACGTCGATCCGCTGCTGGGCGAAACTTTCGTCAAAACCTTCATAGGTTATGAGATTTGCTCCGGTCATAAGCTCTTTTTTAAGAAAATTGCTTACTTGGTCGGCCTGTTGTTCGGCCAGGTCCTTGGTCTGGGCGTAAACGTTGACCTTGACCGGAACATTATAATAGCGCCGCTTAATAAGGTCGCATGTGGCGGTAAGCAGCGCTTCACCCAGAACCTTATCCACTGTCTTCATGGATTTGGTAGGCCCGAATACGGAGACTGAATCCAGACTTATGTTAAGGTTGCTGTCTTTCTGGAATACTATCGCGGTAAACTTTATAATATCTCCGACAATGGTCTTAAGCGCGCCCATCTCGTCCACGAAGACGTAAACCGGAGCGTAATTATGCCCGGCTTTAAGCCATTCCCGCTGATCGTTCTCGCCGGTCCAGAATATAGATTCCGGCGGCACGCCTGTCCCGGCGTATTTGTGAAAGATCTTGCCCTCCTCGTCGGTGACCGAAAGCGTCCATTGGATCTCTTTGGAATTACCGTCAAATGAATTCCTGTTAAAAGCCTCTGAAAACTTGCGCAGCGGATAAAAAGCTATAACGGTTTTATCGCTGAACCCGGCCCGCCAGGGCTGTATCACTCTGGTCGAAAACAACTTTTCCGGATAATCCTGGGAAACGCTCGCGAACTCGCCGTACAGAAAAAGATCTTTGTCCGGCTCGAGGGATTCCCTGATGCTCTCCAAGTCATCCGTCTTGATCTTCAGCGGCGGCTTGGTGGTCCGGATCTTGTCTTCGCTTTCCGACTTGATCACGATTTCCTGGGGAACTTCGTTATACGAAGTTGCCTCCTCAGTCAGGGGTTGAGCGCCCAAGGCCGCGGGCCATAAGCCGTAGGCCGTAAGCATGACCGATGAAAATAAAACTGAAATTAAAGCTTTACCGCGAATATTTTGTTTCATAAACTGCTCCTATTTTTCCGACTCACGACTTTTTCCGGGTATGCCCCACGGCGTCCCGGCCCTATATCTCTTATTCCGACACGAACCTGAACGTTATTATACCCCACTGACGGGATTCCGCGCCGCTAATGGGCTCAAACTGCCATTTTTTTATCGCGTCAATAGCGCTCCGGTCCAAAGCGCCGTAGCCGGAAGTCTTTTCCACCGAAGCGCCATTCAGAACCCGGCCAGAATTGTTAACATAAAACTTTATGGACACCGAAGCTTCCAGCAAACCGCGCTCGCGCGCCCAGGACGGGAAAGACGGCACATAATACTTAAGCACTTTCCGTTTTGAAATCGGCCCCTCTATCTCTACTTTCTTCGTTTCTTCAGCCTGCTTCATGGAGGCGTTTTTAGGCCCGCCCAGACTCGCGGCCAATATTACGGGTTTTGCCCTGAGCCCCTGCGTAAGGCTTTCGGCGGGCGCGCTTATGGCTTCCGCCAGACGTTCAGGCATAGCCGGGGTAATGCGGGCGCTCTCGCGTATAGCGCTTACCTCGCCCTGCCTTTCGGAAAGCCCCTGGGGCAGGGCGGATGATTTCTTGGCCCGTTCCACCGCGATATTAAGTTCCTGCATGGTTTGCGGCGTGAAGGAACGGGCGTTCTCGTCAAACTGGAGATTCTCAGGGAGGGTAGGCGCTTTCTTCATGCCTACTTCCTCAAGCTCAATTTTGGGCGCCAGGGCCGCCGTAGCGCGTTCAGCCTTGATCCCGAGGTCAGCGTTCATCGCAGCCGCGGCCCGTTTAGCCGTATCCATCTCAAGCCGCTCCTGCGCCTGCACACGGCCCGAGCGTTCCAGCAGTTTTTGCGGCAGGTCGAAGTTCTTTTTGCGGGCTTCCGGCGCCTTGATATTTATCTCCGGCAGTTTGGGCACCGTGGTCATCTCGATCTTAGGGATCTTGGGCAGGGCCAGCTTTAAGAAATCCAGGGTTTTATTGCCGGGCGCCTTGGGAACACGGGCCTCCTTTTCCTGGAGCAACAGATCGACGTTGTTTATGACTATATTTCTGGTTTGCGGACCAAGCAGAACGAAATTAATGTAGAAAAAAAAGAACAGACCATGAAATAAAACGGCTCCGATCGCAGAGTAAAAGAGCGTTTTATCGGAATGAGAATACATAGTTAAACAGGGTAATAAGGTTAAGTGATAAGTGATAAGTGATAAGTGATAAGTGGTAAGTGGTAAGTGGTAAGTGGTAAGTCACTATTCACTATTCACTATTCACTATTCACTATTCACTATTCACTAACCACTACGCACTAGTTGTTATCACTTGCCTCTAAAAAATAACCGCCGGTTATTTTTTCTTCTTAGTCTGCTCCGTGGCTATAGTAATGCTGGACGCCCCGGCTTCTTTAGCGCGCTGCATAACGTCCGTCAGCAGACCATAACCGGCGTTTTGGTCGGCCTTTATGATCACAAGCTTAAGGCCGCTTTCCCGGATAGAGCGTTCCAGCGCTTTATAAAATTCGTCCTTCACGGTGAACGCCTTTTCATTTACGGCGTATTTGGCTTCCTGAGCGAGAGATACGACTATTTTTTCCTTCTCTTCCCCCTCCTGGGTACGGGCCTGCGGCAGGTTCACCTTAAAAACCGGCTCCGACAGTAGCGGGGCTGTAACCATAAATATTATGACCAACACCAGGCAGACGTCCACCAGGGGCGTGACATTTATACCGGTAACCAAATTGTCGTCGTTACTCTCGACTTTAAAGGACATAGTTGTAAACCATTGCCATACGCCGTAAGCCGTATGCTATAAGCCGTAAGCCAGATTTAGTTCTTCATCAGCGCCATCTTTAAAGCGCCGGACTGCTTTGCCGTGTCCATCATCGTAACAACTTCTCCGACTTTATTACCGTCATCGGCCTTGATGATCACAAATTTATCCTTGCTGGCCAGGATAGCCTGGGCTATGCGCGCCGGAAAATCCAGCATCGAGACCTCGATGCCGTTAAGCTTTATAACGCCATCGAGGGTCAGTTTGACCTGGATGCTCTCCGAGGCGGAAACCTTGCCCACCTGGGCGCTGGACTTTGATTGCAGGACCTTGATGCCTGACTGCACTGCGAACGGGGCCACGGCCATAAAAATTATAACAAGCACCAAAGACACGTCCACCAGGGGCGTGACATTGATATCAGTTATTCCTTCGTCGGAATTGCCTGTAGAAAAACCCATAATATAAATATATAAAACCTAATTTGATGCCATTAGCCGTTGGCCATTTGCTATACACAGAAACTGTAAAGGAACTTCTTTCCCAAACTGCTGGCTAATGGCGAACGGCAAATGGCGATTTTAATGCTTCGATCCCATTATTATCATCAGGCGCGAAGAGAATATTTCCAGTTCGCTCATGATAACTTTAACCTTTCGCGTAAAATAGTTGAAGATGATGACGGCGGGGATAGCCACTGCCAGGCCGGCCGCGGTAGCAACCAGCGCTTCCGCTATGCCCCGGGCGACCACGGTGGGACCGCCGACGCCGGAAAGCGCAAGGTCGCGAAAAGCCTTTATAATTCCGATTACCGTGCCAAAGAGACCGATGAAGGGCGCGATATTACCCATGGTACCCAGCACGCCCAGAAACTTTTCGAGATTAAGTTTCTCCTCCTGGCGTTTAGTGGCCAGCAGTTCTTCTATATCGTGCTTGGGCATTTCACGGTGGCGTAAGGCGTAGTTGAACAGCCTCGCTACGGGTGAATCTATCTTGCCGGTATATTCAACAGCTTTATCCGCCTTATCCTCTTTCAGCAGTCCGCTTATGTGCGCCAGAAAATCGTCCACTTTCCTGTGACGCGCTTTCCTGAAATACCACCAGCGCTCAAAAGCAACGGTAAAAGACAGCAGCGAACAACATATCAGGACGACCAGCGTAAAGCTGTCCTTCAAAATATTTAAATAGTTAATGTTCTCCACGAAACCTCCAATCGTAATGGTTAAGAATTAGTGACAGCAACTTCTAGTTTACCGCCTCTGTCTTTGTTCCCTTCATTCCGGGCAGATCCTGGACTTTTGCCGGCGTTTTTGCCTTTCTCACTTTCCTCGGCGTCTTTTTAGAGGCAGCCTGGGTATCCGCTTCGGGCCGGGCTTCATTTTCGTCCGCAGCTGCTGCCGGCTTTGCTTCAGGCGCGGCCTTCGTATCTTTAGGCGGCGCGGCCTTTTCCTGATACGACATGCGGATAAGCGCTTTAGCCCGCTCGCCCGCGGCTCTGGACACTTCCTGCGTGGCCGCGTTTTTTGAAATATCTTCGTATACGCGGGCCGCTTCGGGGTAGTTCTTCTCCCCCTCGTAGATCTCGCCTAGCTTGACCAGACCCTGCAGACGCCAGGAACTGTTTAAGGGTTTTTGCAGAGCCAGCCGCTCCCAGTAATCGCGCGCCTCGTCCGGCTGCTTGCCTTCTAAACTTATTTCGCCCATCTGATAAAGGGCCTCAAGTGCGTCTTCCTTACCTTCCGCCTCGCCGTAGATCTCGGTAAGAGTTTTAATTGACCCGGCCATATCCCCTTTCGTCTTTTGAATGTTAAAAATTTCCCAGAGCGCGCCCAATGCCTCTTCCGGCTTAGACGACAACTCAAAATACTTGTGATAGGTTTCCTCGGCCAGATCGGTGGCTCCGGTGTTCTTATAGCAGAGCGCCAGGTTGAAAAGCGCGGGCTTTATGTATTCGTTATCGGGATAAAGTTCGGTGAGTTTGGCGTAGGCCTTGACGGCGGGGGCGTATTTCTTGGAGTTGTAGTAAGCGTTGCCCAGCCTGAAGAGCGCCAGCGGGTGTTCCGTGGCGTCGGTATAATTAGTCGCGAAGCGCTCGAACACGGCGGCCGCGTTCTCCATATCCCCAATCTGGAAATAGGATTCGCCCAGATAGAATTGCGCGTCCTTGACCGAGGAATGATCTATGTACTGCACGCAGAATTTTTTAAGATATTCCACGGCGCCCGGATAGTTCTTAGTCTCAAACAGCCGGCGGCCCAGACGGAACAGGGCCTCCCCCGAAGATTTGGTTTTGGGTTCAATGGCGGAAAGGCCCGTAAAGTAAGCCTTGAAATCCATGCCCGGATCGCGGTCAAAGATCACTTCCGCCAGATCCAACGCGTCATACGCCTCCGCCGCGGACGGGAAATTTCCTACTACCGTCTTGGTCTGCTCCACCGCCTGAGCGTCCTGCTTCAGATTATAATAGACCTGGGCCACGCGCAGATAGGCGAGCGGGAGCTGGAAACTTTTAGGGTACCTCGCGATGATGGCGTTATAAGCGGCAATGCTTTCCGAATACTTCTGCGCCCTGAAATAAGTGTCGGCGGTCTGAAAATCCGCCAGCTCCGTCTCGGGGGCTGACGGGTAATTCTTTGAGAGCTTAACCCACTGTTCCACGGCCTGGCTGTAATAGCGCAGACGGTATAACGATAGCCCGGCCCGGTAAAGCGCGCCGGCAGCGTAGGAACTGGCAGGATTTTCGGTGACAAACTTGTCGTAAAGCTGGTAGGCTTTCTCAAAATCCTTCTGATTAAAATAACTGTCGGCTATGGCCAGGGTATCCACGCTTTCTGACGGCGGGATATCGGGGAACGCGGCCTTCATGGTCTTCAGTTTGTCGGCGGTCTTCATGGCTATGTCGCCGTCTCCGGCCAGCGCGTTGCACCAGACCAGGCCTTCCTGGGCGTAAACGGCCGAAATATCATTGGGGTAAATGCGGGTGACGGTATTGTAGATATTCCGGGCGTCATCCGTAAGATTAAGCCGCATGTAGGCGTCAGCTACGTAGAGAAGGCTGAGCGCGCGCCACTTGGAACCCAGCGGGGGCAGGTGCTTAAAAACGAACTGGTAGGAGGTAAGGATATTGTTGTAATTTCCCCGTTCGTACTCGGTGCGCAGCATAAGAAAAAGGGACTGTTCGGCTATTTCGCTGGAAGGCGCGATATCCAGCGCGTTCTGGAAAGCCCGGAGAGCTTCCCGCGGCTTTTTCAGCTCCAGGTTGGCGTTGCCGGAGAGGTGCCAGGCGTTCTTGGCCAGAGTGTGGCCGGGATACAGTGAGAGAAAGCTATCAAGGGCGTGCACAGCCTGAGGATAATCTTCCAGAAGATACTGGCACCAGGCTAACTTATACTGCGAAGCCGGGGCGACCCAGGAACCGGGGTAATTCACCGTAACCTTCGTGTAGGCGAAAAGCGCGTCCCTGGTCTGTTTGTTCTCCAGATAGGATTCCGCGATGAAGAACTGGGCGTACGGCGCGAAAGGGTCCTGGGGGGTGTGGTCTATAATGCTCTGAAAATTGGAGCGCGCGCTGGAGTAATCCTTTTTGCTGAACTGCGAGGCGCCTATACGGAAGACGGCCGCGCTCTTAAGTTTGGAAACGGGATATTTCTTAAGAAAGTTCTCATATTTTACAATGGCGCCGTCAAAATCCTTGGCGTAGAAAAAAGAATCTGCGGTCATGAACTCCGTCTCTTCTTTGTAATCGGAGTCGGGGAAATCCTTCAGCAGTTTCTCAAAAATGCCGGCCGCCATATAGGTCTTGCCCTCGTAAAGGTAGGACTTTCCAAGGAACACCCGAGCCTGAACAGTGTCCAGCCGGGAAAATATCTTCTGGGCCGCGGGGTAGTTCTTGTTATTCATCTCAATAACGGCCTTGGCAAAAAGAACTGAGGGATCTTTCATGTACGGGAGGTAGCTTTCCTCCAGATGGAATAATGTTGATTGGGCTGCCGGGAACTTGCCTGAGGCGATATTGGAGTAAACAATGCCCAGCAGACTTTCCGGCACGATATAGCTGTCCGGGTACTTGTCCTCAACGCGCTCAAATTCTTTTATCGCGCGCTCCCAATTGCCCATATTGTAGTAAGCTTCGCCGATACGGTTCTGGGCCGAGGCTTCCAGACCGGACTTGCGGTAATTTTTTATTACTTTAAGGTAAGCCGCCGCGGCGTTGTTAAGCTCTGCTATGGCCGCCTGGTTGTCTCCCGAGAGACTGCGGGCTTCGGAAGACATCTTTGAAATCTTTTCCTGGCGCAGGAGTTCAAGCCCCTTTGACATATAGGCCTCGGCCTGCATAAACTGCGCGTCGGCGGCCCGAATGCTCTTCGGGTATTTTTTAATGAATTTATCAAAGGCGCCAACGACAGCGGACCGGTCGGCGGCGGCACGGTAAAGGTCGGAGAGACTTTGAAAAGCGGCCTCATCTTCGCTAAGCTGCGCCGTAGTGAGTTCCGCACGCGCGCTTGCTGGCCCGACCAGAAGTAAAGCAAGGAAGATTGTCTTCATGTCACGCTCCCGCTGATTAGCTGTAAGAATTGGTGAGGCGTCTTTCGGCGGCCTCTTTCACGAAGTTCTCTGTAACTTCGGAGAGGTCAAGTCCGTAAATGCTCTGGTTGCCCCTCAGCCGCAGCGACACTTTACCCTCGGCCATTTCTTTTTTGCCGACTATAAGAGCATAAGGGACTTTTTCATTCGCGGCGTCACGGACTTTAGAGGAGATGGTATCGGAACGCGGGTCTAAGACCACCCTGAGGCCGGCAGCCTTCAGTTTGGCCGCGATCTCGCGGGCGTAGCCTTCTTCAAGCGAAGTGATATTCAGCACTTTAACCTGCACGGGGGCGAGCCAAAGCGGAAAATTACCGGCAAAGTGCTCTATCAGAATACCAAAGAACCGTTCAAGCGAACCCAACAGCGCCCGGTGGAGCATATAAGGCCGGTGCCGGTGGCCGTCCGCGCCGGTGTATTCCATCTGGAAGCGTTCGGGCAGATTGAAATCGAACTGGATGGTCGTGGTCTGCCATTCCCGGCCGAGCGAATCTTTCACCTTAAGATCTATTTTGGGGCCGTAGAAAGCTCCGCCGCCTTCATCCATCTCAACTTTTATGCCTTCTTTATTAACGGCGGCCAGCAGACTTTTCTGGGCTTCTTCCCAGCGCGCCGGTTCCCCCACGGCGTCGGCGGGACGCGTGGCGAGGTAAGCCTTAATATCGGTAAATCCGAAAGCGCGCCAGATGCTCAGGCTGAAACGCAGCACTTCAAGCGTCTCCGCCTCCATCTGTTCCGGCGTGCAGATAATGTGCGCGTCGTCCTGGGTAAACCCGCGTACGCGCATGAGGCCGTGAAGAACCCCGGCTTTTTCAAAACGGTAAACCGTGCCAAGTTCCGCCCATCTGAGCGGCAAATCGCGATAAGAGTGAAGAGAACTCTGGTATATCTGTATGTGGAAGGGGCAGTTCATCGGCTTAGCGTAATAGTCTATGCCGTCTATATCCATCGGGGCGTACATGGAATCCTTGTAGAAATCCAGGTGGCCCGAGGTCTGCCAGAGATTAGCCCTGCCGATATGGGGCGTATAAATAAGGTCGTACCCGCCTTTAGAATGCTCTTCCTTCCAGAAGGTCTCTATAGCGTTGCGTATGCGGGCGCCGTTAGGATGCCAAAGCACCAGGCCGGGCCCCACGGTTTCATTTATACTGTAGAGATCAAGCTGCTTGCCGAGCTTGCGGTGATCGCGCTTGGCGGCTTCTTCCTGCTGTTTAAGATAGGTGTCCAGCTCTTCTTTGGTCTCAAAGGCGACGGCATATATGCGCTGGAGCATGGGCCGCTTCTCGTCGCCGCGCCAGTAAGCGCCGGCGATGGAGACGAGCTTGTAGGCCTTGAGCTGGCCGGTATGGGCAACATGGGGACCGCGGCAGAGATCTTCAAAGGGGCCGTTCTTATAAATGCTTATGGGCTCAGCGGCTGGCAGATCGTTAATGAGCTCCACCTTAAACTTCTCGCCCTTCTCTTCAAAATGGCGCAGCGCCTCCTCCCGGGTAAGTTGGACGCGTTCGAACTTCTGGGCCTGCGCGATGATATGCTTCATCTTTTTTTCTATTTTGGGCAGGTCTTCGGGGGTGAAATGGTGTTCGGACTCAAAATCGTAATAGAAGCCGTTCTCTATCGAGGGGCCGATGGCCAGTTTGGCGCCCGGGAACAACTCAACTACCGCCTGCGCCATCACATGCGCCAGGGAATGCCTCATCATCTCGACAAAACCGTCTTTTTTTTCTTCTGCCATAAAGTTAAGAAAGGGTAGAGGGTGCGATATAGGGTAGAGGCGGAAGGCACTCATCAACCCTAAATCCTGCAGCCTTTACCCTATCCCCTGCTAAAAAATGGTGCCCAGTATAGGGATCGAACCTATGACCTTTCCCATGTCAAGGGAACGCGCTACCGCTGCGCCAACTGGGCTTATTTATAAATACTACAATATATTTCAAAGCATGACAATAAAACAACCAGGCATGTAAAAAGACATTTTTTGCTTCGCTGTTAAACGCTGGCTAAATTTAACGACCTGGCCCCGCTGAGAAAGCTACTCCCGATATACTATCCGAAATTGTTAGATAGTGAGTCATGGGCCGCCACGCACACAACGGACATAGTTGACTTGAGATTTGTAAGCATTGTGGTTCACACTTCCATCCGCAAAGGACACTTCCCAGTTAATACTGGTACCATTAGAATATGTAGTGGAGGCCATATGATAATTGGAATACGGAGTATTCGGGAAATACACAATGTCTATGGCTGGGTTATAATTTTGATAGTTCACTATGCTGATAAGCTCCTTTATGTTCGGCATACGCCAGTCAGTGCGACCAGCGTACGATAAATTTTCGCATTGAGCTAAAGCCACATCCCATGCAATTGTATTAACAGCGCCTGCGGCGCAATTATCCCCGCTCAATCCCTCAGTGCATCTTTTCCACATCAATCCTGTTCTATTGTCAGTTATTGTTCCGTTGCCGTTGTTTGTAAAGCTGGGTGACGTAGCTGACGTCACATATGATCCATCCTGAGCATTGGTTGAGCCGGGTGCCGGGCAGGCGATTACGGCGTGAGTGGTGACATTGTAGCAGGTGAATTGCCCCGTAGCCGGTAAACCGCTCTTTCGTCCAAGCGCGTGCATGGAAATATCGGCTCCATAGGAAGAGCCAACGGTTCCGGCCAGCAAAATAACAAGCACTATCGCAACTTCATTTATCTTGGCCATTATCAAGCCCTCCATACCTCAAAAAGGTAGCGCCTACCCTCCAATTTTCAAAAAAGTCATTCATAATAAGGGTTTTTTCGCCACCAAAAGGTAGACGCTACCTTTTTAGTTGGTGGTCATCCAATTTCCGTCACCGCCGATTATTATCCATTTCGTGTCTGTCACCAGGCGCAAGGTTATACATGCGTATGTTTCCATGGTTGAGTCATTATATATTGTGCCGCCGGCGCCGGAGTCGGCTATATAAGTCGAGGCGGAAGCGTGTATTGTAACTTTTCCGGGGCCTAGTTTTACAAAGGTAAACTGCGCGCCGACATCGGCTGAGGTGACGGACGGAAGATTGTAGTGAGTGGTAGTGTCGGTGCCTGTGGAGATAAAGGTGTTTCCGAAATCGGAAACAGTCAGCGCAATGGTTGTCGGGTCAGTGCCTTTATCAGTTACAGCGTACTTTCCGATGGTAACGGCGCCCATTGTTGAAACCGCCAGCTGATACGAGGCCGCGCTTGTCCCCACTGCCAAACTATACGCCACGGAAGTGCCGGAAATAACAGCCAGCCCGGCCGCCGGCGCCGTGGTCCCGATACCGACAGTACCGTCATTTTTTATAGACAATTTTGGAACTGTCGCGCTTTGAGCGGTGTAAAAATTATATCCGGAATTATTATACGAGGGAGAGGTATAGAAGTTAAAGGAATAATCAGAAACAGTTTTGTAAATTTCGGAGATACTATCCGAAGTGTCGTTCACAATAAATCTGAGACGAGCGTGGTTATTACCGCCTCTGATAATACTTGTCGGCAAGGCGTTTGTGGGGTCATCCCGATATACTTCCAATGGAGCCCCCGGCGCCGTGGTCCCTATGCCGACATTGCCGGCGGTTGAAACGACCATGCTGTATGCCGTGCTTGTTCCCACTGCCATGCTATAAGCCATGGTGCCGGTGGAAATAACAGTCAGCCGCGCCGCCGGAGCCGTGGTCCCGATACCGATATTGCCTGCGGCGGTTATATCAAAACGCGCGCCAGCGCCCGTCTGGTAAATTTGCAAATTAGAATATACACCTCCGGACTGATTATTGCCGGCCCTAATAAACCACTCCTGGCCGCCGGTATGCGCATTTTTTAATATGAGGTTGGCGTTATAACCATCAGCGTAAGAAGAAACTATCTTTATTGCAGGATATCCCGCATACGATGCGCCGGGGTTCACTTCCAAAAACTCACTCGGGTTAGCGGTACCTATGCCGACTTTGCCGTTTTGGGTATAGAGCGCGCCGGCAAGCGACACGTTGGAAGAGACTGTTATCCCATATATGCCGGTATTACCGGTGAAGGTATTGCCGCCCGTGAAGGTCTGGGTGGAGGACAGTTGCGCCACGCCGGTAAGCGAAGCACCGGAACCGATAAATGTCGCAGCGGTCATATCCCCAGTAGTGGTAATCCCCGCTCCCGTGCCGTCAACGGTAAGGATGCCGCTGGATATATGTAATTTAGTGGAGGGCGCGATGGTCCCGACGCCGATCCGACCCGTACTATCTATTACAAAAGGTTCTGCGCCATTTGTGCCGAAATCCTTATAAATTCTAAAAATATCCCCTGTTGAGTAATGTTGCCAGTTATGAGCGCTGTTCGCTCTATCGGCGATTTGGAAACCGGCGTTGCTGCCAACAATGCTTATAGCTTTACCGAATGTAGCGGAATAATAGGTGCTGTTGGGATATACTCCACTGTTAAGAACTGATAACTGTCCCAGACTGTTCATCGATACCTGCGCGGTACCAGATCCGATTTGAAGCATGTGAGCCGGCGACGCCGTCCCGATGCCGACATTGCCGGCGCGGACTATCAGGCCGGATGAGATGTCCACTCCGGGCAGGGTTTCGTTTGTGGCTGTGAACGCGACTGTTGATGCGAAGGAACTCGCTCCGGTGAAAGTCTGGGTGGACGCGAGCTGCGGTACGCCCGTAAGCGAAGCCCCGGAACCGATAAATGTCACGGCGGTCATATTCCCCGTAGTGGTAATCCCGGCGCCTGTGCCGTCAACGGTAAGCACGCCGCTTGAAACATGCAGCTTGGTAGCCGGTGCCGCCGTCCCGACACCGACATTGCCGCTAATTACCATATTCCCCGCCGCTGTGGCGGTGGTGCCATAACCAAGATTCAGTCCCCCATTCGCGGTCAAATACATTTTCACAACGTCATTTATATCAAACTGCAAGGATCCGCCCGTGGGAGCATTAAAAGCCAAACCCTCCGTCGGATGCGCAATAAAACTATAGTTCGTAATAGACGGTGTTACACCTGCTGACCACAATCCGCCCCATTGATCATTATAAGCTCCAAGAATAAAACCACCGCCTGTGGAGCCTTTAACTTTGACGGGGAAATTTGTAGTTCCAAGAACATCCAACATATATGCCGGCGTCGCCGTCCCGATGCCGACATTGCCGGCACGGACTATCAAGCCGGATGAGATATCAACGCCGGGCAGGGTGGCGTTTGTCGCGGTGAACGCGGCTGTTGATGCAAAGGAACTCACTCCGGTGAAAGTCTGGGTGCTGGCCAGTTGCGGTACGCCCGTAAGTGAAGCCCCTGAACCGATGAATGTCGCGGCGGTTATGTTACCAGTAGTGGTGATCCCGGCGCCTATGCCGTCAACAGTGAGCACGCCGCTTGAGACATGCAGCTTGGTAGCCGGTGCAACAGTCCCAATGCCTACGCTGCCAGCGCCCGTGATGCGCATTACAGTAGTGCCTCCCGCAAAGATGTCATTGGCCCCATATACTAAATTGGTTTTGAAATCGATCGGATATGTTCCTTCATTACCGATAACAAATGTCCCTATATAATTCCCGAAAAATGACGTGCTTCTATTTCTGGATGCCATAGAGAGTATAGTTGATCCGTCATTTGTGGGAGAAGCAAAATGAAACACCTTATAAGTACCGTTGCTTGCGGCCCCGGGCATATTAGCAAAATCATCAAACGCCATATTCCCGCTTGAGAATATTCGCATTTTTTCGTTTCCACCTGCGGAAATGGATACTGAATTGGCCCCGCTGCTGTAAATTCCTGTATCCAGGTCTCCGCCAAAACCGTAAGCGGGCGCGGCTGCCGCACCTGCTGAAGCTATCACATTCCCGGTAGTCGTGATCCCGGCACCGGCGCCGTCGACAGTGAGGACGCCGCTTGAGACATGCAGCTTGGTAGCCGGCGCCACGGTCCCAATGCCGAGATTGCCGGCGCGCACTATCAGACCGGACGAGATATCAACACCGGGCAGCGTGGCGTGTGTCGCCGTGAACGAGGTTGTTGAGGCGAAGGTGTTCGCCCCCGTGAAGGTCTGGGGGCTGGACAGATAGGCCGCGGTTGACGTCTTGGCTTCCAGTGACTCTATTCTGACTGTTACAGTTGACAGGTTAACGCCCGACTGCGGCACACTGCCGGCAGTGGCCGCGTTGCCGGATATCGACAGCGGGTACGTCCCGGTTGCGCTGGACTGGATTATCCCGCTAAGTTCCGAACCGTTGCCGGTCGGCGCGAGGTAGTCTGTCCCGGCAAGGGCGATACTCGGCACGCCTGACACTGTCGTATTTTTTAAGATGCCGGTAGCCAGGCCGGACAGCGCCACGCCGTTTATTTGCTTTACGGTAAGAACCGTATCCCCCGTTGCATCACCCGTGTGCGTGGCGTTTGTTATAAGCCCGCTATACAGCATGTTAACAGCGTTGTCTCCGGTGTTTGTGCCGGACAGGTTTGAGGCGGTGAGCGCGCCGGTGGTGATTATACCCGCGTCAGTCCCGTCAACGGTGAGCACTCCGCTTGAGACATGCAGCTTGGTAGCCGGCGCCACAGTCCCGATTCCTACATTGCCGGCCCCCACCACCAGCCCGGAGGAGATGGTTAAGCCGACAGCAACACCGTTGGTATACAGTATGGTCTGCGCGGCGGTGAACGTGTTCGCGCCAAGCGTGGCCACGGTGCCGTTTATCTTCGACGGACTGATACTGCCGCTTATATATGACTCCGTGATGGTGTCCAGCCCGGCTAAAGCGCCCAATCCCGATATCGTCTGGCTTGAGATTGTCCCAGAGATGTCCGATTGCGTTACGGCGCTCTTGGTCGCCAGCGCGCCAAGCCCGCTTATCGCCGACACGGTTATCCCCACTCTCTCATCATCAAATTTACCGGATCTTATCGCGCCTGTTGTCAGCGCGACATCAACATCCACAACCGAACCGTCCGCTATATTTGTTGACACTACCACACCGGCACCGATCCTGGGGTTAGGATAGCTACCCGTCAGATCACCACCCGCCGTGCCGGTAGGCGCCGCACCGGTAATGGCAACCTGCTCGGCGCTGGTCAACCGCCCGTCAGCGTCCACCGTAAACCGGGCCACACTGGTGCCGTCGCCGTAAGTGCCCGAACTCACAGACGTCGCGGCCAGCTCATCCGGGCCTACCGTGCCCGCCGTGATGGATGAGATCCTCAGCAGCAGCGCGCCATCCAGCGCCGGCAGCGCGCCGCTAAGCTTTGACGCGCTGATACTCCCGCTTATATATGAATCCGTGATAGTGTTCAGCCCGGCTAAAGCGCCCAATCCCGATATCGTCTGGCTTGAGATTGTCCCAGAGATGTCCGATTGCGTTACGGCGCTCTTGGTCGCCAGCGCGCCAAGCCCCAGCGACGCGCGCCCGGCCGCCGCGTCAAGGCCCGTAGCGGCTCCGCTCCAGTAAATATCAGCACCGCCTCCGATATCCACCGCGCACGCCCACGCGGAGCCGTTCCATTTGGGTATCTGGTTCTCCGCGCAGCCGCTCTGGCTCAACTTATCCAGCGATATGGCGGCGGGCGCTATATCGGCCGCGGTTATCGCGCCATCCATTATCATGCCGGCAGTTACCTTAGCCGCACCAATAGTCGTCACGCCAGCGTTATCCATTGTTACGTCCCCGGACATCGTTAACGCCGAAACCGCAGCCGTGCGTTGAATTGAACCATCCTGGAACACAATGCCCCGGTTCCCCGTTGTAGTGGATATTCGAAGATCCCCGTCACCCACGATAAAATCCCCCCCGCTTCCTTCAGCCGTGCCCGCGTGCAGGGCGTAGGGCGTGGATAAAAGCGGATCCGCGGGCAGGGCCGCCCCGTCGATAATAACGCGTATATATGGGGACGCCGATGACCAAGGAATGGCCGAAAACTGAGCTTCATTTGGCGTGCCCAACGGATACCTGAAAAGCCCGGCTGAAACATAAACAGAAGTTGAGCCGCTGGTCCAGTAAACTACCGAGCCGTCGGCATTAGTTATTCTGAATTCCATCGGCACCGCGCCGGTGTAAATAGCTCCGGCCTTGCGCAGGGTTCCCTGATAGGTAATGCTCTTGGGGGCCCCGGCGTACGCGAGGCTGCCGGCCAGGAACCCGATGGGGGCGCCTCCGGCGAAAATGCCAAGGAAAAAAACTAAATATACAAACCTGAATATTTTGTTCATATTATATCTGCCGTACTCCACCGCGTGAAATCATCTACTGATCAACGACTACCGATTCCAGCCTTTTAATACCCAGTTTCGCCTTTTTATGGCCGGGGTCTATCCGCAGACATTCTTTCCAGATTATAGCGGCGGCGCCGTAATTTCCTACCGAGAATTCTCGCACGCCCTGTTCATAAAGCTTATCAGCCGACACCGCGCTTCCGACTTGCCCGGATTCCACTGGCGCTTCCGAAATGGAAGCTGACATCTGATAGCCATAGGCTTCTGTAATGGCGTCCGCGCTGCCTCTGGGCCGCGCACCCTTTTCCGCGACGGTCCGCTTAACCGGGGAACCAGTCTCGCGCGGACGCTGATTCGGTGCAGAGGCTGAGGCCGTACCGGAAGCCTGCCGGCCGGGGGCCTCCGACGCCACATCCGCGACATCCTCAGCGCCGGAAGAGCTCTCGACTAAAGTTTTTTCAGGCAGCCCGGCGGGCATTGATGCTACCGCTCCGCGCGCCGGGCGCTGATCTGTAACGACGCCGGCACGGGCATCAATCATGTCCGTCTTCGGACATAAGTCATTAATACACGCAGAAGCCGCAGGGGCGCGTACCGCAGGCAGGGGAGTGCCCGGAAACGAGGAAGCAGTAAGACGCTCAGAAGCAATGTTTGAATAAAAAGCCGCTTCGACATTGCCGGTATCAACCTTTAAAACTCTCCTGAAAAGGACGTCCGCTTCCTCAACCCTGCCCCTTCCGTACAGATCAAGAGCGCGCGTCTCGTACTCAAAAAGCGCGGAAATTCTTCCCCTCATATCCTTTATCCGCAATAACTCAGCCAGGACGCTTTCAGCGAGAACGCCTTTTAAAACGAATCTGGAGGCGAACATTCCTGCCAGACTGGCGTCGTCGACGCCGGTTCCGATGATCACTATGTCCGGGGCGCTCTTCTTCACCGTCTTAACAAGAATCTCCCGTATAATTTGCTCTTTTTCATAAAGCTCGGTCTGCTTTCCGGCGTAGATCGGAGTTTTGCCCACAAAATCCGCGTATGCCGGGAACACCTTCCGCAGGGAGTCCGGGTCTTCGGCAAGTTTCTTCACGCGCAAGAACACTTTGTCCCACTCCAGGATCTTCTCCTCTTTCACTTTCTCCAGGGAATCAAGCTGTTTTTTCATCATTTTGGCGCCGCGGAGCAACTCTTCTCTTCTGCGCTGAATGTTCCCGTTCTCGATCTCTAAGACCTTTAGTCCGGATTCCCTTAAATATTTACCGGCCAGATCGTTTTTGGGATCCTCTATCACGATATCCATAAAACCAAGCATCGCGTTTTTATAGTCACCCCTTTTGAACGCCTGCAGATTTTCCTGGAACTTCATCTCGGAGGCGTAAGAGACGCTCGCTGTCGCGGTAAAAAACGGAAAAAAAGCGATGCCCGCGCAGGCGCCGCAACAAAGCAGAGCCCGCCACGCGGCAGAGACAGCGCAGCGTAATGAGCCGCTGGCTATCAGACGGCCGATGGCTCCCTTAATTACCCGCAGCCCTTTCGTTTTCATACGCCTCTTATTCCGACTCCGCTCAGGTTTATATCCTGCCGCTTAAACGGTTGCCTTTTCTTACCGCGCGCCGGGCGTCTCCGTCTCCATCATCCCTCTGGCGTATTCCATAAGACGCATCGCCTCTTTAAGATTCGGATCAAGTTCTACGGCGTCGTTAAGTTCCAGCACAGCCTCGTAATAGCTTCTCTCTTTCATAAACTCTTTGGCCCGGGCCAGTTTCCATCTGGCTTTCTCCTGCCGGGGCGTAAAGCGCGGCGTGACTTCCACCGGCTTTCCGAATTTATATGAAATCCCGAATCTGTGCGTATAACCGAAGTCCCCATACTTGGAAAGCGCGTAATCTATCTGAACGACCTTAAGATTGAATCCTATTCCAAATCTCAGGCCGTTGCCCAGATCCACATCCCCCGCGTAGCCGAATCTTCCGGAAACCAGGTCCTTGACGACATATTCAAGGCCCGCTAAATAGGCCGCCTTGGAATCGTTCGGCTTTTTGAGATCCAACGCTAAGGTCAGGGGGTCTCCCCAAGCCGGGATAGTCCACGCGGCCCCGGCCCTCTGCACCGAAGGCGGATCATCCCTGACGGAATTGAATTTGAAACCCTGCCCCAGCGATTGGGCCGAAACACCAAGTCCGAGCACGCCGCCGAACAACTCGGAAATGGAAAGGATACCGACGTCATAAAGCATCGTTGAAGCCGAAAATTCATCCAGGACCTCACGGGCGTATTTTACCCCTCCGCCCACAAATATCCCGAACTTCAGATCATCCCAGGGGCCATAAACTCTTTTGGCATAACTCAGCGAATACGCGGAATCACCCGCTTTCACGGAACCGGCATAACCTCCGAAACTGTCATACCCCGCGAAAGATTTCATCTGTAGAAGGGAAACAGAAACCGCCAGCGCGCTTGTCTTTGAGAGCGGGTGTGCGTAGGCGACCTGCTGCATGGAGATGTCCTCAAGCCAGGAATTGTAGGTAACCGCCAATTCACTGTAACGCGTTCTCCCCAGAGCCGCCGGATTAAGAGCCAAAGCGCCCAAAAGATCGCCGGAAAGCCCGGCGCCGGATTCGCCCATTGCGGAAGCCCTGGGGCTCTGTATCACCCTGAAAAAATAGCCTCCGGATTTGCCGGATTCGGCGTACACAGCCGTTACCGGCAGCAAATAGCAGGCAACCAGTATCAGCAGCAAGCGGCGCGCGCCGACGGCAAAAGAACAGGAAAAAGACGCGCGCGGGCCGTGGTCTTTTATTCCCGTTCCTTTCGCTTCGACCTTTTTCATATTCTTTCCGTCCGTTTCAGCTACCACCGCTCACTGGTTTACCGGCCACTGTCCACTAACCACTATCCACTGTCTTACTTCACCACCATCAATTTGCCCGTCTTTCTGTTCTTGCCGGAAACTATCTCCCAGATGTAAACGCCGCTGGCAACTATCTGCCCGGCTGAATTCCTGACATCCCATTTTTTTGTATTGACATCCTGCGGACCAACGTCCAGAGTTCTCACAAGATCTCCGGCGATAGTGAAAATACGTATTTTGCCGTAGGCGGGAAGATCGGTAAAAGTTATCAGGCGAGTCCAGTCGCCGTAGCGATCGCTGTTTCCGGAGTTAGGACTGAAAGGCACGGGGTAGGCCCGGACGAGGGAAACATCCGTATCCGGCACCCCCATCAGCGCGTAGGATGAAAAATGCTCCACGTTAAAATACACCTCTTTGGCCGTCTCATCGATATTAGCCCCTGTCCTTCTGACCCACAGCCCGTTTGTTTCATCCAGGCGCCAGACCGCCAGATCCCTCACTCTCACTGACGGAAAACTGCCGTCCACGATACCGTCGCCGTCCTCGTCCGCGTAAGGGAACGAGATAACGCAGGGCAGGGAAGGCTGGACGTCCCTGCTGCCAGCGTCAAACGCCGAAGCGTTTAAAATCCTGAGCGCCGAGGCAAAGACGCCGGGCATGGAAGAAAGTTTGCCGTTCGCGGCCGCAACAGCCGGGGAGTTCTGAGCCGTTGAAACGATCAAACCAAAATCGGAAGAATAAGCGCCGGGAGGGATTTCAACTTTCGTTTTAAGATCGCTCAAGGCCAGAGCCACATTTTTTTCCAGGTGGTCCATTTTGACGGTAAAATAATACGTGTTGTCCTGCGAAAGCGGTATCCCGTTGATATCCACGACCACAGAAGAATAGCGGACGGCGTAAACGCTCCCTTTATTCCAGCCGGCGGCGGAATTAAGCGCGACCGCCGTATCGTTGGGAACGAGCGCGACGCTTATAGCCCGCGTTGAATTTACCGGCGCGCCGAGGTGATCGCGAACCTCTACGACCTCAAGCCCCGGCGCCACCGCTTCGGACGAGACTTCGTTTGAAAAAGAGAATTTAACGGGATCGCCGGCTTCGGCACCCAAAAGCGCGCCCTCGGAAACCACGGGGCTGACCGCGCCTGAGACCTGCGCAAACGCGACATTCAGGGAGAGATTCTTTGACGGTATTTGGGAAAGATAACCAGAGAGCATGCTGGACGACGACGTCTCCATTTTATATAACGAAGCGGAAGGTTCGCCTACCGTGTAACTTGTCTGATACGCCCCCGTGCTGCTTTCAATCAGACATGAGGCTCCCCCAACCTGGCGGATGTTCTCCCATTGGGCGCGCGCGGGCCGCACCATAAGAACCAGTAACGCGGCCAGCAACACGATGGATTGGATTTTTTTAGTTTCGCCCCTATTAATATGGGTCATACATAAAGTATACCCCCGAAATGGGGCCAGCACAATCAAGAAATAGTCAAGATTTAATCAAGATTCAGACAGGGCGGGATGCCACATAGGTAGACAAAAAAACAACGAGACGTGCCGCCCCCTCAAACTTTATAAACTGAGGCGTCGTCGGGGATCAAACCGCAACAATCATTCAGTCAAGCGTCCCGGATCTACTGAAGCAACTGTTTGACTTTAGCGATGAGTACGGCGGATCCCACGGGTTTGGTGAGAAAAAACTGTATGCCGTAGGAATACGCGTCCACCTGGTCGATCTCACTTTCCCTGACAGTGTACATTATCAGCGGAATTTTCTGAAACCGCGGGTTCTGCTTCATCGCCTTAGCTAATTCCACCCCGGTAATGCCGGGCAGGTTCCAGTCCAGTATCGCCAAGTCCGGCACCACGGCATCCAGCAGCCGCATAGCCTCCTCAGCGCTGAGCGAAGAAACCACCTTATAGCCTTCCGGCTCAAGCACCCGCCTGAGCACCCTGTGAAAATCTTCCTCATCATCCACGACAAGTATCATTTTCATATTTTATTCCCTGGGAAGCGCGAAGTAAAACCGGCTGCCGGCCCCCTCCGCGCTTTCAACCCATATATCCCCGCCATGCGCCTCAACGATACTTTTAGCTATATAAAGCCCCAGCCCTACGCCTTTGGCGCCCTTAACCAGATATCCGGAGGTCTTAACCTGTTCAAATTTGCCAAACACCCTTTCAAGATCCCCGGCCGGAATACCCACGCCGGTGTCCGATACGCAAATCAAAGCGTAACTTGCCTGGGCGCCGCCGGCGCCGGACGGCTGATGCCTTTTACACAAAAATGTCAGACGCAAATCGTCAACCATCTCAGCTGACACCGTTATTCTCCCCCCGGGCCGCGTATATTTTAAGGCGTTTGAAATGAGATTAAGGAGCACCTGCTTAACACGTTCGCCATCCACCATCATTGCCGGAAGCCGGACAAGAGACGCTTCCGTATCAAGCTTCACCCCCAAACTCTCCGCTTTTAAGGAAAAAACACGGATCGCCTGCGTGATAAGCTCCGCCATCTCCACTTTTGATTTTTTTATACCGAAAGCGCCGCGTTCCATTTTCGCCGTATCCAGCAGATCGTTAATAAACGCGAAAAGCCGCCTGGTATTCTGCTGTATATAGGCGACGTCCCCGATCCATTCGGCCAGCGTCTGCTTCATGCCTGCGTCAGCCTTTCCCTGTGCGCGGACAAAACCCGTGCTCAGAAGGTCAACGTAGGATTCCACCGCGCTGAGCGGAGATTTAAGCTCATGTGTGACGGAAGAGACAAAGTCTTTCTTCATCTCGTCAAGCTGGCGCAGTCTGGCCACCATGGAATTGAAGTCCCTTTTGAGCGTTTCCATCTCATCCCCGCCGCCGTCCGGCACGGAGGTTTCCATTTCCACGCTGAGATCCCCTTTTCCCACTTCGCGCGCGGCCAGGGACAATTTCAGCACCGGGGCGACCAGACTCAGGGCGAAGAAATAAGCCGTGACCATACTTATCAAAAAAACCACCAGGGAAACCTTCAGTATTTCCAGGAAGATCCGGTCAAGAGCTGACCGCATCACCACCGTGACGATTTTTTTTGAAAAGACCGTACGGACCAGATATCTGTTCCCGCCGACTATTATTTCTTTCGAGATGGTCTCGTCGTCCGGCCCGCTAAATTCCTGCGGGGTCGCCACTACGATCCGGACAAGCTGCTTGTTCGTGTGAGAAAGATACTTTTGCCCGTCAAAAACGTAAGCCGCTACCAGGGCGGAATTTTTCGTAAGTTTGAAAGTGTAATTTATCAGCGAAAAGTCGTCACCGCTAAGCAGGCTCTCCTCCGCCACCTGCGCCAGCGACTCGGCTATTGTAGCGTGCCGGAGACGCTCCTGCGCGTAAATAACACGGCTCTGTGAAAAATAAAGGATGCTGCTGAAAAGCACCAGCACCAAAACCACAAGGACGGCCATGATTAGACTTATTTTAATTTTTATCGACATCAGGTTATCCGGAACCCTTCTCCCCACACATTTTCTATCCGCGCGCCCAGCGGGCCCAGCTTCCTTCTCAGATCGGTCAGATGCTGCAGAAGGGAGTGCTTGACTTCGGCCTGGAACATCCTGTCCGGCCACAGCTTATTCTTAAAATCCATATAGGTAACAAGCGCACCTTTGCGCGAAACCATAAGGTTTAAAATCTTGAATTCATTTCCGGTCAGGGAAACCTCTCTCGCGGAGGCGGCGCCCTCCGTTACCATACATCTCCGGGCCGCGATATCCATGGTGATGGAGCCGTCGTTCAGGGATACCTTTTTTCTGCTTTTTTTAATTCCCACGGAGGAGAAGTTAACCAGCGCTTTTACCTGTTCCGCTATCACCCGAAACCGCCATTCTCCGGTAATAACATCGTTCGCGCCGCTGTTTAAAATGGACACCACCTGACCCGGAGGCAGAACGGCTGCGCTCATGACGATTATCACATTTTTACGCCCCAGTCTCCTGAGATGGCCGCACGCGTCTTCCGTGGTTTTAAAGCCCGTCAAATCAGCCAGATCAGCCATATCCAGCAGAATGGCGTCGAACCCGGCTTTCAGCGCTTCCCTGAATTTTCCGGAGTCGCAGGCGCATTCAAAATCCGCAAAAGAATTATTGAAGGCCGCGGCGCAAAACCCCGCGACCCCCAGATCACGAGTGACCAGAACGACTTTTATATTCGCCATTATTTCACCGAATGTCCGCCCCTAAACCAGGTTTCCCGACGCCGAAAGCGCCAGCCGCTTTCTGAAAGACTACAAAAAAACGGATTGCCATTGCCACAACACCACCCGCCATCTAAAGTTTACGATTGTACTTTGCTTCAATGACGGAACGGAGGCCGCCGCGGGGCGTAAATTCACCCGTGACTACGCAGGATTTGGGCTTTATGGCCGCGACGACATCGTCAAGCACGCGGTTGGCGATGTTTTCCATAAAAATACCCAGGTTGCGGTATTGCAGAAAATAATATTTAAGCGATTTTAATTCAAGACAAAGTTTGCCCGGCACATACTCCACTGTAATAGTGCCGAAATCCGGCAGGCCTGTTTTAGGGCAGACCGAGGTGAATTCCGGATGTATGATCCTGATAGTGTAATCCCGCTTATACTGGTTTTCCCAGGCCTCAATGGGCGGAAGCTTTATTTTATTCACGCTCTGGGCCTGGGCCGAGGTATAGCCGAAACGGGTAGATTTATTTTTCATGAGATATCTCCTTTTTTAGCTGCCGGGCGGCCGGCATTGTATTAAATTTTCATCTTTTTAAGCCGTAACGAATTCATCACCACCGAAACAGAACTTAAGGCCATAGCGCCCCCGGCGAAATACGGCGGGATGGTCAGACCGAACGCCGGGTAAAAGGCGCCTGCCGCGAGCGGGATGAGGATGATATTATAAGCAAAGGCCCAGAGCAGGTTCTCGATAATAACCCTGCGGATTATCCTGGCGAGTTTCACAGCCTGGGCTACGCCGGCAATGCCGTTATGCATAAGCGTGATATCGCTTGCTTTGACCGCGATATCTGTGCCGGACCGTAGGGCTATTCCGATATCGGCTTCTGAGAGAGCCGCCGCGTCGTTAAAGCCGTCACCCACGACCGCGACCTTCAGCCCAAGCGCTTTATGACGCAGGACGATCTGCCGTTTCTCCTCTGGAAAAACCTCGGAGTAAAATTCAGTAATGCCCAGCGTTACCGCGGCCGCTGAAACCGCGGCCGCGCGGTCTCCGGAAGCGATTACAGGCTTTATGCCCATTGAAGCAAGCTCTTTGATGAGCCCGGCGGCTTCGGGGCGCATAGAATCGGCAAGCACGACATATCCGACAAACCGCCCGTTTTCGGCCAGCAGGAGAAGAGAGCCGTCATCATTCCTGAGTTCCGCCAATGAATCCGCGGGCAGCGCTATCCCCTCCTCAACGAACCACTTCTGACTTCCCGCCTTGATCTCACGGTCCTTAAGTTGAACGGCTACGCCCTTACCGGGGACCACCTCTATAGCGGACGGGGCCTCATAAGAAGGCACGCGGCCTTCTGCGTAAAGTCTTACCGCAGCCGCGAAGGGATGCTCTGATTTGGATTCGGCGCTTAAAAGCAGCGCCAGAAATTCGGTTTCGCTTATCTTCCAGGGCCGCAGCTTTGATACTTTAAGACGGCCTTCGGTTATGGTGCCGGTCTTATCGAAGATGACAACGTCAACTTTGGAAATGCGCTCAGGTACGTCGCCGTTATTTATTAGGATTCCGAGGCCGGCTGCCCGGCCGAAACCGACCGCCAAGGCCATGGGGACGGCCAGCCCCAGAGCGCAGGGACAGGCCACCGCCAGCACAGCCGCGAACACATTTACCGAGCGGGAAACGTCGGTATAATAAAGCCAGAATCCCAGCGCCGTAAAAGCCGTAAGCAGGACAAAAGGCACGAACCAGGCCGCGATGCGGTCAACCAGCCGCTGGGTGGAGGTTTTAGCCGCCTGACTTTCTTCCACGGCCTTGATGATCTTCATCAGGACCATATCTTCCCCTACTCCGGTGGCTGAGAATTCCAGCGCGCCGGTAGTATTTATCGTCCCCGCGTAAATCCTGGAACCGGGACTTTTCTCCTGCGGCAGCGCCTCCCCGGTCAGAAGGGCTTCGTCTATGGCTGAAAAGCCGCTCAGAACCGCCCCGTCCACCGGCACTTGTTCCCCGGGCCGGAGCGAGATCACGTCGCCGGGCAGTATTTCTTCAGCGCGTATGAGTTCCTCTCTGCCGTCCCTGACACGGCGCGCGAACTTGGGCGCGATTTTAAACAGATTGGAGACCGCTGCCGCCGCCGCGCTCTTTGAGCGGGCTTCAAGCCAACGCCCGAGATTTATAAAGGTGATAAGCATGGCCACCTCGTGCCACTGCGCGTGGTATGACATGGACATAGCGGCCGGAAAAACAGTAATGAATACACCGTAGAAAAAAGTGACGCTGGTGCTTAAAGAGACCAGCGTATTCATATCCGCGGCGCGCGCCTTAAGCGAACGGATAAGGCCGGCGTGGAAATGGGAGCCGCACCACCACCAGGCAAAGGCGGCGGCGATCATCATGGTATACGGCGAAGAATCAAAAACGCGGCCCATCAGCAGGAAACCCGTAACCGCGAGCGAGACGAGAAATTTTTTCAGGAAATAGCGCTTCTCACGCTCAAGTTCCGCCCCGGCGATATTTTCGGCCTTAGCCGGCGACTGGGAAACAGCAAGCGCCTTGTAGCCCAATTCGGCGATCCGCAGCGTTATCGCTTCGGTGGTGGCGAGTGCCGGGTCATAGGTTAGAAAAGCGGTTCTTGAAGGAAGATGGACGGAAACCCTGCGGATGCCGGGCATGCGGGCGAGGCCGCTCTCGACGCGCTCAACACAGCTGGCACAATGGACGCCCTCAAGTGGAATTACCGCTTTTTTTAAATTTTCTTCCGGTAAAACAAATTTGTCGGGCATAATAAACTGCTATAAGCTTTAAGCCATACGCCATAGGCAGAATACCGGCTGCCGATTGCTATTTGTCGTACGCCGTATACTTTAGAGAGTTCCTATTTTCCGCGTATGGCTTAAAGCTTATAGCCTAAAGCCTATGGCTTATGGCAATTAGCGTTTTATATTTAACAGCCACGCTTTCTCTACATCGCCGATATTTTTCCACAGTCCCGGGAACGCCTCAGCTACAGCCGCGTCAGCGGAGGCTCCGGATTTGAGTTTAGTAATAAATATGGAAAAACCCAGCGTACCGCCTTCGTTGATCATAAAAGAAACCACCGAGCCCACCTGGGCGTACCAGCGCTCAACAACAGCGGTCTGCTCACCCTGCGGCGCCAGGTTGATCATCTGCGAAAAAGGAACGGGGTTGGGCTCCACCAGCGAAGTCACCCGCTGGCTATAAGCGGCTTTGGAGGAAACGGAGGCTCTGGTCTCCTCGTATACAGCCAGGCCTTCGTTGATCCATTTAAAATCCACGCTGTTGGCCAGCCCCATGAACTCGTTAAAAATGAGATGAGTCATTTCGTGCGCGAGTATGGCGCCGGCCCCCTGGGACTCGTAAACCAATATGGCGTTGCCCTGCGACATCCCGCCCGACCAACTTGGCTGACCGGTCTTTTTTATATACTCAGCAGAGTCTTTATAGACGACAATATTATAGGGCTTGGCCAGAGCGAAGGAGTAGAGCCCCACGTCGCCCATCACCCGGTTGTACCCCTCCTCGCAGATAACGGAGTAGGACACAGCCGTTTCACTGGTATAAGCTTTTACCATGAAGTGGGCGCTTTCATAGGTCTTGTAGCCCGGCGCGAGCCCGGTATATGGCGGTTCGGTCGCCTGGATGTCGGGTTTGGAGATGCCAGCCAGAGCTCCCTCCGGCAGCGGTACGCAGCCGCCCAACAGCAGGGATAAAAACACGGAGACGCAGAGGAATAAAGGGCTAAATACGCGACGGCGGTGAACGATTGTCATTTTCAGGATATCTCCAGCATCTCGCCTGCAACTTTTATGCGGTTAAACCGGATATCGTATGGCAACCCGGACAGGTCGTATTTAATTTTAAACATATCCAGCAGGAAATCGGGAACGTTATACCCGGCGTAAGTTAAATTCTGCAGATGGAGATATACTTCCGGCAGCCGCGCCGACAGAGAAAGTTCCCCATACACCTTTTCCCCGTTACGCTCTCCGGATATCTGCACCGTATTATCCAGCTTGACCTCCATATTTTGCAGACCCGGATATTTTCCGGCAAGATACTGCTGCAGGGAGTAGTTGCTGATCTTTGCTGAAATGATCCGTACTATCCCGGTTCCGGTCGCCTGAATGTCCGAGACAGCGCCGGTGTGCGAGATGCAGGAAAAACCGGATATCTCAATGTTGAGGCCGTAAATATCCAGGCCATCCAGCGTCGCATAAGGAGAAAAAAGCACGGCCGTATCGTAAACGCCTCCGGCCGCATTAAAACCGGAAAGTCTGAGCGTACCCTCATCCATGAGGATCCCCCCCAGATTCACTTTTTTAAAAGGATATTTCCCGTCCGGGAACGCGGGGCCGGATACAGGGTTTTTAGCGTAAAGGACAAGTTGTGAAGTATCCGCCAGATTAAACGAGGCCGCGCGGGAAAAAGCCTTAGCGAACCAGGGCCTGGAAATCTCCGCGGCCAGCGGGGCCCAATCTCCGGATCTGACAGCGCCGAAAGCGCCGGTCTTATAGACCACGAAATCCGCCAGGGAGAGCGTGCCGGGCTGCGGCACGGCAAACTTCATAGCGGCATGTCCCATCTCCTCAGAAAGATAATTCAGGCTCGTATGATTGAAGTTTTCATCCTCACCTACCAGGGCAACTTTAGCGGCCAGGGGCCCGGCCGCCCTTGACTTAAGCTCGGCCATCAGTTCCGGCATCCGGTATTGCGCCCCAGAGGGTTTCGGACTGCCGGCTAAACGCGCTCCCCACAGCGAAACAGGCGACACCAGCCCGGATTGGTTCACCACAAGTAAACACAGGGCCAGACCCATCAGGTATTTGCGCGCCCGGCCAGGCGTCATCACCGCCACCGCCACGGCCATGGGCAAAAGCGCGGGGTACATATATTCAGGCCGGCCTTTGAACAGAAAATAAACTACCACTAAAGGAACCCAGAACCAGGCGGCAACTATTTTCCTGGAAGCGTATGGCATAAAAACGGAAAAATACATCCAGGTAAGCGCCGCTCCCCCCAGCAGGAAAAGCGGGAAACCGGCGACCCCGGAAAGGCCGGCCAGACAGAGCCACAGCCCCGGCCTTAAGGCGTCCGTCGCGGCGGAGCCGGAAAAATACTGCACCGCCCAGGAGACGGAGGCGAAAGCGTACCAGGGCAGGGCCAGAACTGCGCCCGGCAACAGACCCTTAAGTATGGAACCGCCGGACAATTGATTGGTAAGGCCGCTTATAATGAAAGGCACAAGCGGGAGCATATAGACCCAGAACATGGTGTCGGAGAAAAACCCGAGACCGAAGAAAACGCCGCACCACAAATTCCAGGACGGATATTCGAATTCTTCTGAATTTATGAAAGCCGCGTAAGCCGCCGCGGCCAGCGCCATGGAGGCCAGTCTGTAATCGGGATGCCTTGCTGTTTCCAGGACGAAAGGCATGGCCATGGCGACAGAAACGCCGAGCCAGCCGGATTTATTATTCCGGTTCTTTTTTATGGCGATGAAGAGAGCCAGGGCCAACCCGGTCAGATAGAATGTGTTCACCAGGACCATCGCCCAATTCAGGTTGCCGGTGATGAATTTCAGGACCGGCACATAGGTGAGATAGTAAAGCGGCGGTATCACCGGCGCGCCGAAACCGTTTGAAAGCGGCTTAAAAAGATTCCACACGCCGCCGGACTTGAAATGATCCAGACAGGAGAACGCCATCTGGAAGCCGGCGGAGTCTGCGGCGGTAAACAAATATCCCTGCCTCAACACCCACTGGGCGGTAAGCAGCGACGCGAATATCCCTATGGCGAGCGCGCCGGCCAGGCCCTTGCCAAGGCTTTCGCGATCCTGCACGACCAGCTCTTTTTCAAACATGATGCTTTCAAAACTCATCCTGTTAGCGAGAAATCTTTTACGCCAACCGGAAATTTCTTTTTTTTCAGCCATAAGCGGTCTCTCTTGAACAAAGGAAAATTACTTCACTTCGCACCTAAACTGCCTTTTATTTAGTCTTTTTTCGCCCCTTCTTCGCGGGCTTCATTACCGTAGCCGGAACAGGACGGTCAAGGGCGGACATTCTGACCATGTAAAGCCCGGTGTTGGCTGGGTCCAGCGCCAGCGCTCTTGAATAGCTTTCACGGGCCGCAGGCAAATTTCGCATAAGCGCATGAACGTCGCCTTTGAGAAGCCAGGCGCGCGCGTAAGCAGGAGCGGCCTGCAGTATGAGGTTCAGGTCTTTCAGCGCGTCGTCGTATCGGCCGGTCTTTAAAACCGCAAGGGTGCGCCAGTAAAGATAAGCCCCGGCGCCGGGTTTGAGCTCCACGGCTTTTTTAAGATCTTCGATCGCGCCGGGATAATCTTTTGCGTTATACTTAAGGCGGCCGCGCGCAAACCACACCGGGGCGGAGCCGGGATTGGCGCTCAGCAGTAAATTCAAATCCCCTAGCGCCGTTACAGAGTCGCCCAGCTTGACCGCGGCAAGGGCGCGCTGATATCGCGCCAATTCAAGTTTGGGATCCAGTTCTATCGCCCTGTTCAGGTCGGCCATGGAGCCGGGATAGTCGGAAAGTTTATAGCGGGCTATACCCCGGTTGAGATAAGCGTACGCATAAGAGGGGTCCAACTCCAAAGCTGAGGAAAGACGGCTGACCGCCGCGGCGTATTCTCCGGAGTCCAGGTAAAGCGCGGCCAGATTATTGTAGGCCGGGCCGTATGACGGGTCCATATCTATGGCCTTCTGATAGTCGTACGCGGCCTTCTGCCTGTCACCGAGCTTTTCATAAACCAGAGCCCGGGAAGTAAGAGCTTCAGGGTACTTCTTCTTCAGCAACAGGGCCTTGTTATACATCTCAACGGACTCCATACTCCGGCCGGACAAAGCCAGACGGTTCCCCTGCTCAAAATAATATTCAGGCGACCTGTTGCAGGCGGCCGTAAAAACCAGCAGGGTTAGAATAGCGAGATATTTTTTCATAAAAATTACAGACAGCGCGGCAGCAAGACAGTAACTCCGCTAACTCCTTGAAATCATTCCCTGAGGCCTAATATCAGAAAAAAGGCTCCGACCGTTATCGCACTGTCGGCGACGTTGAAAACCGCAGGGAAAAAAGAAAAATCGAAAAAATCCGCCACAAACCCGTAAAATATTCTGTCGTAGAGGTTGCCCAAAGCCCCTCCCAAAACCAGCGCAAAGCCCGCGGTGGCGGCCAGGCCGCGCACGGAACATTTCATCCTGAAAACCAGCAGCGCGGCGATAAGAACGACGGAAAAAGCGATAAAGAAATTATTGCTATCTCTGAACATACCGAAAGCCACGCCGGTATTTTCAACGTACGTAAACCTTAAAAAAGGCAGGATCACCTCAGATTTGAGGTACAGATGTTTAATAGCGAGGGCCTTAGTGAAGCGGTCCAGGGAAAAAATCGCCAGCACCAATGCCGGTTCAAAGCCCCGGAGAAGTAAACCGGGGGTCTTAATTTTCTCACAGGCGTTTACAAATAGACCCATAGTCCAGTGTCCCGGTTCAGGCCTTTATTTTATTCAGGGCTTCGGCGCAGCGGCCGCAGACCCCGGCGCGCGCGGCATCCGCCCCTATATCCTTCTTCCATTGCCAGCAGCGCGGGCACTTGTCTCCGTCCGCATGCTCCACCCGGACCTCAAACTCCCCGGCCGCGGGGTCAAACTCAAGCGCGCAGGATGAAACGATAAGTATCTGAGGCCAGAAAGACAGCGTATCGGAAAGGAATTTATTCATATCCGCGCCGGAGGTACGGAAAGTGACTTTGGCCTCCAGCGAAGAGCCGACGACGGTTTCGCGGCGGCGCTCCTCTATGGCCTTAGTAACTGTTTCGCGCAGCCCCATCATGCGCGCCCATTTTTCTCCAAGCTCTTTATTCAGCCGTGAGTCCGCAAATCGGGGGTAGTCGGTCAGGAAAACGCTCTCTTCAAGCCCCGGCGCTATCTCGGCCTTAAGCGTCTGCCAACCTTCCTCGGCCGTGAACGACAGCACAGGGCTGATCATCTTAAGAACGGCGGTCAGTATGTCGTAAAGCGCGGTCTGGGCTGAGCGGCGCTCCACGGAATCCGCGCTATAAGTGTATAGCCGGTCCTTAATAGCGTCCAGATAAAAAGCCGAAAGGTCCAATATGCAGAAATCCGTGACGGCGCGTATGGCCTGACGGAACTCGAATGCTTCATAATGTCCGCGCACCTTAGCTGTGACTTCAGCCAGGCGCATAAGTATATAGCGGTCTATCTCCAGAAGGCGGGCTTCCTCAAGCCTGTTTTCGGGTTTAAAGTCGCTCAAATTCCCGAGCAGGTAGCGCATAGTGTTGCGGATCTTGCGGTAGGTGTCTATGGGGCCGCTGAGAAGCTTGTCTGAAATGCGGATATCCTCTGAATAGTCGCTCAGAGCCACCCAGAGGCGCAGCACTTCGGCGCCGTACTTGGTTATTACTTCCTGGGGAGCTACGACATTGCCCATGGATTTATGCATGGCCCGGCCGTGGTCGTCCAGGACGAAGCCGTGGGTAAGCACTGTCTTATAGGGCGGATGGCCGTTGAGCGCCACCGACGGAATAAGCGAGGTCTGGAACCAGCCGCGGTGCTGGTCGGAACCTTCCAGGTACATGTCGGCGGGGTAGGCGGAACCAGCGGTCATAGGTGACAGGGCGGATTGGCTACCGGTCACCGGGAACCTTTTTTTGTCTTTTAAGACCGCGTACCAGGAAACGCCCGAATCCAGCCATACGTCCATGATGTCTTTTTCTTTGCGGAACGCGGTTCCGCCGCAGGCGCATTTATACCCCGTGGGGAGCAAGCTTTTAACATCTTCGGAGAACCAAAAATCGCTGCCTTCGCTGAACACTCTTTCCTCAAAGCCTTTCAGCAGGCCGCTGTCTGTCTGAGGCTTGCCGCAGTCCTCGCAGTACAGAGCCATGATCGGAGTCCCCCAGTATCTCTGGCGGGAAAGGCACCAGTCTGGCCGCTGTTTGAGCATTGAAACCATACGCTCGTGGCCGGCTTTGGGGATCCACTCTACCTTGTCGGCTTCCTTAAGCAGCGCTCCGCGCAGGTCTTTCAGGTCCACCTTGAGAAACCATTGCTCAGTGGCGCGAAAGATGACAGGCTGTTTGCAGCGCCAGCAGTGCGGATAGCTGTGAGATATGACCTTGGAGCCGAGCAGCAATCCGTCTCCTTTCAAAGTTTCAAGCACTTTTTCATTTGCCTCAAAAACTTTCAGCCCCTCAAATATGCCGGCGTCAGCGGTGAAGCGGCCTTCCTCGTTTACCGGACAGAACACTTCAAGCCCCCATTTCTTGCCGGCGTGAAAGTCTTCTTCTCCGTGTCCGGGCGCTATATGCACGATGCCCGTGCCGGTGGACATATCCACGAAATCAGTGGAGATTATGACCCTTGGAAAGCGGCGGCTTTCAGGCATATGCGGCGCAAGGCAATGGTCGTATTTCAGGCCCACCAATTTTTCGCCCGGGATCTGCGCGCCCTTAGAAGCATTAACGCCGGTTTCGGCAAGGAAAGAATCCGCCAGTTTATCGGCCACTACCAGATATTCCCCATCTATGTTCAGCAGACGGTAGGTTTCTTCTTTCGAGACGGCGGCCGCCATATTGGACGGCAGGGTCCAGGGCGTGGTGGTCCAGATAACGATAGAAACCTTTCTCCCTTCGACTGCGGCGCCGAAAAGAGATATTGAAGGGTCCCGGAGCGGGAATTTAACATAGACGGACGGCGACGTCTTGTCCTTGTATTCAACCTCTGCGTCGGCCAGGGCGGTCTCGCAGGAGATGCACCAGTAAATAGTCTTCTTGTCCCGGTGAATATGGCCTTTTTCCAGCAGTTCACGGAAAGCTTTTATGACCGTGCCCTCGTAGTCGTTGGACATGGTGATATACGGATTAGCCCAATCGGCCATGATCCCCAGGCGCTTAAATTCTTCGCGCTGTATGTCTATAAATTTCCCGGCGAATTCCCTGGCCTTTTTCCTGAAAGCGGCTACGTCGTCAATATGCCTTTTGCCCATCTTCAGTTCTTTGAGCAGGGCCTGCTCTATGGGAAGGCCGTGACAGTCCCAGCCGGGAACATAGGGTGTATAATGACCGGTGAGGCAGCGGGACTTTACCGTCATGTCCTTTAGGAGTTTATTCAGGGCGTGGCCGATATGAATGTGGCCGTTGGCGTACGGCGGCCCGTCGTGCAGGATATAAGGCTTGGCGTCTTTGCGTTTTTCCAGCATTTTGGCGTAAAGGTTTATTTTATTCCAGAACTCCAGCAGGCCGGGCTCTTTTTTTGGCAAGTCGGCTTTCATGGAGAAAGCCGTCTTAGGCAGAAAAACCGTTTTGGAGTAGTCCATGTTTTCAGTGGTCATCTGTGTAGTATCCTCGTATCGTGACGTATAAATCAGAGTAATTATACAAAATATAACGGGCTCCCTTTGATGTTTGGGGCACAAAAACATCAAAAAGGAACCTGACTTTTCGGGGTTGACTTAAAAAGTTATTTTGACTCAGGGAATCTTAATCGGTCTTCAGCAGCGAGATCTCTATGCGGCGGTTCTTGGCTCGTCCCTCTATAGTGGTATTTTCCGCCACCGCCCGGTTCTCCCCATAGCCGATTCCGGCCAGTTTCTTGGGATCCATGCCTGTCGATTCCAAAAATTGTATAACGCTGTAGGCCCGGGCCATAGACAGTTCCCAGTTGGTGGCGTACCGCCCGGCACGTATCGGCACGTTGTCGGTATGACCCTCGACCTGCACTTCGTTGGGCAGCTTCTTTAGCTCCTCGGCTATGGATTTAAGAACGTCTTTAGCCCGCCCCCTCAGGTCCGCCTTGCCGGAATCAAAAAGTACCGCTTCGGTCAGAACCAGCCTCACCCTGTGTTCGTTAGAATCTATCTGGACCAGGTTGGACATCTGATTGTTCGCCATGCTCTCCTTGAGCTTGTCGGCCACTTTATCTTCCTGATCCTGGGCTTTGGCGCGCTCAACCTGTTTTTTGTCTAACTTACCGCCGAAAGCTTTCTGGATGTTTACAAGCGACTCTTCGTATTTACGGGTCTTGGCCTTGTCAGTCTTCGCTATGGAGAAAGAGAAGAGAACCAGAAAGAATATCATCAGGTAGCTCATAAGGTCGCCGTAGGTGACGGCCCAAAGAGCGCCCTTGTTCAGCTGATTTTCCAGTTCTTCCCTCCGGTTTCGGTGTATCATAGCGTTATTTGCCGCCTTCTCTGAAAACGCCTTTTAATTTTTCGCCAGTCTCATTTTTAATCCGTTCAAGCCCGGACGCGTCCTGCCTGATCCCGGCCAGCAGCGCTTCCATGGCCTCAAAATTTTTACGGATAAGCATGCCGGAAACTCCCAGCGCCGCGCTGAGTCTGTCTTTATCTACCTGATTTATCAGGCCGGAAAGCGTCTCTTCCAGAGCCGCCATCTTTTTTAGTGAAGCGTCCGCCGACGCGCCGATAAAATCCAGCACGGACGCGTTCGAAAGAGCATCCGCGTATTTCGTGTTCAGGGCTTCAAAGTGCCGCCTGTTGCGCTGCTCAAGTTCAGACAGGAATTTGCCGCCTTCGCGGTCCAGAGTTTCGCTTATCTTTTCAAAATTACCCTTGAGAAGGGCGGCGGTGTCTGCCGTATTTTTGGCGACGGATTCCTGCACCCCCTCAGCTCTGACCAGGTTCTCACGCGCCGCGCGGTTAAAATTATCAAGCATTACCCGCATGTCAGCCATATATCCGGAGAACTCTTTCTTAAAAAGCCCTATTTCTTCGGCCGCGTCCCGGCGGCTCCGCTCAAGTTCGGCGGTAACCGAGCCCGGCATAAGTTCCTCAAACATGGTCCGCAAAGCCGCGGCCTGCTCCTTTCCGAGAGCTATGGTTTCCTCGCGGGTCCTGCCGAGTTCTGCCATAACTTCTTTTTTTATATCAGCCACCGCCGCAAGGGAAGCGCTCTGAGCCAGAAGTTTAGTCTCCACAGCCTGCGTGTGCAGTTCAAGCCTTGCGGCCAGCGCCTCTATCCTGCCGCCGAGGTCTCTGGAAAGCATGCCGTCTATATCTTCTTTCTTCTGCTGGCCGGCCAGGATCGAGCCGTAAAAATCCATCAGCTTTTTTTCCAGCTCTTCCACCCGGCGCCAGGATTTCTCAAGCTGATCGTGCATCTGGCGGTCGAGCTCGGAATACTTCTGCTGCTCGCGCACAACTTTAAGCAGATCCTCTATCTCGCGGCGGGCGCTGATCTTGGACTCCTCAATATTTTTCATCTGTGTAGAAGACACTGTGGCGCTGCGGGTAAATTCTTCCAGCCGTTTATCCAGCTCGCCTATTCTGGCCAGCAAAAATTGAGCGCTCATGTCAGGAGGCCTGGGCGCGGCCGAAACGGAGCCTTTTAAAGCCTCTCCTATTTTTTTCTCAAGCACGGCGGCGATACTCCCCTCCAGCGCCTCCATCTTCTGCTTAAGAGCCGTAATATCCTGATCAGAAGCAGCCGGTTTGGGCGCGGCCGCCGGAGAGAACGGGGAGGCCGGGGCTGAATTCAATCCGGCGAAAAGCGAGTTTTTCTTTTCCATAAATATTCCCCGAAACCTTAGGTGCTTCTTTAACGCACGCTCAAAACAGATGTCGCGGCGACCGAAAAGACCGGGCTAACCCAGATAAGCCTGCAGCCTCCGCTCCACAACTATAGGAATGCTGCCTTTCATTATTTCCAGAACGCCGTCCAGGATCATGGACTTCATTTTAACGTCCAGCCAGATCCTGGAGCGGATCTTGCCGGCTATAGGAACGCAAACCATATTAGCCAGGAAGATGCCGTAAAAAGCCGAAGTTATGGCTACGCCCATTGCCGGACCGACGTTTTCCGGGTTGGCGAGATCGCGCAGCACGCCTATGATACCGATCAGCGTACCAAGCAGGCCGAACATGGGCATAAGAAGACTCATTGTCCGGTAGACATTCGCAACTTCATTGGTCTCATCGGCCCCCTGGTTAATTTCCTGTTCAATTACCTGCTTTACGAAATTAAAGTCGTTGTACTCCAGCGCGGCCAGCGAGACTCGGCTCAGAAAGCCTTTTGCAATGGCAGGATCAGCGTCCTTAAGAGCGGACAGCCCCCTCATGCGGCACTGCTCCGCCAGACTGGTCATAACGGGGATGATCTTTTGAACATCGCTATTATCATCCAGCATAAGCGATTTCAGTCCCACAAACGCTTTGACCAGGTGTTTAAGCGGAGTGTTAAGCAGCATAGCCACAAAACAGCCGCCGAGCACGACGAAAACGCCGTGCAGATTCACCAGCGAATCTGTAAGCTGGTGGGTGATTATACCCACGAAAATAAGCAGCGCGAAAGCGAATACTCCGAAAATAGTACTTAAATCCATAGTAATCTCCCTTTGTACCGTTCAGTTAAATTGTACGGAAACGATGTTTCAGAAAAGTTATAATAATATTACATTATAACAACGCCATTGGTATAGTCAGCTCATGGTCCGGCCAAATTTAGAGTTTCAGATATAGCCGGACATATCGGATATATGTGGTACTTATTATATAATACCCGGATTACGCATTATGATTAAATTCACTTTATGGCTTGTCACCCAGGACGGGGAAACATCCGACAAATGGCGCAGCGTGTTTTCCAGAGCGCGTTTCAGCGTCACTCCGCTCCCGAACCTGGCGGCGATCAACAGTATATCTAAGGACGCCTGGGGACTGGCGTTCGTGGAAATATGCGCCGACGGGCTCGCTTCACCCGGGGATCTTAAAACCCTCCTGAACGGAAGGAATAATATCGCGGTAATAGTCTTCAGCCGCCCGGGCAAAGTCTCCAATTCGGATATCTCCGGTTTCCTTGAGAACGGAGCCGACGATTTTATAACCAGCGATATAGACGAAGAGGTGCTGCTTTCAAAAACAAAAGCCCACATGCGGCGTCTTTTACCCAGCCTGAACATGGCCAGGACCCTGATCAAGTCCGCGGACGGGCATATTGAAACGGACAGAGCCGCAAAAACCGTTAAATTGCGCCTGCCCTCGGGCAAAAACAAAATCCTTGACGATCTAACGCCTAAAGAATTTGAAATTTTTTTCATGCTCCTGGGGAACGAAAACCACGTGGTTTCAAGAAAATCCCTGATGGAGACTATCTGGCAGGAAAAATCCGGCCATGTCAATTTTGAAACCATCGATAAACATGTGGAATCTTTGAGACACAAATTGGGATCATACGGGGAAAATATAAAAACAGTTTACGGAACCGGATACACTTATAAAGGCAGGGCGGAGGGAAATTTATGAAAATACTGATAGCCGAAGACAACGATGTTTTCAGGGACCTGCTGGCTGAAGTACTTACCGAAGCGGGTTACGAGGTGGCCGCGGAGATGAACGGACTCCTGGCTTGGGAGAGGCTTAAGGCCGACGGGGCGGATATGGCGGTGCTGGACGTGAACATGCCGGAGATGGACGGATTTGAACTCTTGAACCACATAAGAAGGGACGGCAGATTTAAGAAGATGCCCGTACTCATGCTGACCGTCATGACACAAGCCAAAGACCAGGTGCGCGGCTATGAAACAGGGGCGGACGACTACCTGCCCAAACCCTTTAACAACGACATCCTACTGGCCAGGATCAAGGTTCTTGAACGCCGTATCTTAAACAAATAGCGCCTCCCTGCCGGCCGCAATCATGCGCGGAACGCAGCCGCCCCCCCCCCATTACCGAGCGGCAATAGTAATGAACGGGGCGAAATTTTATATACTCTAATAAGAAGCTGAAATCAGCCCTTTATTTTTTTCTCAGGAGAATATCATGACAACCGTAATTACAGTATGCGTAATCGTAGCGACCCTGGCTTTCGTCGCGCTCGCAGCGCAGGCGATCCTCACCCTGAGACAGGTGCGCTATACCGCCAAGGCAGTGGAATACCTTGCCCTGAACGCGGACGGGAAACTTACCGCCCTGGACCCGGTCGTCAGCGCCGTTCAGACAGTCGCGAGCGGCATTTCGTCCGGCTGGTTTCGCGCGGCGCAAAGTATTTACGGATTCTTTAAAAAATAGGAAAAAGCACGGGTCGCAATCCGACTCCGCCACGCCCCCAAACCTATATCCGCACTTTTCACGGGAGAAAGAATGTTTAAAGTGATAAACATATTAAACCGCCTCTACGACAAGGAAACGCTCAGAAAAATAGATTTCCTGAAAAGCATCCGTCTTTTTGAAGGCATAAAAAAACGGGACCTTATTCACATCCTGGAAAACCTTCAGGAACGCACATATCTCAAAGGCGAGACCATTTTCACCCAAGGCGACATCGGCCGGGCGCTGTTCATAGTCTTCTCCGGCAAGATAGCGCTGTCAAGAATGGAGCGCGATACGGAGAAGAGCGAGATCATCGCCGAGGTGCAACCCGGAGAATTTTTCGGAGAGATGGCGCTCCTTGAAGAGATGCCCAGAACCGCCACCGTTTACGCGCTTGAAGAGACGAAAGTCTTCATGCTATTTAAAATCAAGCTGGAAACGCTGCTTTTCGCGCGGCCTAAGATCGGCGTGGTCATCGCCACGCAACTGGCCAAGATCATGTCGGCCCGCCTGCGCGCCGTGATAGAGAAGCCGCAGGGATAAAGAAATCCGGATATTTTTATGGCTAACGAACCCGCCGCTAAAAGAAGTTACCGGGAATTCATCCTCCCGGTTTTTATCGTCCTGGGGTTCGCCTATATGCTGGTTCTGGCTAAAGGCGCGGTATTCCCTTTCATCCTCAGCGCCGCTCTCGCCTACATCCTTAATCCGATAATAAAATACTTTGAAGTGCGCGGGATAAAGCGGCTATACGCCGTCATCGGCCTCTACATGACGGTGGGCGTCCTTATCTTCGTGTGCATATATCTTCTTTTTCATTTCCTTTCGTTCGAGATGGATACACTGCAGCAGTCGTGGCCGGCTTACGCCGACCGCATCCAGCAGTTCGTTCTGAATCTGAACTCAAAACTCGTAAACAGCTACCCGTTCCTGGCAAGTTTAAAACTGAACGAAAAGCTAACGCATGTTCTGGAAATCATCCCGCAGTTTCTGCTGACGCTCATCCCGGTCCTCACGCTTTTGTTCGTAGTGCCGTTCATAACTTTCTTCATACTGCTGGGCGGCTCGGACATACTTGACTACCTTATGGACCATGTCCCGTCCCGGCACGCGGAAATTATACTCCACATAGCTTCCCGCATAGACGCTTCATTGGGTAATTACCTGCGCGGGATACTTACCGAAGCCCTGATAATTTTCCTTATCGCTTTCAGCGGCCTTTTAGTAATGGATTTAAATTATTCCGCCTTCATCGCCATACTGATAGGCTTTTCAAGTCTTGTGCCGTACGCGGGCGCCTTCGTCGGAGCAGTGGTATCGTCCATAGTCGCTTATTTGCAGTTTGGAACCACTCTGCCCATAATAAAAATACTGATCTTTTTTACCGGCCTCCGCTTTATGGACGATTGGTTCCTACAGCCCTATATAATGAAAAAGGCCGTAAAACTTAACCCGGCCATAGTGCTCTTCGCTCTTTTGGCCGGCTGGGAACTGGGAGGCATCTGGGGCATAATCTTTTCCATACCCGTCACCTGCGTCATAAAAGAGATAATCCAGATCGCCGTGGAACTGCAGGAGACCGAGTTTCGCTGGAAGCCAAAAGCGGAACCCACCCGGATAAGCATTCCTTACACATAAAAAAGAGACGCCACCCGGCGCCTCTCTAACCCCCACAAACCGGCATCTATACAGATCCCGATCATCTTATGGTCATAATTCCAGGTATTACCCCTTATCAGGATAGCCGCAAAAGTTTTGGGCAAGGAGGGAATCGAACCCTCACGACCGTGAGATCACAGGTTTTTGAGACCTGCGCGTCTACCAGTTCCGCCACTTGCCCGCCTGTCGCACCCCGCTAGGGGTATAATCGATACAACACAATTCTACAAAATTTATTCCGCTTTCTTTTACACGCACCGGGACGGGCTCACGAATGACACCCGTAACCGATTATAATTCTGCACTTTATACCGGTTACTTTGCAGTACCGGATATCGTCTTAGCATCAGGTATGGCTAAAAGCACGTTTATCGTCACGGGGCGCAGCCCTCTTAACGCGGCTTCTTTCAGCACTTGTTCGGTTATGCGCAGCGTCTTTTCCCGGCTCTTCCCCCCGCCGTCGTGCATAAGAAGAATAGCTCCCGGCTTTAGATTTCTAAGGTATCCCCCCGTCATTTCGGCTTCCGGTATATTAGTCCAATCGCTGCCGTAGGTCCAATTGACCAGGATATAACCTTTTCTGGCTGCCACTTTTCTGACCCAGTCCCTGTCATAGCCGTTCGGCATGCGCAAAAACACAGGCTTGACACCGGCGGCGGACACGATAGCGGCGCCTGCGTCTTCCAATTCCTTTTCCAGGATCTTTTCGCGGTCAGGTCTCTTTCCAACTTTCGGATAAAATTCGTGCTTATCGGTATGGTTGCCGATCAGATGTCCGGCTGCGCTCTCGGCCGCGGCTTTTTTGGGATACTTACGGACGGACTGGCCGGTCGCAAAAAAAGTCGCCTTGGCGCTGTACCGGTCCAGCAGTTTCAGCAGGTCTTCAGTTATATAGCCGGGGCCATCGTCATAAGTGAGCGCGAACTCGGATTTTTTGGAACTTCCTTCCGCAAAAAATTTCCCGGCGTACTGATTGGCCGCGAAACAGTGACCGGCGGCCAGCAACAAGCAGCCGGTTACAGACAGTAATATATAACCGGTAAAAAAAGATAAAAAATATTGAAACTTGTTTTTTTTCATGTTTTCCACATCCGTGAACAGCCACTCATTACCGGATACCGGCTGCTGATCCTCATGCTAAATCTCATGCTGCTCAAGGTTCCTGAGCCCCAGTTTCCAGGGCACTATAAGCGCCGCCGCGTTAAGCGCCGTAAAAGCGACAGCGCACAGCGCCACCCCCCGCCAGTCCCACGGATGCGCCCGGCCGAAGCGCTGGGCAAAATGCATCTGAACCGGCCATGCCTCTAAAGCGACCAGGAGACCGAGATAACCCATCGCGCAGGCCATGTAGATGAAGCCGCCGTAAGAAGATTCCAACTGGTGGATATTTTCCACCTTAAAATCCGGAAAGAGCGCGCCTAAACCGGTTCCCATCACGGAGATCACCACGGCGGCCATGACAATGCTGCAGGTTGAAAGCGCGGAAATAAAAAAGTCGGCGTTCAGCAGATGGTTTGAGCATGTTATCAGAACCGCCCCGATCACGACCGAAGGGACGATAGAGATCAGCAGTTTTTCTTTCATGACCTGGGAGATGGTGACCGGAGAGGATTTAATAAGCCAGAAACTGCCGCCTTCGAGACTGATAGCCGGGAAGATAAACCGCAGCCCGATAGCCGCCATCACGAATCCCGCCACCCCTATATTAAGGAACGAAACCAGACTCTTTATATCCTGCGAATCCAGCGGAAGCTGGCGGATGCTGAAAAGATAGACTACGATAAGGGCCGCGATGAGTATGAGCTGCGACCAGTAGCGCGGGTCGCGCAGGAGCAGCAGCCGGTCCTTCCAGCAAAAGGTAAGCAACTGCCTGAATTTCCCGAGTTTTATCACGATCCGCTGCTCCGGGATCAACCTGGCCGTCCCCCGGAACCTGGGCGAACTTTGGGCCCCGCTGAAACCCTTGGCGTAGACGAAACCGGAAACCAGATACACGCCCGCGTAAATTATAAGGGCCGCCGCGAAAAGCACGCCGGCGTAAAAAAAGAAAGCGCCCCAGTTTCCGGCTGGATAAGATATCATCGCCTTCGTGACCCACCAAGACGGCAGGTACGGCGCGGTCGGGGACTGCAGATACTGTATATACTGAGCCACAACCTCCAGACTGTCAGGCCTAAGAAGCGTTTCCGGCTTCATAAAGCGGAACGCGATATAAACGAAGGATACTGACAGGCTGCCGAGCAGCCAGGTGATATCCCTGGTACTGGAAGAAGGGAAAAGGTACATGACCAGCGTGCTGAAAATAATGCCGAAAGAGCCGGCCAGCATTACGAAAGGAATCATCAGCAGCGCATAAGACAGGTAAAAACCGGTGCCGAGTCCTTTGACCCGGCCCAGCGCTATAATGTACGGCAAGACTGCCAGGAGCAGCGTCCACGAAGAATAAAACACGGTCTCCATGGCTTTATCCATGAAAAGGGAGCGCAGGCTTATGGGGCAGGAAAAAAGAAATTTAAGGTCAAAGGAGTAATAGAGTGTGGTCATTGAGATTATGATGGAAGAAACTATGACCATGGAAAAAGTGATAAGAAGGATCATGGAGGTGAGTTTCCAGGCAAGCATGGGCCCGATCAGCGGCACGCCTTCCAGATAGGTCAGAAGCCTCCAGAATCCGCCGTAAAGCCCCAGCAGCATCAGCAGGCCGACAAGCAGGAACATCAGGGTCTTGGCCAGATGCCACCCCTTCATCGCTTTTATCCTGTTTTTAAAGGTCAGGACCTTTCTTTTCAAAAGGACGCTCAGCATAGTTAAAACCGGAAAACAGGAGATCAGAAGATCGGAGCCGATCTTCCGGTTACGCGGTCAATTCCAAAAACACTTCTTCCAGAGAACGGTCGCAGTGGGCGCCGGAGGCCAGTTTTTTAACTTCGGCTACAGTGCCTTTAGCTATCAGGCGGCCGGCGGAAATAATGCCCAGGGAAGTACAGAGCTTTTCCGCCATATCAAGGATATGAGTGCACATGAAGACCGCCGTCCCGTCCTTGGATATATCCAGCAGAAGCTGCTTGAAACGCCGTATGCTTTTCGGATCCAGCCCGACAGTAGGCTCGTCGAACAGGACAACACGGGGCTTGCGCAGGAGAACGCTGGCTATAAGCAGTTTTTGTTTCATGCCGTGCGAGTAGGATTCAAGAAGCTCGCCGCTTTGGGCGGAGATTTCAAAAAGATCCATCAGCTCAGGGATGCGCTCCCGCTGCTCTTTATAAGGGATGGAGTAGATATCGCCGATAAAGCGCAGAAATTCAAAACCGGTAAGCTTGGGATAGACGAACGGCTCGTCGGGGATATAGGCAAGGACTTTTTTGGCCTCCAGCGGCTGCTTTACCACATCAAAACCGCCCACAAGGACCCGGCCCGAAGTGGGTTTCATGATACCCGACAATATCTTGACGGTAGTAGTCTTGCCCGCGCCGTTCGGACCCAGAAAACCGAATATCTCCCCAGGGGAGATATTAAGGCTCAAGGCGTCCACGGCTTTGTAGGCGCCAAAATTTTTTGTAAGGTTATGGATTTCAATCACGGGGTTAACGGCAGGTAAAGGCAGAGTATAAATCCGGCTTCTTCTGCCCCTGATCCTTTGCAGGCACCTGCGCCTCAACCTCTGTTACCGGCCCTGCTCGCGCAGCTCAAGATAACTCTTGATCTCCATCTGCGTGGTCAGCTGGCGCAGGAGGTAACTGGCCACCTGGGAGAATTTTTCCTTAGAGAGTTCATCAAGATATTTGGCTTTATTCTTTTCAAAATCCTTAAGGCTCTTATTCTTAGACAGGTAATAGGCCTGAAGCTCCACGGGCGTCACCTTCACATTTGTGGACAGGAACTGCTTAAACTTGCCGGCCATACGCGCTTTCTTGCGCCAGGCTTCATAATCGTTCGGCGACATCCGGAATTCGTTGTAAATAGTCTGGAAATAAATCCGAGGATTAAAAACGCCCTTTTCCGTGAATTGGGGCGTGTTCTGTATTTCCACCGCGACCTCAAAGTCGGGCACGCTCATCCCCATCTTGGCGCCCTCCTGCGAAAGAAGTTCCTCAATAACCATTTCCCTGAAAATCTCCTGTTTCACGCTCTTGGCCACGGTATCATTGACTTCGGTGCCGGAGTCCTTAAGGTTGGCGAGGACCCGGTTGACCTGCAGCGAAAAGCGCTGGTAAGGGATCTTTGTGCCACCAACATCTGCCACGGAATTCGAGGACGCGGAAGAGAAGATCTGGCCGCTTACAAAAAAGATGGAACCAATAAAAATGACTACGACCACCATGAAGATGCTCCGTTTATATTTGGAAAGCAGCGATATCATATTATTGGGCCACCTTTTCTGAATTTTCAATTTTAAAGTTTTTAAGGCCGGTCATCGAACAGTTGCCGTTAAAAACAGCGTCTTCCTCTATCACAATTTTTGGGGCGCGCAGATCGCCGGCCACTTTCGAACCGGACGTAAGTTCGATATGATCCAGAGCTGAGATATTACCGGTCACATCGCCGGAAACGCAACAAACCACGCAGGAGATGTCCCCCTTTATTTTTCCGGTCTTACCGATAGTCACGATCTTCGCGTCCACGATGGACCCGTCGATACGGCCATCCACGCGTAAAGAACCTTTGGCGGTCAGAGTGCCCTGAAAATAAGCCTCGTGGCCTATAACCGTGTCAGGATTTTTAGTGTCGAAATTTATATTAGAACTCTTAAACATGACTGCGTCTCCTTTCCTCTTCTCCGCGTCAGGAAAATATTCCTTCAAAAATATCGGCTAAAGGGCTGTTCTTGTTATCCCTCTGAAGATAAGGCATCGGGTTTTTAGGCGTACCGTCAAGCCAGACCTCGTAGTGAAGATGGGGACCGGTGGAGGTACCGGTGGAACCGATGCGCCCGACCAGCTGCCCGCGCCGGACCTGCGCGCCTTCTTTGACCACCAGCTCGCTCAGATGCCCGTAAAGGGTGGAATACGCGAACCCGTGGTCCAGAACCATGGATAAGCCGTAGCCGTTGGCCCAGCCGGAGTAGCGCACGACACCGTCAGCGGTGGCATAAACCGGAGTGCCGGGCTCATTGGCGATATCTATGCCTGTATGATATTCGCTGGCGATCCTCAAAGGCGCGATGCGATAGCCATAGTAGGAGGTTATGCGGCCGGCTGTCGGCCAGATGGAAGGGGTGGCCTTGGCGGTGTTATATTTGTTGGCTATGTACCAGGTGACCTCGGAATAGCTGGCAAGCCGGCGGCGGGATTCTTCCTGCATCTTAAAAATCGAATTATTAAGCGAGGTTTCCCGTATCTCGGAAGCCTTGTTTGCAAGGAGTTTTCTGAAATCAGAAAGATCTGAAGCGGTGGGGCCGCCCACGGAAGAACTGTCGTCTATAAGATTAGGATTCATACCCAGCATCTTGCGAAGTTGGCGATCGGTCTTGCGGGTTATCTCAAGATAGGCTAAGCCTTTTTCCACCTGCTGTGACACGTAATCCATCTTGGCGCGCAGGATCCTGTTATCTGTTTTGGTAACGTAATAATCGAATTGCCGGCCGGCTATATATCCCGCCCAGACCGTAAGTCCGGTCCAAAAGACGCCGAAAGCGAGAAGAAGCGCCACAGGGAGGTTAAACCGTATGGAGGGAAGGCTGTTGTGCGGGACGATAAAAATGCTTATGGGCTTAGCCGCGCTCTTAATGATTTTTGTCAGCCGTCTATGGGACATATACGTATATTAAATCAATATACGCTAAGCCTGTCAAACAGGAAACCGCGCGCTTTTCTATTCGTTCGGAAGTGGCGGCTTTTTCTTTTTCAGCGCGGTTCCGGACGAACGAGCCGGACTCCGCATAGCTGAATTGTCCAGAATGGCCGGTTCGCCGTCTTCCTCTTCGGAAACCGCCTCATTATTTTCAGACTGCGCCATCTCCGCCGAAGGCGATCGCGCCGCGCCCGACATCATCTTCAGCATCTGTCCCGCCGGCCCCATATTTTCCATCGGAAGTTTGCCTATCAGAGGTTTCATTTCAGGGTCGTTCATAACATCCACCATCAGCGGCATGAAATCTTTTCGCATGATAAATTTGAAAACCAGACCCTGAATGCTCTTAACCTTCTGCACGGATGCGATCATTGCCAGCGGGTTGTTCGCGTCTTTTTCTTTCAGCGCCTGGATAAAATCCGGGTCTTTCTTCAACTCCGCCATAAAATCTTTCACGATGCCGCGATCGGCGTATTTGGCAAAAGCGTCGGCAGCTTTTTCTGCGTCTTCCGGAGTTATCGACGCGGCCGTCTGAGCGTATTCCGCCGCATTAGTGAAAACGGTAAGGGCGGAGCCACCCTTGGCCTGCGCGGAAGCCCCGAGCCCCTTAAAACCATCCGGCAAAATTACGCCCCCCTCATCTCCGCCGCTGAAAGCGGAATTGCCCGCGGGCTCGGACGGAGGCATAAGAAGCTCCCTGAAACCTGAAAGCTTCTGATACATGAAAAGCGCCGCGCAGATCAGAATCACTGACAAAACGGAAAAAATGACGGCAATTATTTTCAAGACCTTGCCGCCGGACCTGACTTTCGCCGGTTCAGCGGGAGTCTCGCCGTCTTTTGGCGCCGCCGCGCCGGCTACTTCTTCTTTTTTTTCTTCCACAACGCCTCCATTCGGATGGTTTATTGCGAAATTTAGCTGTCCCCCGTCCAAGAGAACCCGCGCACAGGTGAACGCCGCATTGCTATTTCTCCCGTGTCCGGCGCATAAGCCCCGCAAAAAGCATAGCCTTGTTGCAAGCAAGTTAAAATGTCATGGTTTAAGTTTTTTAGAAATGTCATGATGGCTGACTGCTTAATACTGGCTGTTGCACCGTTTTTTTTGCGGGAATAAACCTCCTCCATGGATGGTCTTTCCCCGGGACGCTTGTC